>JANYKG010000147.1 GCA_025358205.1 Armatimonadota bacterium
CACCGAATCGTGGAAGACCGCCTCATACAACGGCAGGCGGTATCGCGGATCGTAGAAGAAAGTCTCGTACTCCGGCTTGATCGGCACCTGCTGAGTGAACACCCTCGGCCCGTCCGCCGGATAGTATGCGCCGAGGTAGAAAGGCGATTTCTTGTCGGTCAGATCAGTGTCGCCCCACCCGAACGACGGCCCGAACATCCCCTCGGCCACATGAATCGCCGGTGCGGCATAGGCGCTCCCGCCCTCTGAACCGACCACCGCGTGGAAAGCCGCCGATATCCATGACAACCGCTTCACCCTGGCGGCGATGTCCTGCGCTTGGGTCGCCGGATGCAGCGGTGAGTAGTCGTCATACGCCTCGCCGAACGCATCACAGTCAATGAAATAGTAGTTTAACGGCACGCTCGCCATGTTCTCGCTCACGCGTTTCTTCACGTAAGGCCAAGCCGCGATCGGGCTGAGCTTATACCCGGCACGCTTGAACCCGCTGAGCTTCGTCCCGTCCTTACGGACTATCGCCCCAGTGTCGTAGAGCTTCTGGTCGAACTGCGCGGTCTCCCAGGTGGCCTCAGTTCCGTTCAGCGCAGGGTTATGGATGCTGTGGTATGAGTCGTAAGTACCGAAAAGGTAGCCCATCTTGTCCGCTTCCTCGGCCACTTCCGGGCGTTTCTCAACGCTGGACACGCCGCCCACGCACAGCATCATCCGATCAAATCCTGCATCCTTGAACCGCTTGAGCATCTTGACCGACACGCCGTCGCCCCACTCATCCACCGGCAAGAGTGCGTCGGGATACGCCGATTGGAGCAGCAGGCAGTTCATGCGGCAGAGCTCCGGCGTCGAGAGCTTTGCGCGTGCCAGAAGCCGAGTTGCCTCATCGGGCAGAGCGACGCCCGTCCACGACGCCTTGTCATAGAAGCCAGCCAGCGCGAACAGACGGGACAATTCAAAGGTCACCGCATCCTTGATGAACGCGTAGGGGTACTGGAGGCCGCTGATCTCTTCCACCTGCGCCCATTGCGCAGAAGCCATCAACTCCTTGAGCCGCTTGCCAACCGATGGCCCGTCCGCCTTGCTCTGCTCGACCAGATCTCGACACCACGGCTGCCACTGGTTCGCGCGGATATCATGCCTGGTCAGCAGTCCGTCGCCCCAAAGATAGACGTGCGGCGCTCCGAGCAGTCGTTCCGCCTTCGGAACGCTCTTTAGCTTCTGCTGCATGCTGACGAACTTGCCGTTCTCCACCAGCCATTTGCGAAACTGCCGCGCAGGTTCCACGGGCGAAGGATTACTCGCCAACCGGATGACGAACCCGTATTCCTTGACCGGATTATTGGAGGTAAACTCGTGAGTGAAGCCGGACTGCAGTCGTCCGTTAGGTTTGCTGAACACGATACCGTTGTTGCACGGGTTGGTCACTATGCAGGTCAGCGAATAGTCGCCGCAATCCAGCCCCCAGAACGGCATAGTGATGCCTTCCAGGGTATTCCACTCGCCGTAGCTCACGAGGTAGTCGGTCCACTTGGCGTCATCCAGTGGTATGAAGCAGCCTTCCCACCTCGGCCAGATGAGCGCCTTCGCGGGCTTGGTATACGGTATGACCGGCCAGGTGAACTTGCCATCCTTGGTGGATCGGATGTTTATACGAAGATCGTTACCGACCAAGTCCATGGAAATACTGATGGACTCAGTCGGGAGTTGCCATTGAAGATGTGATCCCTTGTGCGTTAGGCCGTGAACTGCTCCCAGACCGCTCTGCGGGGAAGCCAATCTCAAGACAACCCTGCCCGTGGGTTGCACCATTACCGACATGGTGTCCGGCTGGACAGTCACCGTCCACTTGTCGTTCTTAAGAATGACGGCTTGCTGTTTGCCGATCGCCGACGACGCCAGCGCGAACACCGCGAACAGAACCACAGCAACCTTGAGTCCCTGTCCGCCTCTGCGTTTTCCCCAACTAACAACTAACATCAACCACCTAACACCTTCCCCCATCAGCCATTTCCCCGTGGTTACCCTACTTCCCCACCACGATATCCTTGTGGTTGGCCGAGTTGATCTGCGTCTGAGTCACGCTCTGCTGGAGATTCTTTGGGGCCTCGGGCGCAACCGGCGGCGGATTGGTCGGGTGCATGTATAGATGGAACCAGTTCTCGGCGTACATGCGGATGATGTCCCTGGGCAGATTGTGGCTCTTCCCCTCGTAGATCACCAGTCGGAAACGGTCCGGATCAGCCGTGTAGAACGGGCGCGCTTTCTCCTCGAAAGCCCTCGCAGACTTAGGGGCAACAACCTTGTCCGCGCCGCCGTTGACCATCAGCACTGCGCAGGGGTAGAGGCTGTCCACGTGCAGAATCGGGTCCCATTCTTTCAGGATGGAGAGCGTCTCCGGCCAAAGCTCAGGGGTCTTACCGACCCACAGGCCGTTCGGAATCCAGGTGTCCAGCCACTCCTTGTACGCCCCTGTCGCCACGAACGCCACGATGGCAGCTAGCCTCGGTTCGTGGCATGCGACCGATAGCCCCGGTATAGCGGTTGAGGAACTCCCGAGCCAGCCGATCTTCTGCGGGTGTACGTCCTTTCGGGCAACAAGGTAGTCAATCACCCGCGCGGTATCCTTGGGCGCGCGCATCCCGCCGAGGACATAGCTGTGGGCGAACCGCTGATCGAAAACCAGCCATTGTGCGCGTTTGGAGGGATCGGGGTCCGGCGGGTAATCGGCAGCGAATGCGGCGAGCATGTACCCCTCGTCCACCAGCCCGGCGCTCCAGTCGGGGAGCTTGTCCTTCTCAATGCTCCCGAGCATGAGAATGACCGGATGCTGCTTCACCGCGACATTCTTCCAGGCGACACACACGGTGATCGCCGGATCGCTCTCCTTGAGGACCACCGTCTCAAAGTGAAGCGTGTTTCTCTTGGCCGAACAGGTGGATACCGCCGCCACCAACAATGCGATAACCAGCACAATCTTCATACCACGGCCCTCCACTTGACCATTGACCATCTGACCATTAGACCATGCATCCCTGACCATTCCCCTCTGGCTAGCCCTACCATTCTCGCTTCTTCGCGCTTCGCTCGGCAATCCACTTCTCTTCCTCGTCAAGCCAGCCGTCGAAGCTCATCTTGATGAACCCGTCCACCTCGCGACCGTCAATCAGCCCGATCCCCAGATCGGAAAGCGATCTCATGAAGGCTAGGAGCGCTTCCTTGTGCGCGCGGACCTTGGGTAGTAGTTCAGCGGCCTTGCCAAAGTCCCCGGCCACCCTCGCCTCCTCGATCTTATCGCGCCGACGGTAGAACTCCTCAAGTCGCTCCGCCATTTCGTGGAGTTTGGCGACCTTGCCAACCCGATGCGCCAGCACAGGGTCGTTCCTCACCGCGTCCACCGCCGGGTCTATGTACAGGCACCGCTGCTGGGCCAGCATCGCCGCATCGCTGTCGTTCGCTATCCCCTTCAGGCGGTAGCACAGGTCTATCTCAGTCGCCCACTGCCCGTAGTACGCCGCCATCAGCGGACCCGCGCTCGGGCCGAAGTAATGAACGGCAAATTCAGAAAGCACATCATAGGCCTTCTTGTCCCAATAATAATGGCAGATGCCGGCCATGTAGTTGTTGAAGCCGTGATTCCACCAGTAGCCCTCGGGGTAGACCAGCATGTACATCCCGCTGATGTTCTTGTCGCGGATGTACTTCCGGTCACCCTCAGTCACCGTGGTGTACGGCGCGGAGATCCACGGCGTGGCGAAGTTGTCTGTATAGTATTGACAGAGGGTCAGCCTGCCCGGAAACGCTTTGCGCCATGTCTCCAGGTTGACAATCCGGTCGTAGCGCGGGTCATCATATCCGTAGCCCATGTACCTGCCCCAGTGCGCCCAGATCACGCGCAGCTTCTGGTGCGGTTTGGTGTGCAGGGGCGGATCGTCAACCGGGGAGTACCCGCCGGACATCTCAACCACGATGTGCGGCGCACTACCCGCCAGCCGTTCTACAATTTGATTCTGGATCGTCAGCATCAGGTCGCCTGGCGTTGACTTCGCACACTCCGGGCATGTACACGCCGCGCCTCCGTCCCAGCCGAGCGAACACAGGATGTCCAAGCCCGGGCTGGCGAGGACGAACTTCTCAACGTTGTCCACAAACTCCTTGCGCGCGTCGGTGTTCGACCAGCAGAACTGCGCGCCGCCGAAGACCTGCTTCACGCGCTTACCGTCTTTCATGCCGAACCAGTCCTGATGAGCCTCATAGTAGTCATTGCCCAGGAAATGCTGGAAGCTGTGAGCAGGGCCGTGAAGCAGCATCCCCCGCTTTTTCATTTCGCCGATGACGCCGGTTGACTCCAGTTCCTTGTACTGATCGCCGACGAATGTGCGATGATCGCACTGCCAGCCCATGCCGTTGTACCGCGCCTTCATGGCCGCGTCTAACTGCGCCTTCATCAGTGTCGGAACGATGTCGAAGAAAAATGCGCTGGCATTACAGATGCGGTACTGCACAGGAGAGGCATAGGATACCGATGCGCTCTTGACCTCAAGTGCCGGCAGACTTGGGACCACCTCCGCGTCCTTCGCGTCCTGCTGAGGGTAGAACCACCTGCAGCCGAACCGCTCCAGCAAGTCGTAAACGCCGTAGACCACCCCGCGCTCGGTGTCACCCGCGATGACGATGCGCGTGTCGGTAATCGCCAGTGAGTACCCGTCGAAGCCATCGGCGCGAGCGGAGAGGTGCCGAGCGTCCTCAGACTCGATATCACTGCGCATGCCGACCACGATGGCATATGCTGTATCATACGTGCTGCCGTCCGCAAACACGCAGCCATTCATCTGCTTCATGTACTTCCGCAGCTCGTCAACCGCGAACCGGCAGACACTGCTGCTCTCTGAGGCGCTCACAATGCGCCAGTCGGTATTGCCGCTATCAGCGATCATGATCCTAGCCATGTCATACTCCCATCTCGAACTTAGTCTTGATCTGGTAAAAGCCGCCCAAACTCCACGTCATCCCACCACACGTTGCTGCTCCACGTACGGAGCGCGAACTTGCCGGAGGGAAGCGGCTCGGGGTCAACCACATCGTGCCATTTCTTCCCATTGATGTAGTAACGAATCCGCCCATCCTGCAACGTCACCACTACCGCGTATTCCTTGCCGACCTCCGAACGCACCTCGGCCTCATGCAGCATGTTGAATCCGGGGTCACGCCGCACCCGGCTCCAACCCGGCTGAACCCCACCGGTGAGAGTCACGATATAGTTGGGTATCTTGTGGTAGTCTGCATACGCCCCGCTGCGCCCGAACTTGAGGGGGCTGCCGTCAAGCTCGCGAGCGTGGATGAAGACGTTCAGGTTAGCGGAGTTGTTCTCAGCAGGCGGCAGAACCTTCGTCCTGAACCGGACGACCAGGTTCTTCGGCAGGTCTTGGCGATACCATATCGTGGCATTCGGCTTCCCTGTGGCGAGGCCTTGCGCGCAGAGCCTTCCATCCTGAGCCTTCACCTCGGCATTGCCCTCTACGGCCCAGCGCGAGGTCCACTTCGCGTCCCACCGTTCGCGGTGGAGCCACTGAACGCGGTAGATATCCCCGTCAATCTTCACAGACTCGACCTTAGGCTTTTCGGCCGCCGCAGGGCATAGGCCGAGCGATGCCACCAATAGAACAAGAGTCAATGCAGTCAGGGTCCGCATGATTTGGGCGTTACTTGCCCTTGACCAGAGCAGCCTTGTAGCCGTCGTGAAGCATCTTGCTGAGTTTGGCGGAAAGCTCCTTGTTCTCGGGAAGATTGGCGATATTCACATTGCCCTTAGGGTCGGTCTTGTAGTCATACAGCTCCACGCCCACGGGGGCTTTCCCCTTCTCAGCCCACTCCGTGTACCTATAGCGATCAGTCCGCATGGTGTAGCCCATGATGTTCCCGGGGCGCGGATACTGGCTAAACGCGGCTGACTTGACTGACACCTTTGGATTGTTCATGACCGGAACCAGGCTCGTTCCCTCAAGACCCTTGGGCATGGGAAGCCCGGCCAGGCTGCAGAGAGTCGGGTAGACATCCACGAACTCCGCGAACGAATCTGACTTCGCGCCCTTGTGCTTCTGGTTCGGCGCGCTGATGATCAGCGGCACGCGTGTCGCTTCTTCAAAGTTGGTATGCTTGCACCACTCGCCGTGCTCGCCAAGCTGCCACCCATGATCGCCCCAGAGGACTATGATCGTCTTCTCTCGTAGACCAAGCCTGTCCAATTCGCCGATCACTCGCCCGACCTGTGCATCGGTATAACTGGCGGCAGCGTGGTAGCCCCGAATCAACTCCAGAGCTATCTTGTCGGTCATCGGAGCGCCGTTCTTCGGCATGCCCTTATATGCGCGCAACTCGCCCCAGTTCGTCAGCGCAACCTCCGGACAGTCCTTGGGAGCGAATGGGTTATCCGCCACGGTGAACTTCGTATCGGCATACAGATCGTAGTATTTCTTTGGCGCAACGAACGGCAGATGCGGCTTCAGAAACCCGACCGCCAGGAAGAACTTCTTGTCCTTCAACTCCTTGAGGCACTCGACCGCTTTGTCAGCCGTCATGCCGTCCGCAAACGTGTTGTCGGGCACATCGTCGCTCTCCCAAGCCGGGCCTTTGGGTATCGTGCCTGGCCTGATTTTGGTGTTCACGCCGGTCTTCGCATCGCTCTCGACAGCGCCTGGAGGAACGTACTTCCCCTGCGCCTTTAGCTGCTTTATCTCACCGTCAATGGCTTTTATCGCCTCGGGGTCGCCGTAGTTGCGGGCGTTCGGTTGCCAGTGCGGCACACTCCAGGATGCCGGATCATCCAGGCCGGGGTGGTATATCTTGCTCAGTCCCTGAGTGAAATAGCCTTGCTGCTTGAAGTACTGCGGGAGCGTGACGACATCAGGGATAAACCTGCGGAAGTGGTCCTCCAGGTTGTAGACCTTCGTGGTATCCGGCCTGCACCCTGTGAGCAGAGAAGTCCTGGTGGGACTGCACACCGCCTGCTGGCAGTACGCCCGGTTGAACTGCGTGCCGTGCGCCGCAAGAGCGTCTATGTTCGGGGTCTTGGCTTTTGATATACCGTAGCAGCCCAATTCCGGACGCAGATCATCCACCGCGAAAAAGAGCACGTTGTACCCGTTCTCCTTCGCCTCCAGCACCGACGGCATAATGCCCGCCAACCCGGCACACGCCCCAGCCGCAAGCCCCGCCTTCAGGAAATCCCGCCTAGTTAGCACTATGCCCCTCCCATCGTTTGCATAAGGTGTTAGTTGGTAGGTGGTAGGTGTTAGGCCGGAACAGCCATCAGCCATCTTCCCTTAACCATCAGCCATCTTCTCTTAGCCATTCTCCCATCCTAACACCAACCACCTACCACCTATTTCGCCGCCACCTTCGCCAGCAACGGCTTCAGCGCGGACTCCAGCGTCTCTTCCGTCGCACCGGCGTCCACACCCTTGAAGAGGTTCCAGTGCTCAACGTAACTGACGCTCTTACCGGCATCCAAGTTCACGAGCGGGGCAAGCGATTCCAATTCCATGAACGTGCCCGCCGTGTACGTCTCGCAGTTGCAGCCGCCGTCCGGGTACTTCGCGCCCTCTTCGTAGGTGAACGACTTGATGAACATCTCGCCCTTGCGAAGGTAGCCCGCCCAGCCCTGCTTGTCGGCTACTCCCACCTTCTGCGGCTCGTCAATCTTCTCATCCGTGCTAACGCGGATGTACTTCTTGCCAAGTTTCCAGCGCGAATCGCTGAAATCGGTGTAGTGCCAGATCGCCATCACGCGGGCGGGGAGCAGCTTTTCGTCGTGCGAGATGTACGGCTCGTTCGGGATGATGGTCGTGCCGCCGCCGTTCATGATCGTCAACGCCCACGGCGCAAGCTCGATCGTCCACAGCCCCTTGTTCCGCAGCGTATGGGTGACGGTGACTCTCGTACCCGTCTCATCGAGGTGGACCATCATGATCTTCTCGATTCCGGTCGCTTCCTCCACGTCCTCGGTGAGCGAGATCGTGCGTCGGCCCATCTGCTCCACCTTCACCGGCTTGTTGTCCGGCACATATGTGCGCGGCAGAACCTCGGGGGCATGCCACAGACGGTGGCCGCCGTAGGGATGCCAGTCGCCAAGCTCGGTCTTGATCGTCGGGCCTGTGCCCAGTTCGGCCAGGATATTCTCGCCGCCGATGAAGCTGTAACGAATGATCCTCGGGCCGATGTCCGAGGTCACGATAACCTCCACCTCGCCGTTAGAAAGCTTGTAGCAGTTCGGCTGGTCGAAATACTTCACTTTTTCGATGTTCACGGAATCCCCTCCACAGGCTGATGTTATGGCGATAATCGCCAGAATAGTGACAAGTACTGCAAGTCTGATCGAACGCATGGTAATACCTCCGCTGCAAAAACTGGCAGATTCAGGAGAGTGTTCGTCGTAGGGGTAAGACTATCCTTTGTGGAGCACGCAACTCGTGGATCTCGCTCTTTCTCGTTCTCGTACTCTTACTCTTACTCTTACGCTTGCTCTGAATCTGCATGACCGACGAAACCGAGTACGAGCAGGATTCACGAGTACGATTCACGAGCGCTCACAGAAGAGAAAGAGACACGACTCACGACTCCCCGGTACTGCTCGTCTCTACTTCGATGTTGGAAGTTGAGCGTTCGGCGTTCGATGTTCGCGCCCTCGCCTACCAGTTGTACTTGTGCATACCGTGGGAGAGCGCGTTCACGCCGATGAAGGTGACTATCACTGAGACGAAGCCGGTGAGAAGCAGGCGGTTGGCACGCTTGCCGCGCCAGCCCTGCATCACTCGGACGTGCAGATACGCCGCGTAGATCAGCCAGGTGATCAGCGCCCAGGTCTCCTTCGGGTCCCAGCTCCAGTAGCTGCCCCAGGCGTCCTGCGCCCACAACGCACCGGTGATAATCCCCAGCGTAAGCATCGGGAACGAGAGCGTCACCATGCGGTAAGCGAACCTGTCCAGCACGTCCAGCGGCGGCAGATGCTTCTGAATGGCGTTGATTCGCTTGGTCTTCAGCATGCGCTCCTGCAGCCAGTACCCGAGCGACGCCCCAAAGGCCAGCACAAACCCGGAGTAGCTGAGCACCGCCGAGCCGATGTGAACCGTGCTCCACTTGTTCTGAAGCGCGGGTATCAATCTGACGCTCACATCCCTGGGCAGCATCAACACACAGGCGGTTACAGCCGCAGCCATAACGCACACGAATGTGCCAAGCGACACAATCTTGCACCGTCTCTCAACCGCCAGGTACAACGCCACCATCCCCCACGCGAAGAACGAAAGCGCACCGAACAGATTCGTGAAGGGCATGCTTTGTCTGTGAAAGCCGTACTCCATCAGCGCCGCGGTATGTGCTAGCAAACCCAGTCCCGCCACGCCGTAAGCGCCCATAGACAGACGCCGCGAACCTGAGAACATGCGAACTGCGAACATGATGCCCGCAACAAAGTAAAGAGCCAAAGTGACTTGCAGGAGCGCGGTTATCTGGTTCATTGGCCTGGCTCGCTATCTCCCGGTTCGGCGGGTTTCTCAGCTTCGTTTGGGCAGATGCCGAAGACCTCGCATATCGTCGCCAGCTTTTCTGACGAACTCTGGTCGGCGGCATAGCCCTTGATCTGAATCATCGGGTTGTGGCATATCTTGTTCACCACGGATCGCATGGCGGCGTTGACTGCCTCGCGCTGGTCCGGCGACAGGTCCGGCAACTTGGTCATCAGCTTATCGAACTCCGAAGAGCGGATGTCCTCCAGCTTGTCGCGTAGTGCGGTTATCACGGGCACGGCGTCGAGGCTTCTGAACCATACCAGAAACTCCACGATCTCCTCGGCGATGATGGTCTCAACCCTGGCGGCCTCCACCTGACGCCCGGCTGAGTGTGCGGATACCACGGCCTGCAGGTCGTCTATGTTGTACAAAAATACGTTGTCCAGTTCACCGACACCAGGCTCGATATCGCGAGGGACAGCCATGTCTATGAAGAAGACCGGACGTCCGCGCCTGGCGTGGTGGGCGGCGGCGGCCATTTTCCGCGTGATGATCGGTTCGCTGGAACCCGTGGAGGTGATGACTATATCCGCGGATTCGAGGACGCTCGCTAAGTCGTCAAATAGCGCTGCTCTCCCGCAGTACTGATTGGCAAGCGCGACAGCCTTCTCGTGCGTCCTGTTCGCCACCAATATGTCGGTCACTCCGGCGGATACAAGGTGCGCTATCGCCAGTTCGCTCATCTTCCCGGCGCCTATGACCAGCGCCGTGCATCGGCTAAGGTTGTCGAAGATGGACCCGGCAAGCTGCACCGCCACAGAGCCGACGGAGAACGCGCCTTTGCTTATCTCGGTCTCCGTTCGCGCGCGCTTGCCCACGGTAATTGCCTGCTGAAAAAGGTTGTTCAACACCGTACCCGTGAATTGACCCTGGCGCGCGGCGGCATACGCGCTCTTCACCTGGCCCAGAATCTGCGCCTCACCGACCACCATGGAATCAACGCCGGACGCCACGCGAAACAGGTGTTCGGCGGCCTTGTGACCCGCATATGAATAGAGATGGGGCGAGACGGCCTCTTCCAAAATGTGAAAATACCTCGCCAACCATCCAGCTATTGCAGTATCGTGCGCGCCGGACTCAGTGACGGCGTAGACCTCGGTGCGGTTGCATGTGGATAGTATGAGGCATTCAGAGGTCAGCCTGCTGGATTTGAGACTGGCCAGTGCGTCCGAGAGCGCATCATTGGAGATGCTCAGTTTCTCTCTGATCTCCACCGGCGCGGTTTTGTGGTTCAGCCCGATAACAACTAGATGCACGTTCGCGCTTTCTGCAGTGCCTCGGCACTCTTGCCCTGCTTCAGCAGATCAAGCACATCGGACGCTATAACCCGCTGATAGGCTTGGCTTCTGCTCTCCATGTCGGGATACTTCTCTTTCACCTCGTCACGCAACCGGCCCAGTATCTCGGTGAGTTCGCCGTATTCAGGGCCAAACTGCGGTTCCAGCAGCTCGCGCACGTGCTTCGCCAGACTCGGGCTGCTGCCTGAGGTGGAAACGCTAATCATGAATTCTCCATGTTTCAGGGTGGAGGGCACAAAGAATCTGCAATAATCAGGATCATCCACAACATTTGCGAGAATGCCGCGCCGCTCGCATTCTTCGTAAATCGCGCGATTCACAGCACGCTCGCCCGTCGCCGCGATAACGAGAAAGACATTGTGCAGCATGTCGGGTCTGTAGACGGTATGAATCAGGCGTACTGAACCGTTCTCTGCAAGCTCACGCAGTCTGGACGTAACGACCGGCGCAACCAAGACCACCGCCGCGTCATACTCCAGTAGAGTTTCAACCTTGCGCTCGCCCACGGACCCGCCGCCGATGACCAGACATCTCTTACCACGCAAGTCCAGGTTTATTGGGTAGTGTGCCATTCAGATATCCTGTGATCAAGCATAGCTGTGAAGACCGCTCATCAGAAAGGCCACGCCAAACAGAGTGAACAACGTCGCCACAAACCCGATAACTGCCATAATCGCCGATTTTCTGCCCTGCCAGCCCATCTGGGTGCGTGTGTGCAGATATACGGCATATATCAGCCAGGTAATCAGCGCCCATGTCTCTTTGGGGTCCCAGCTCCAGTAGCTGCCCCATGCGCGTTCGGCCCAAATAGCGCCGGTAATGAGCAGCAGCGTCTGCATCAGGAATCCGAATGCGATGGTGCGGTAGATAGTCCTGTCCATGACCTTCAGTGACGGAAGCCTCGTCGCCCAGAACGATCCTGTTTTGCCCTCATTCTTCTCTGCCAGAAGGTACATGATCGCCACGCCGAATGCAATCGCAAAGGCTGAATAGGCGAGGATAGCTGTTCCGATGTGAGGCGTCCGCCAGGCGCTTTCCAGCGCGGGCATTGTGGGATTGACCTCACTCGGCAGCCGCATCGTCATGAAGGCGAACGCTGTTACCAAAGGCACCACGAATGAGCCGTATGCCCTGCTCTTGGTGAGAAGCTCCAGCGCAAGGTAGACGACCATCGCACCCCATGTGAGTGACAGCATGTACTCATACAGGTTCAGAAACGGCATTCGGTGGGCGGCATTCGTGCGCACAACCAACGAGGCCGTGTGTGCAATCAAGCCAACGATCAGTATCCACCGGCCGGTCTTCACCACTGCCTCGTTCCTGGTGAACAGGTGGACGACATAACACAGGGCCGCGAGAGCATACACGGCAAACGCGACGCGAAACAGCGTGACTCCAAGCTCGACTGTCATGAACAAAATCCTCCCGACGATTCAGCTATTTCTGCGGTTTGTTGAAGAAGTGTTCACCGCCGTGCATATGGCATGTGGCACATGTGGCATCGGCAGCCGCGGTCGGCGCATGTGTCTTCATATCGGTGATCTTCGCGGCATGACAGGACAGACACAGCTCGTTGATCGGCTTTATCAACTGGTGCTCCAATCCCGATTTGCCGTGCGGATCGTGGCAGGAAGTACACCCAATCCCAGCCTTGAACTTGCTGCTCTGGATGAACTCCGAATACTGCTGATTTCTTCCGGTGACGGTCGGCTTTGCATCCACGAAGCACTTGGTCAGATCATCGCCGGGCCTGTAGCCGACAGGGAACGCAAACTTACCCGTGGGGTCTTTGCCTATGGAGTGGCACTGGCCGCAGACCATGGACTGCTTAGTCTTGTCCAGGGTTTTCAGATGCAGGATGGCCTTCGTGTCGCCCGCTGTATGTTCGCTGCCCGGCCCATGGCAGGCTTCGCAAGTCACGCCCAGTTCATTGTACGTCTTTTTCGCCGGATCATACCCGGTGGTATGACAGCCGATGCACTGAGCGGCGCCGTCCCCAGCCTCCTGCGGTTTCCAGGACTTAGATTTCACGTCCCATTTCGCCGGCAACACCTTGTAGTTGGCATCCAGGTATGCCTGCTCCCTGATCCCCTTGCCAAAAACAAAAGCTACCTGTTCCTTCTTGAATGACGGACTCGCTGCAATGTCCGTGACCGCCGCGCCTTCCGTTGCCACCGCCGCCATTGCCTTCACATGGCCGCCCTTCTCAAACCCGGCGACCAAGTCCTTATGCATCAACTTATGACACATTTTGCACGTGGTGGAACCCTTGAACAGGGCGGTATGTGCGTCTGCCATGACCAATGCCGCCAGCGCTCCCACCGCACCAATTGCCGCAACTACTGCTAAGTACCTTTTCATGTTCTGCTCCTTGAAAACATTCCTATTTCAGTATCTCGCGCAATCGCAAGAAATCAGCGTCGAAAACCTCAGGGTCTGTCCGCGAGTTACCGCCTACCAGCGCCGTCGCGCCGTCCGCGTCACCGGTCACTCTCACGCGCACAGATCGCCTGCTCACATAGAACGAAACGAATACGCCGATCAGAATCAGCCCAAAACCTGCATAAACCACCGGCAGCCCGGGATTCCTGGCCACCTGCAGCGCGGTATACTTCACCACGTCTGTAACCTCAACCTTGTATCCCTTATACCCAGCCGACTTCGATTCCAGCAACCATCCCAGATCAGTCCATGCGTCCATGCCTTTGTATGCGGGCATTCGGTCGTTCACCATCACACGAACCGCCGGGTTCAGCGGCATATCAGTCATGCTTATCTTTTCACCGCCGATGTAGTCCGGCGCGAGATCGTGGGCAAATACCGTCAATCGCTTGCCCGCGAGCACGAATTGTTCAAACGCCATATCGCCTGATGACCCAACGAGAACATACTGCGTGCCATGGTCGCTCTGTTGCTTCTGTACCTGAAACACCAGAATTTTGGAGTCACCGTTCGGCGCAGTCACTTTCAGCGTAACATCGCTCAGTCCAAAGTACGACTGGTAGAACGTTATACCCTTGTATGTCAACGGATGGTTCACGTCAATAGTTCTTTTCAGCGCGACGCGATTGCCTTCCATTGCCTCCAGTTCGCTCCGATAGCTGGTAGGATTGTGGCCTTTGTCATACCCTATGGTAAAGCTCTTCAACGCCAGCTTATACCCGAGCGGTTGGGCATCACCCTTCCGAGTGTAGCACTGATCCGTGAACCGACCCTCGTCAATGCTAGTGAAGCCCGAGAACCCCAGCTTTGCGCCGACTACCGCACCTATGAAAATCACCAATATGCTGAGATGCGTGAGATACGGACCCCAGAAACTGAGTCTACCCTTTGCGGCATAGATCACGTGGTCACCCGCGTCTTCCGCACCCAATACATGATACGCTGATGAGCGCAGTGCAGTTTCAACCGCCGCCGCCGCCTCGCTCACAGACATCCGAGTATGGAACGTCTCCACTCTCTGCATACCGGATATCTGCTTCTCTGAGGCCACGATCTGCGGATGGAATACTCGACGTTTGACGGAGTTGAACCGCTTCAGACTGCAGACCAGAAGGTTGATACCAATCAGAATTAGCAGCCCCAGATACCAAAAGGAATCATAGGCTGTATCCAGTTGCATGGCATGGATAAGTCTGTACCCGACTGCGCCGTACTTGGCTGAAATTTCCGTGGCGGTCGCGCCCATCGAAATCTGAGGAACCACAGTGCCGATCACGGAACCTGCCGAGAGGATCAACAATAGCGTGATGGCCGTCTTCATCGAACTGAAGAAGCCCCAAATCGCTTCGATGAACCCTACATCCGCCTGATCTTTTTTCGCGCTGGGCGCTTGTTTTGCCAAGAGCCTGTCTCCTTAGTCTTTGTCAAAGCCCCTGTGGGCTGAACGGTTCAAACGGTCTGCTGAGCGAGAAGACCTGCACACGCCTCGCACCCGCCTCTGCAACGTAAACCCGTCCGAGTCCATCCATCACCGCATCAGCCGGCTGAAAGAGGAATCCCTCGTCCACGCCGTACTTGCCCAGTGCGCGGAGGAATGTGCCTGATCTGTCGAAAACCTTCAGTGCGTGCCTGCCCCTATCGGTGACCCAAATCTGATCATTGCTGTCCACGAATATGCCTGAGGGATATGAGATGTCCTCACCACCCTCGCCGCGAAACCCGAACTTGTAGATGTACTTGCCGTTCTTGTCAAAAACCTGTACCGGCGTTCCTTCTGAATCAAGCGCGTAAATCCTGCCTTGCCGGTCAACAGCTACATCCTGTAACGACTTGAACTGCCCGCGTTTGTCGCCCTTCGAGCCTACGGTGAGCCGTACCTTGCCTGCCGAATCCAGGACAACCACACGGAAGTTCGCTCTGTCAACTACATACAGGACGCCGTTTCGGTCAAACTTCATCCGTCCCGGTGCGGTCGGCTCGCCGCTCGCAGGTGGAGGAATCTCAAGTTTCTTAAGCTCACCATCCAGCCCTATCACCTTGATCGGACCAGGCGACTTCTCAGCTATGTATACCTTCCCAAGCTTGTCAATGGAGACACCGATCGGTGTCTCCAGTCCCTTCTCAGCGCCATACTCAGTCTTCGGCACGCCCTGCAATGAGAAGGAATAGACCCTGCCGTACTTGGAATCAGCCAGCCAAAAAACACCCCTGCCCTCGTCCAGCGCCAACGCAGTCGGCTCACCGAAGAACGTGTCCTGCGTGAAGCCGTTCACCCTGTACACGAGATCGAACGATCTGCTGTCATCCTGCGCAAACTGAGCGACAACAGGCATCTGCGCAACGCACAGAAAAGCGCACCAGATCAGTACGGTTTTGCGGCATAAGAAATACAAGGGCATGTAATTCACCAGAGCGGAACCGGGTGCAAGCAGACCGCCCTTCCATCAAGAGTAATCATAACCCATCTGTGAGTGCAATATCAAGGCAGATGAACATGCAAAAGAGGGTTGATATTCCTTCGCCCTTAAGGTATTCAGCCCTGATATGAGCGAGACATTCTGCCTATAATGGAATATACGGGCAATAATTGCGCAACAAACTCAGACGAAATAGTCTTGTGAGGTCGAAAAGCTTTGACATCCATCACGGATCTGTCTGGAATAGAAAAGGCGGGACTGCTGCTCATCAACCTCGGCACAATTGGGGCGAGTGAGGTGCTGAAACACCTCACGCCTGATGAGGTTCAGCGTCTGGCCACTCAGATCGCCGAAAGCAAAGAGTTCGACCCTGAAGCCCAAACTAGCGTCGTCCGGGAGTTCAATCACGCCAGGCGGATAGGCGGCGGCACCGGCGGCATGATCTACGTCAAGGATCTACTGGAGCAATCACTCGGCCCGATCAAGGCCAGGGAGATAATTGACGACATCAATGCCGGCTCCAGTGGACGACCGTTTGACTGGGTGAAGAGTTCCAATGTAGGCCAACTTGTCAGCGCAATTCAGAAGGATCGCCCGCAGGTCATCGCGCTCATATTGGCACATCTACCGCCGAACCTGGCGGCTGATGTTATGTCTCAGCTTTCACCGGAATCACAGGGCGCCGTTGCATACAAACTGACCGGAATGCGCCCTTTGGCCCCTGAAACCGTGCGTGTGGTAGATGAACTGCTGAAAGACAAGCTGTCACGCGACCGAAGAGGTGCGCTAAGAGCCGTCGGCGGAATTCAATCATTGGTGACGATACTTAACATTGCTGACAGAACAACCGAATCCAAGATACTGGAATACTTGGAGGGCGCAGAAGCCAGTGTTGCCGAGAGCGTGCGACAGCTTATGTTCGTGTTCGACGATATCGTGACTCTGCCGGACCGCGCCATGCAGATCGTCATACGCGAACTGGAACCGGAAGATCTGAAACTCAGCATGAAGGGCGCGTCGGATGCACTGAAGGATATCTTCTTCAGGAATATGTCAGAGAGGGCTGTAGAAGTGCTCAAGGATGACCTTGAGATGATGGGGGCGGTGAAACTGCGTGATGTGGAAGCCGCGAGACGCAAAGTGGTAGCCGTAGTACACAAACTGGATGAAATGGGCGAGATCAGCATCCGCCCTGAGGAAGAAGAGGTCGTCATATAGCATGAAAGTGGAATTCATCGAACCATTTGTAAAAGCAGCATTTACGGTGTTGGAGACGATACAGTACGATCCTGTGGAACGCGGTCAGTTGTCCATGCGGAGCGCCACTTTCACCACGAAGCAGGTAACGATAGTCGCTGGCGTAAACGGTGATGTAGCCGGCACAGCGCTTTACGGCATATCCCTGGTCACTGCTCAGAAAATAGCTTCTGCCATGATGGGAGAAAACTTAGCTGAAATGAGCGACATGGCCTGGAGCGCTGTCTCTGAGCTTGGTAATATGATAACCGGAAATGCTACCAGCCTACTCTACAACGCAGGATACAAATGCGATATTACGCCTCCATCTGTGATTGAGGGGGCAGACGTTCGAGTGTCAACGAAGGTGGCGGCGCTTGTCGTGCCGGTTATCACTTCATTCGGCAGGATGGAGATCAGTGTCGCACTGGCTGAATCCGGAATGCCTAAGGCTGCTTGACGGAGCTAAATCATTCCACATCGTTCGCAAAAACCGTGGATGATGCGGGCTGACTTCGTACGCGGAGGAATTACGATTGGCAGATATTCTTAGCCAAGATGAAATCAATGCCCTGATGGCGGCATATGGATCAGGAGGCGATTCTTCGCCTGCTGAGAGTTCACCTGGCTCACCAGGTCGTCAGGTGCGCATATATGATTTCACGTCTCCTGATCGTTTCTCCAAGGAACATCTGCGTACCCTCACCGCCTTGCATTCAGACTTTGCAGCCAGCCTCACGAGTACACTGACCGGCATGTATCAGCTTCAGACCAGAGTCAATCTGATAGGCGCCGATCAGGTCTCATATAAGGAATATCGGGCCTCCGTTCCAAGCAAGACCCTTATCGCCGAGATCACTGCGGAGCCGCTCGCATCCAGCATAATCCTTGAAGTAAACCCTAGTGTGGTGGGCCTGTGGGTAGACGTCCTTTGCGGTGCAAATCCTCAAAGTCAGTGCCTGCCCAGCGATCTGACACCGATAGATCTTTGCGTCGCCAAGCGTGTACTGGAAACTTGTTTGCAAACGTACGCAGATTCCTGGTCCGGCATGGTAACCATTGACCCGCAGATCACCAAAGTCTCAAACAGCGAATCCTTTGATGAACCCATGTCGCCATCCGAAGCCATGCTGGTCTGCAGTTTCGAAATAATTACCGGCGGACCGCTTGGTATGATGACGCTCTCTATCCCGGCCAACAGTGTGGAGCATGTGCTACCGAATTTGTCCGCAGCGAGACTCACCCGAAGCGGCGGCAAGCAGGATGTAAATGGGCCAACCAAAATCAGAAAGCATCTCGATCAGGTCAGTATTCCCTGCAAAGTCATGCTAGGTCACACTTCCATCTCGGTTCCTGATGCCCGCAACCTGAAGATCGGCGATGTCATCAGAACATCTCGTCCCGCGAATGGTCAGCTTGAAGTGATGGTAGGAAACAACCACCTGTTCAGCGGCAGGCCTGGCATTCGCAACAAGAACCTGGCGCTGGTGGTGACAAACGTCAAGACCCCGGCTGAATCGAAACCGGTTGAAGAGCCGCAGGCGCAGTCGCCTGACATCGAACCTGTGGCCGAATACGAACCCATCGCCGCATAGCTGCCTCGTCTGGCGAATCGGCTTCAGGCGTCGGCAAGTTCAGCACGGCAGTCGAACACCTTCGCCACGCCGTCAACAAAGTCGTCCATATCCGCCTTCGTTCCCAGCAGGAACGGATGGTGGAACGCTACGCACTCCTCGCCATAGGCCTTGTCACACACCGGCAGATCGAACCGCGCAGGGTCTATCGCCTGCCAGTAATCCTCGCTCCAATGATGGCGCTTCTTCGTCTGTGGGTTGTACAGCGTGGCCTTGTTCAACGGCTCGAATATGATCCACGGGCCGAGGTTGATCTCCGCAGACAGTGCCTGCAGGAACGCCCGTCGAGGCGCGCCCCAGACCGTCTGGTCGTAGCGAAACACGAACGAGAAGTACGCCTGGCGCGTAACCTGCGGACGGCGCAGCATCGGTGTGATCCCCGGTATCTGCGCAAGCCGGCTGTTCAGGTAGATCGCGTTCTCATCCCTGCGGTTGGTCTGCTCTTCCAAACGTTCAAGTTGGGCCAGCAGCACCGCGGCCTGGAACTCGGTCATCCGATAGTTGCCGCTCTGAATCGGTGACACCTCGCCCTGCCTCGGTCGCCCGCAGTGCCTGAGCGCCGCAAGCCTGTCGTACAGATACTCATCGTTGGTGAGGCAGACTCCACCCTCGCCGGACGTGATCACCTTACTGTGCTGCATGCTGAACGAGCCGATGTCGCCGATAACCCCAACGCCCATCTCCCGCCAACGAGAGCCGTGACTCTGCGCGCAGTCCTCCACTACCTTCAGATCATGCTTTCTGGCGATGTCCATGATTCTATCCATATCCGCCATGCTGCCGTAGAGGTGAACCGGGATGATCGCTTTGGTCCGCGGAGTGATGGCCGCCTCGACCAGATCGGGGTCTATGCAGTAGGTCTCAGGCTCAACGTCTACGATGATGGGGATGGCATTCACGTCCAGGCACGCCGCGGCGGTCGCCTGCCAGGTGTACCCAGGCACGATCACTTCGTCGCCCGCGCCGATGTCCAAGGCCTCCAATGCAAGCTGAAGGGTGACAGTGCCGTTCATCAGGCAGACGCAGTGGTTCGCGCGTGAGAATGCCGCAAACTTTGCGCAGAACTCCTCCTCCATCGGTCGGTTACCGGCGGCCCAATCCCCGCTCCTCAGCACCTGCAGCAGCAGTTCCTCTTCACGCTCGCCCTTGATCGGCCACGTCTGCCACGCCTTAGTTCGTACAGCCTCTCCACCCTTGATCGCTAGTCTTGCCATTGGTCATCTCCTGTTCGTGTCTCGTATTCGTACTCTTACTCGTACTCGCTTCCCCTTCCTCCCCAACAAGAGGATTTCTCACTCACGAGGCCGTACATTCCACCAAAGACCTTTCGCGAGGGAGCATATCATGAGCAGCATGACCAGACGTGACTTCATGGCAACCATCGGGCGCGGCGCACTCGGACTCGCAGCGGCAAGTCTCCTGCCGGAGTGCGCCTTCGCAGCCGACCAGCGCAGGCCGAACATCGTCTTCATACTGGTTGATGACATGGGCTGGCGCGACACCAGCGCATACGGCAGCAGGTTCTACGAAACCCCGAACGTGGAGAAGCTGGCCGCTCAGGGCATGAAGTTCACCCAGGCCTATGCCGCTTGCCCGGTCTGCTCCCCCACCCGCGCGAGCATCATGACCGGCAAGTATCCCGCGCGGCTGCACCTCACCGACTGGATTCCCGGCCACAAGTTCCCCTTCGCCAAGCTGAAACCCGCTGAAATGCACATGGAACTCCCGCTTGAGGAAACGACCATCGCGGAGGAACTCAAGAAGCTCGGGTACGCGACTGCCAGCATCGGCAAGTGGCACCTCGGCGGCAAGGAATTCTACCCGACCCATCAGGGCTTTGACGTCAACATCGGTGGGTGCGAAAAGGGCAGTACGCCGAGCCATTTCGACCCATACAAGATTCCCACGCTGCCTGACCGCAAGCCGGGTGAATACCTGGCCGACCGCCTGACCGACGAGGCGCTGGGCTTTATCGAAAAGAACAAGGACCGCCCATTTTTCCTGTACCTGCCGCACTACGCCGTCCACACGCCCATCCAGGCGAAACCGGAGATCACCGAGAAGTACAAGGCGAAGATCAAGCCCGATGACCCGCAGAACAGGCCGGACTATGCCGCGATGGTGCAGAGCGTGGACGAGAGCGTCGGGCGCGTGATGGCAAAACTCGATGAACTGGGGATTGCGGACAACACGATCGTGTTCTTCAACTCGGATAACGGCGGGGTCTTCGTGCCCAAGATCACGTCGAACGCTCCGCTCCGTGCGGGCAAAGGCACGATGTACGAGGGCGGAGTCCGTGAGCCGCTCATCATCCGCTGGCCGGGAAAGGTGAAGCCGGGGAGCGTGTGCGATACCCCTGTCATCAGCACCGACTACTTCTCCACGATACTGGACGCAGCGAAGGGGAGTAAGGCGCCTACACGCACTGCGGACGGCATGAGCCTGAAACCGCTGATCACCGGCGGCGATGCGCCCGAGAGAAAGGCTCTCTACTGGCACTATCCGCACTACCACCCCGGCGGCACGTCACCGGTTGGTGCGGTCCGAAGCGGCGACTGGAAGCTGATCGAGTATTTCGAGGACGGCAAGCTGGAGTTGTACAACCTGAGGGCCGACCTGAGCGAGACAACCGATCTCTCGTCGAAGCTGACCGATATGACCACCAAGCTACACAAGATGCTCGTGGACTGGCGCAAGGCCGTAGGCGCCGTGATGCCAACCCCAAACCCGGCCTATGATCCGAAACGGGAGAAGGAACGGCCAGCAGCAGCGACTAAGGCGCCAACTCCAGAGTGACATACCATTTCTCGCCAAAAACGAACTCACCGGCCACCATCTGGAAGCTGATGCGGGTTTCGGACGAGATGCCGTCAATCACCTTGAACTCCGCAACGGATGCGTCACCGAAGAACGGCGTGTCCTTCGCTATCGGCGCGTCAACGTGCGAGTCGGCAATTGTCGCTCTCAGGTACGCCGCGAACTTACCGGACGCCAGCCATTTCACCTCGGCGATGTTCCCAACCGATGCGCGCGCATACACGGGAGCACCTGCCTTGACCTTGATCTTCTTGCCGTCCGCCAGCGATACCCACTTGCCGGACGCGTTCTTGATCTCCAGCGAATTGAACTCCGCGTTCAAATACTTCGGCGGCTTCTGCCCGACCAAAGGCGTATCCCCAACCGCAACCTTCGGGAAGTTCGAGGTGTCCGTCCCGGTCGCCGGGGTCCGAAGGCCGACCGTCTTCCCCTCGGACACAGCCTTGCCGTACTCCACGCGCCGGTCCGCGAGCATGCCCGCGTATCCGTTCGTGTACTTGTCGCGGTCAACATCCATCCAGTAGTTCGGCGTCTTGGCGGGATACGGTTTCGCGGAAAGTTTGCCCATCCTGGTAAACTCCAGGGCGGACGGGCGAAGCGTGAAGTCCGGGTTGATGATGCTGTAATCGCTGTGCTCCCAGATCAGGTATCCGGGCCACCACCACGCCGCCGAACCCGACGAACGAGTCTCGTAGAACGTCTTGTAGATCTTCTCGTAGAACGCGCGCTGTGCCTCCAGCATCTCGTCGTTCGTCGGCATACCCGCGCTGAACCCCAGCTCCGCCCAGTAGACCGGCTTTCCACCGCCGGCGAACTTGCCGTAGAGCGTCGTGAATCCGCCCTCGCGGAAGGTCTGCAAGTCGCCGCTGAAGTTGTAGCCCTCGGGTGAGATGTAGTCCAGATGCTTCGCGCCGGAGAACAGGTCCACCGGCAGCGCAGGAACCGCATAGGCAGCAAGTGTACCCGTGCCGCCAAACCCGCTGCGCACACTGATAGGGTGATATGGGTCCATCTTCTTCATGAAGCGCTCGGTCTCCATGTACCGACGGCTGAGCTTGTCGTCCCAGAAGCGCCGATACGCGGCGACCATCCTGACCCACGGACCGTCTACCATAACCTGATCGTCAGTGGGGCCGTGAACGCGCCCGTCCGCATCTTTCCGAAGCGCGAACTCCCAATCCTTCTCGGCGTTCTCCACACTGCCGTAGCGGTCTTCCAGCCAGCGTTTCCAGCCGTTATCGAAAGCCTGACGCTTGGCCTCGCGACCGATGCAGACCTCCCAACCGAGGTCGTAGGCGAACATGGCCGGACGCTCCGAGAGCCGCGCCGCCTCTATCAACTTCTTGGCTTTGGGGTAGTCCGGGAACATCGGCTCGGTGCCGGTGATGTAGACGTGGCACTTCAGCCCGTGCTTGTGCGCGCGCTCCATGAAGTCAACGAACGCGGGCGGAACGGAGTCTATCGCCGGGTAGATAAGCGCGACGGTGTTCAGCCCGATCTTGTTCATCAGGCTGAGTTCCATCTCGACTATTTCGGCGTCATACTGGTCCGGGTGCGTCCAGTATTTCCAGAACGGCTTCTCCTCCATGGCTGCGACGTACAGCGGGCGGTAGTTGATGCCCAGCGAATACCACGGCTTGCCCTTGTAGATAAACTGGTCGCCCTTGATGGTGACGAGGTCGCTCTTGTCCACCGGCTTCGATTCGACGATGGAGAACGGCTGGCGAATCTGGTCAACTAGCTTCCCGTCGCGCAGCATGGAGGTGGTCGCGATGTAGAACCCCGGCTTCAGTCCCTTGACCGTCCCAAGCTCGCACACGGTTCTCTTTCCGGCCAGTGTGATCTTCTTCCCGAGTTGAGTGTTGAGCATTGAAGGTTGAACGTTGGACTTTCCCTTCCCATCTCTCTCCGTGTCCTCCGTGCCTCCGTGGTTGGATCCCGGCTGCTGAACGTTGGATGTTGCGTACTCCCCGTCAGCGGTGACAGAAATCTTGATCTCGACCTTTCCGGCCTCTCCGCCCAGGTTCAGCACCACCGCCCCTGCAACCGGATCACCCTCGAAATACGACGCCTTGTCCACCCCCCCGGAGAGCAGGTAGATTCCACTATCAATTCGTTTGACCAGCGACACTACCTCGCGGACAACCGCATCCCTGTTCGCCGCCAGCGCCTTCGCATCGTCCAGCCCGAAACTCGCCCACACGCAGCCCTTGTACTCCTCGTCATCCTGCACGTAGAGTGACGCCGCCGCCCCGCCGATGTGCCCATCCGCCATCTTCACCGCCAGCGCCGGAATCCACCTGTGCGGCGCAGTCTTGTTGAAGCTCAGCCCGCGATACCTGGGAATGGAACACACAGTCCCATTCGCCCCCTCCAGCACTGAGTCACCCAGGACATCATACGACCCATACGTCCGCACATAAGTCCCATTGGTCCTATACGTCTTATAGGCGGGACTGAGGGTTTCGAGGGTCGGCTGGCTAAAACTGGGGTTGCCAGCCGGATTCGGCATCGAGCAGATATCGGTTATCCAGAACTTCGCAGGCGCATTCGGGTCACGCAGGTTGTGGTTCTCGAAGCCGACCTTGAACTTGACCACCTTGCTCACGTCAATCTTGTCATCATCGCCGCCTGGGCCTTTCCAGTGAGCGAACATGTCAGAGGTCAAAGCATAGCGTTTCCACTCGGTAGTAAGGTCAATCTTCAGATTCCAGCGGGCGTCGTTCGAGTCAATCCACGCGACGGTAAGCTTCTGTGTGTTCGCGTCGCCCTTCGCCCAGAAGGTGGTCACGGTATCACCTGCAGGGAACGGCCTGGTGATGGGAATATCCTGAAACTCCCAGTACTTGCAGCTTGGCAGGGAGACCTCGATCGCCGTGCCAGCGCCGAGAATGCTGTCTTCTGCAGGGCTGATCGTCGGGATGGTATCCGGCGTGCCGGTGTCACGATAGCTTGGCGAATACTTGTATTGGCCGAAATCCAGGATCGTCTCGTGCGAGGGATTGGCGGTCAACTTGTCCAGCAGCATCTGCTGGGTCAGCCAGTCGCCGTCCAGCTTCACGACCATATCCGAGAGCGGCGGCCCACCGATGGTAAACAGGTTCCCGCCTGCCGACAGGTACTGCTTCAGGGCAGGCACCGCGTCCCACGGGAAATACGCTGAGTTCGGGAGGATGAGCAGCTTGTCGGACATGTCTGCCGCGTCCGACCTGTCTGACCAGTCAGACACCTTGAACCCCTGCCCATCCAGCGAGGACTTCAGCGCACCAGCAAACGCCGCATCGCCGCCAGGGAACTGCTCACTCAGCATCAGGCACTCCAGCCTGCGCGCCTGTGACGAACTACCTAGTGCCATCATAACCACCACCATCACCAAGACCAATGTATGCTTCAATGTATCTCCCGTTCCCATTCCGGGCTGTTCGACGTTGAGCGTTGGGCGTTCGATGTTCGATGTTCGCCTCTTCCGCCCACACACCCATACCCCCACACATCGCTACTCCTCAACCGGCAGTCCACGCAGATGTTTCTTACCAAGCTGACTCGCGAACCGCTTGTAGTAGACCTCCTGAGTCGCGAAATCATCGTCTGTGCGCTTCAACAGCTTCTGAAGCTCAGCCTCCATCTTCGCCTGCAGATCCTTGAACTCCGGCTTGTCTATCAGGTTGTTCATCTGATACGGGTCTTTCTCGTTGTCGAACAGCAGCCAGCCTTTGTCTCGCCACCGCGCATAAGTATACCTGGGCGTCCGCACTCCGCGCCACTCGCCGTTGTTCTTACCGCCACCGCCGAGTATCCTCTGCAGCAGCACCGACTCGGGTTTCTTTCCGCCCTTGCCGAGCACAACGGCGGACAGGTCCGTACCCTGAACCGGCTTCGGGATCTGCACTCCGCACAACGAGAGCAGCGTGGGCATCACGTCCACGGAGTTGAGCAGCGCATCCGTCTTGCCGCCTGCCTTCACCTTCGCCGGGTACCTGACCAGGAACGGTACGCGGATGCTCTCATCGTAAGGCACGTTCTTGCCCTGAAGCCCCTGACTCGCCAGCATGTCGCCGTGATCGCTGGAGAAGCAGACGATGGTGTTGTCCGCAATCCCCAGGTCGTCCAGCGCCTTCATGATCCTGCCGATGTTGTCGTCCAGGCTGGTTATCTGCCCGTAGTAGATCGTCTTGTTCGATCTGTCATCCACGTCCTTCGGTACATTCGCGCGCTGACCCAGCTTGTCGGACGGGTACATGTCGGAGAACTTTTTGGGCACGTCTCGCGGGGGATGCGGCGGCTTCCAACCCATGACGAGGCAGAACGGCTCGGCCTTGTGTTTCTTCATGAAGTCTATCGCCAGCCCGGTCTGAACGTCGGCCTCGTATCCCTCAAACGGCACTTCATCCGGCGTATCCAGACAGTAGAATCCGCCTGTCTGCTCTCCGCCGAGGTTGCGCGACGCCCAGTACGCGTCGAATCCGAGTCGCCTCTCCTTCGGCACGAAGGGGGCGTGTGTCTTCTCGAGGTGCCACTTGCCGATGAACCCGCACTTGTACCCGCTCTGCGTCAGCGCCTTCGCGATGGTGATCTCGGAAGCGGGAAGCTCGATCTCGTTTCCTACTTCGCCGGTCTTGTGGCCATACCTGCCGGTGAGCAGCATGGCCCTGTACGGCGAGCAGAGCGGATAGCCGCTGATGGCGTGGGTGAACGTTAGCCCCTCTTTGGCGAGTTTGTCCATGTTCGGAGTCTTGATCTCTTTGTCGCCCATGCAGCCCATAGAGAACGCGCGCATCTGATCCGCGAATATGAAGAGTACGTTCGGCCTCTTTGCAGGCGCGGCGGACGATACCGCCTTCACCAACGTCCCTGCCAAAGTGGCACCTGCCAGCGCCCCCGCCCCTCGTGTGATGAACTCCCGTCTGGTCAATGTTTTCTGTTCAGTCATTTTCCCCTCCCGGTTGAGAACCTTTTGCACTTTTCCTGTGATGTTTCCTGCATCCGTGATGAGTGATGAGTGATACGTGAACTGCATCGGAAGCGGGTACTAACCGTCCGGGACTAGTTCACTCATCACTCGTCATTCATCTTCCCCGGCCCCGCGTCCCGATTCACTGTTCACTGGTGACTTACGCCCTCTTGACACCTAGACGCCCAGAAGCGTATCGTTGTTCAAACGAGTGGAATCTGAGTTCGTCACTCATCACTTCCCAGGAGTCATCATGTTCAGAGCCGGAGCCGCCTCGACCATCATCAACCCACCGCTGGGTGTTTCGCTGGGTGGATACTTTCACGAGCGTCCGTGCGAGAGCGTCCTCGACGACCTGCTCGCGAAGGCGCTTGTTCTCGACGACGGAACCACCACCGTCGCGTTCGTCGTGTGCGATCTTCAGGCCATCGAGTCCACCGAGGTCAACACTGCTAGAAAGCTCGCATCGCAGGCAACCGGCATACCCGCCGAGAATATCATGATCTCAACGACCCACACGCACACGGGTCCGCAGGTTCGCCGCAACCGCACGGTCCCGACGAGCCAGGACTACCTCGACAGGCTTCCCGGCCTGATCGCCGATGCCGTCACGAAGGCGCATGCCGCCCTCCGACCAGCCACCCTGCGACTTGGCGAGGAGTATGAGGACAGGCTCGCGTTCAACCGGCGGTTCCGAATGGCGGACGGGAGTGTGGTGTTCAACCCCCGGAAGTGCGCGGACGGCATTCTGGGGCCGGACGGACCGATTGACCCGCAGCTAAATGTGCTGAGAGTTGACGGCGAGGACGGCCAACCGCTCGCAATTCTCGCCAACTTCGCGATGCACCCCGATGTGATGGGTGGGTGTCACGCCTCCGCCGATTTCCCCGGCAAGGCGTCCCGTCTGGTCAGCGGCATGTATGACAGCAAGCCGTTGGTAATCTACATGCAGGGCGCAGCGGGAAACATCAACCAGCGCGACATCGAGAACCCTGATACGCAGAACGGGCCGGACTGGGTGCTGAAGATCGGGCGCATTCTGGCGGGCAAGATTCTCGCGGCATCCGAGCTTTCTGAACCCATGGAGTCCACGGCAATCAGTACCGCCAGACAGATTCTGGACATCAGGTACCACGCCCTAACGGACGATCTTCGCACGAAGGCAGAGCGAGTTCTCGCCGACCCAAACGCCGGTGAGTTCGACCGCGCGCAGGCTGAGGCGATCAGCAGATATCAGCTTGACGGCAAGTCGGCTGAGGTAGAGGTTCAGGCGATTCGGATTGGTGACACGGCGTTCGTCGGCATCCCCGGCGAGTACTTCGTGGAGCACGGGCTGAGCATCAAGGAGTGGTCGCCGTTCGCGCAGACCTTCGTCATTGAGCTTGCCAACAACACCTTCGGCTACATCCCCACGCTGGACGCCTTCCACCCCGGCACTTACGAGACCATGCCGATTGTCTCCGCCACCCTGGAGCCATCCGCCGGTGTTCAGATGTCCAACGCAGCAGGACGACTTCTTCTTTCACTAGCAGCCGACTGACGCAGACGATCAGTGGTCGTTATAAGGGAAGAACCTCCTGCCACTGGTGAAGGAGAATGAGACAAGTCTGTGGAAGAGAACCAAATATGGGCAGTGGGTGCATACCAACCAACCTATAAACCCGATCTCGGCAGAAGGCCTCCGGTTGGTACTATCATTACGCTGTGGTTGAGGATCCAATCTCCGACATGGTACTTGCCGTATGTGTAGGATCAACTGCCATAGCCTCAGCCCCTGCAGCCTACATCCGAATGTACCGCAAGTACATGATCACGGCACTGCTGTTTGCTACGGATTCAGAAGCTAGTTATGTTATCAGCAATCACTCGGACTCTAATACTACTCGGCAGATCAGTAAGTTCTTTCGTCTGTCTCTTGCTAAGGCAGATGCAAGTGAGGAGCATACTCGCGACTACCGCAGTGTTAGCCACGTTCTGGTTGGCGGGCCGCATGTCTTGGCTGGTCTGGATACCACTCCTGGCTGTCCTCGCCCTCGAAGCATATATGATCTACCTCATGATATGCATTCGGCGTAGCTGGTCCCTACCGGCTAAGCCGGATGTGCTAGCAAAGGCTGGAGTTGTTCTTCATCTGACCCCTGTACTACTCATAATCCTGGCAACATACCTACTAGGCCACTGGCGTGGTATCAGTGAACGCAGCCACGCTGAACCGAGATTACCTAGCATACATATACAGGGAGACTACGACAAAGATATTAGCTCTGTCATAGCGGCTTGGGATGCCAGCCTGCAGCAGAGACTGGACAACTGCAGCGGGTATTACGGTCAGGAGGGCACAGATTATGAAAGACGATTGCTGAGGTCAAGACGCACCAGCAAGAAGGATAAAGCGTCTGCCAAAGCCATGCTCAGCAATAAGGATGTGTTCGATGCGTCTTGGAAACAGGGCATGGAGGCACTATCCAAGAGCCGTGCGTATGCACACCGCAGGCAATACCTACAGGCACTGTGGGCGCTCAGCAGCTGTCTTGCCGCCGTAACTCGGTGTGACAGCTGCTCCGCGCCCACAAATGAAGTGGTGAGAGCTATGAACGCGAATGCGAAGAACTATGTTTGGAATCAGCCAGATTTCGCCGGTTCCAGAACGGTGCAGGCTCTTGAGTGGCGTATTGCGGAGAACTACTGCGAATATTTCCAGTACTTTCAGATCCAACAGTACTCTGGTCACCAAGCACTGGCTAACCGCAGCCCGGTTCAGGATCTTGGCTCCTACATAAGCTGGTATACCTTGCGGGAGTATTGCAGTCTGTTAGGAGATATCAGAGGTGCGCAAGGCATATTGCCTGACCAGCGGTTGTTTCATGAGTGGATCAAGGACTTTCCCACAACAAGCATTAGACGTGCTCAGTCTATAGCCACAGGCGTGATCAAGTCCTCCAGGGCACATCCTCTTGACAGGCGCGATTTGCAGGATAATCTGGGCATATTGCGGAGTTGGACACAGCGACCAGATGACCTTGTGTATGCCTTCACGTACGGGATTGGCACTTGGAAACAAGCGGTGGATATTCGATCATGGGCAGAACAAACTAGCAGCCTTCAACTGGCGAGAAAGACGGACAGATCGCTGAGCAAGGCGCGGGCGGCCATACGCGGGCTGCGAGCGTTGGGAGCAGATGGGGTAATCTGCGAATACGCATTGCTGGGCAATGCTCTGTATGAATCCAACATCCCACAGGACATGCGGCATGCCGATTCCACGGTTGCGTATGAGGTTTCCCGTCCTCGGCAGAACGCGGGCAGGTCGGATCGTTATAGGCATCGCTTGATAGTAAAGATAATGCGCAAGGACAGGGTTCCGGCTTCTGACTGGGTGGAAGGCGAATGGAGGGTGGAGAAGCACAGGAAGAAAGGTGTGCGACTATTACATTGCGACAGCGGACAGCCGCTTGTGTGGTCATTCTACTACGACACGAAAGTAAGGATGAGGATTGCTGGGACTGGCGAATGGGGGCCAGAAGTCACGCTGGAGGGCAAAGGAAGCGAAGCCCACTACAATATGCGAACTGCGCTTCCATTCTCCAGGGCTGAGTATTGCTCCAGCATCGCTTCATCAGAGGTAGCAGCACAACTAGCCGGTGAAATGGCTAGATTCCTACAAAATGGTACTGATCCTAAACGCTTAGTAGAGGTAGATCAACGACATGTAGTATCAAGTCTTCAGGGAGATGAATACATCAGCCATACAGAGATGACATCGGTTCGAAATCCAGGCACTCGTTCTGCTGCCTACTACTTTGATGGATACAGACCGCGCGATAAGCTATCCTACAGATTGTCAGTGACCGATGGGTCGGGAACCCATGGTATAGATGTTGACTCATCGGTGCAATGGATTGACAAGGATGCCGGATATTTCGTCCATCGCGTGACAGTGCCAGCGCACTCCGTCGTTGACATCTCTGAGAAGGCGGATTATGACGTTGCCAGAACACAAGATACCCTCTGGTACCCATTCAACAGGCCCAAGGTGTTCTTTACTAGGGTCTATCCAGGCGAGCACAAGAGCCACAGGTTTGACGTCCAACTAAAGGTGCCAGGATATACGCTTGATTCCGCGTCTGGCACCTACCGCGTGGTCGAGATCCCCGTCACTCGGGAGGGATGGCCAGACGTTGACAATGCCGTCTACAAGCAAGTCAAGCCATTTCGCCCGGAGACGGGGGGCGCCTATCACCTGGTGGATACATTCGACTGCTATAACAGCAAAGAGATACGCATGATTCTGAGACCCACGTGGCCAGGTCCCTGGTCGTTGGGGGTATTGGGCTTGCTCACATTGGCACTGTGTTGCATGTACTGCGGGCAGTATTATGGGAAGATGGGACCGTTCCGCCCAGGACAGATGTGGTACTTCGTATGTGGTCTGCTGCGCATACCGTTCCCCGGTGAACCAGGCGCGCTTTGCTTCTATGTTCATCGGGTGCCAAATGAAGGCGGGAAATGCATCACTGTGTCGCCCGCACTGGCGCTACTGGTGACCTGCGCAGTATGGGGATCGGTCTGTGTAGCCATCAAGTGCCCGCCCGGAGCGTTTCTCTTTGAGTTCTCTCCGTTGCTGATCGTACTGATGTTCATCTTGGCATTGCTTCTACTTGCGCTCTACAGTCTCCCAGGCTTGATGATGCTAAGGCTGATGAGCTTCCTCAGATCACTGCTGGGTGATCGAGTTTATGCGATGCAAGGCCATACGCGACCGCAGGGAGATCGGGACGCACACTAATGATGTGCCGTGCGAAAATGGTGGCGGCTATGGGATGCGCCAGTCCTCCGCCGCCTGCACCAGCGCATCAATGTTCTCCGCCGGGGTGCCGGAGGAGACGCCGCCGCCTGCTGAGAGGATAATCCGACCGCCCGTCGCGTTCAGGCAGTACTCCGCGCACTCCTTGACCTCGGCCGCCGTTCCGCGAGCCAGGACGCTCAGCGGCGCGACGTTGCCCAGCAGCGTCACCTTGTCCCCTATCCGCTCGAACGCCTCCGCCGTGTCGAAGTTGAAGCTGAAGTTGAGGATATCGAACCCGGACTCCGCCAGTCGCTCGGCAAACGGCTCGATGTTCGCGTCGTTGTGGTAGATCTTCAGCATGCCGGGGAACGCGTCGAATATCCGGCTCAGGTACGGGTGCGCGAACTCCTCGTACATCGAGGGCGACAGCATGCCGGGGATGTCGTCCAGCACCATTATCCCCTCGCAATCGGGTACGTTCTCCGCCTGAGCCTGCAGCCATCGGATCACGGTCTCGGTGCAGAGGTCCAGCAGCCGCTTCGAGTCTTCCGGCTCGATCATGATGTCGGTCAGGAACCCGGTGACGCCGCGCAGATGAGTCGCCAGCGCCAGCGGCCCGCGCGCGGAGACCATGCGCGTGGAGTAGCCCAACGGCTGAATCTGCTTCTGAACCCACCGCTGAAGGTGCAGGGCGAGCGGCATCAGGCCGTCGTTCTGCGGCAGCGGGACCGACATGTCATGCACTTCACTGATGTCCTTCATCATCGGGTTCGCTGACGGCGGGTGATCCTTCCACCACGAGACCTTGCTCCCGAACGCGGACGGCTCGATGGCCATCCCGTACTCCACCCAGAAGCCGGAGAGGAAGACGACCTCGGGGAACCGCTCAACCATTTCCAGGTTCGCCCGCAGCCATTTGTCCGGCTCAAGGAAATACTCCAAGGCGTCCAGCCCGGCATAGCCCGGTATCCACGGACTGTCCACGATAAGCGCGGCAAAGGGTTTCTGGATCTTCCCCTTCGCGGCCGATTTTAGTAGTTCGAATTGTTGTTTTGTCATGTTTCTCCCAGTCTCCGTGTCCCCGTGTCGCCCCGTCACCGTGTCCCAACCTACGGCATATTCACTTCGCCCGGCGGGATCTTGCTGCCCAGCGCCGCGCCCTTCTCCAAGCCGGATATCCGCGAGGTCGAATCCTTCGCGTTCTTCCAGAACCGGAGAACAAAGTCAGTCGCCGCAGCCCGAACCTCGTCGGTTGTCACCCCTGCCAGGTAGAGCCACTGACGCCCGTTCCCCTTGTCATCGAGTATCACCATGCCCTTGCCGGTATCAAGCGGTCTGGCGCCTTCGTGCTGAGTCTGCACAAAAGTGCCTATCAGAATCAGATTCCCGGAGTCCGTATAGCTTTTCGGGACATCGGGGGTCGAGCAGAGGTAGACGAACCGGCCCGTCGCGCACTGGAGGGTGTTTCGCAGTTGATACGCCATCTCCATCTCGACGATTGGACAATCCTTGGCAAACACGATACAGATCGGCTTGCTGTAGTCGAACTTGTTCACGATGTCCGCGCCACCCACGTATTCAACCAGGTCCGGCATCACAGGCGCGTCAAACTTAGGAGCACCCTGCTTTCGCACAGTGCCCCAGCCGTACGACGATCCACCGGCAGACTCGGCTTTCACAAAGTAGTGATAGGTCCCCGGCAGTGCGTCCTTGGCAATGAGCACGTTTAGCATCCCATTGCACTTCTCTCGGGGCTTCAGCGTGATAGCTGCCTTAGTGGTCAGCTTGCAAGTCAGACCTTGGAACGACTCGACAGAGAGCTTGACCGATACCGGTTTCACCGTCTTGTTGGCGATACTGAAGGGCACGCTCACTGTGCCGCCCTGACTCATAGCGACCGGTGTAACTGCTATCGGCAGCGCGCGCACCGGCGAACTCGGATTCGCATACTTGCGTATCAGTGACATAAGTTCCAGCGCCTCGGGCTTCGGCGTGCGGTCCAGGTTGATCGTCTCATAGTGCCGAATCCCCTGCCGGGTCAGGCGCGGGTTCACGCTCATCGTCTCCTGCCAGTGGAACTGGAAGATGTTGGGAATCGCGCGCGGCTCCAGCATCTTCGCGTAGATCTTGCCGACCTCTTTTCCTCGGGCTTCGGGCGACCATGCGGTCAGGAGCTTCCAGTTGAACTCGCCCAGCACCGCTGGCTTGCCATAGTCGGTCGCCTGGTTCGCAACACCGAGCATCACGGACGGTATGGATTCGTCGAAGGCCGCACCGTGCTTGTAGTTGTGGAAGCCTATCCTGTCGAACGGCACGCCGAGGTAGGTCAGGCGGTCGAACATCCCCTGGTTGCACGCGCCGGTGAGGAACGCCTGGGTGTTCGGCGCAACCTTCTTCACCGCATTGTACTGACCGGTCCACCGCTCGGGCGCACCCTTGGGGATGCCGGGGATCAGTATCTCGTTCTCGATCTCGACGAACTTCACGACATCCTTGTACCTGCCCACGACCGAGCATACCCACTCGTCGGAACCTGCCGTGTCGAAGAGCACCTTCAGCCCCAACTTGCGGCATTCACCCATGTAGAAATCGAGGAAAGCGAAGGCGTTCTTCCTATCCATCTCGCCGAGCAGTTCCAGGTGATGCAGTCGCACGTAGTCGAACCCCATCGCCTTAATGATGCGGATGTCCGTCGCCATCTGCGGCTGGAACGCCTTCCAGTTCTCCCACATTTTCGGCGAGAACGGCCACCAGCCCTCGCGGTCCAGATCTGCCGTGCGATAGTAATCAAAGTTCTCGGTCATGGTGGAGTACGGGAAGTAGCTGGTGCCAAACTCCACATAAGGCACACCGAGGTCAACCACCGCCTTGTCCTTCATCTGAATAACGTTGCGGTATCCGGCGGTGACATAGAGCTGGCTCTTCTCCCAGTCCGCCTTAGGTGACTGGGCCATAGCAAGCCGCCACTTCAGGATAACAGGCTCATTCTTCTGCGGAGGGCAGTACGCCCGGACGCCCATGTACTTGCCGTTGTCCTGAGAAAGATTAGCGCCCGCTACCTCTGATACCAGGTAGATGCTGCCATCCTTGTCGGCGGCCTTCTCCCACGTGTAGAAGTGGTTGGCCGGTATCCACTTGCCCTTGCTGTCCTGACAGGTGTACCCCGCGCTGAACTGGTTGACCGCGGCCCACGATAGCCCGCCGGACTTCCACGAACACCAGTCAACGCCCTTGGTGAGCGTCGCAATTCGATCAGTAATCGCCGGATCGTCCGTGCCATTCATTATCACGCCGTTCCAGTCGGTTTTGACGCCGGTCACGTCGGGCATGGTCACTTTGCGGATGAGTGCAAGGTAGACGGGGTCGGATTTGTCTGATGTGTAGGTGATCTTCGCCTGGCAGTCGAGCCAACCGCCCGAGTTCGGGTCCAGGGTCATCTCAACCTGGTAATCACCTACGGTGGCCTTGCCCAAGTATGTGCCATTGTGCTGTTGAGTGAAGGTGATATCGAGCGGATTGAACGAGGCGACCGCCTGGGCGAATGTGCCAACCTTGCCGGGGATGACCGCAAGCCCGAACTCGACTCGGCCAAGATCGTTGCCAGCGTTGTGAATGGTCATCCCGCCGGAGATCGAGCTGTACGATATGAGCAGTGGGGCAAACGCCCCTGCCTCGACGCGTTGCAGAGTGACCGATGAACTGCCCTTGACATGCACTGTGGCGCTAGCGACACCATCCACCACGATGGCCTCGCCTCCGCTGCCCTTGTACAAGCCGTCGGTGAGCGTGGTCTTGAATGACACCGGCCCGGCGTAGTCGAAATCATGGTTATTGCGAACGACGATTGTCGGCACTGCGAATCCCACAACCGGAAGCACAAGCGCCAGGATCACTGTCAGGATAATTGCTGCTCGCATATTTAATGTCTCCTCCACTGCGATTCGATCCGATGCTGCTATGATAGCCCTGAGTACACGAACATGTCAACGAACAACGCTTGACAAGCACCCGCTCTGAGTGGCATTGTTATGTCATCAATCCGCTCGTTTCACGGAGGACCCAAATGCGAACCATCGCCTTAATCTTGATCTGCATCGCGCTGGCAGTCCCAATCTGCGCCGCCTCGCTCATGCCGGCCATCGCCAATCCCGGCTTCGAGAGCGTAGTTCCGGGGAACGCCGCACCCGGCTGGGCATGGTGGAACAGTGCGGCGGCAGGCTTCGACTCCAGCACGGTTAACCCTCACTCCGGCAACCGGTGTATGGTCTTCAACAACGCGAGCGACCTTGCGCCGAATGTCTACGGACGGCTCTCGCAGGGCGTGGGCGTAATGCCGGATACGGAGTATGAACTCACTGCCTGGGTCAGAGGCGAGGATGTCGCGCCGGGCATTCATTTCACGGACTGGGATTCATACACAATGAATCTACCCAGCGGCACCTTCGGATGGCAGAAGGTCTCGCTCAGGTTCCGCACAAGACCGAGCCAGACCGGCCTGAACCTGGGCATCAACATCGTGAACCGGTGCAAAGCGCTTGCGATTGACGACATCTCACTGCGCCCCATCGGCATAGCCTTTATGGGCAAGGGACTGAGCGGTTCGGTCCTCGCGCCGGGCCAGGTTCAGGGTGACAATCAGCAGGCGTTCGTCTTCATAGAACTGAAATCGGAGTTCGCCGGAACCGCCCACGCCATTATCAAGGCGGGTGATAAGGTCATATTCGACAAAGCGGCGCCGCTGAAGCAGGGCGAGAACGCCTTCGAGTGGGAATGGAATACAGGCACATCAGGCGCTAGAAACCTCAATCTCACGGTTCGCGTGGCGGATCAGCAGAATAACCTCATCGCAACCGCTGACCGAAAGATCGAAAAGCTCAGCGCGGGAGTTCTCTCCGCCGACCTGGACGCCGTTGAAACGCGCCTCAAGCAGTTCGACGCACTCTATGCCAAGTGCAAGGCGAAGGGCATCCCGCTGGACTACCCGACCGTGACGCGCACCATGCTAACCCAGTTTATTCCGCTGGAGCGGGTAGACATCCGCAGGGGTGAGCTGCGCCGCGCAGGGTTCGCTATCACGGACTTCAATCGCTCGATTGACACTGCAATCACAGAGATGACCGCTTACCTGAAGAACGCGAGCGCCGCCCCAAACGCAGTCCGATACAAGACCAGCGCCATGCAAATCAACGGACTCACCCAGATCGCCGACAGACAGGATGCGAAGGGGAAAGAGACCCGCGGGCCGGTGTTCTTCGCCGGGATGGGTCACTTCTACCAGGTGCGTAAGGATATGTTCCGCTGGCCCGGATACGGAGTGAACATCATCCAGATCGAGGTCGGCCCAAGCGCGACACTCACGGCAGAAGACAAAGTTGACCTCACGGCGGCGCAGGACATAGCGAAGGTTTTGGACGAGGCGGCAAAAAAGAACGTCAAGGTGAACGTCCTGCTCTCGCCGCACTATTTCCCGGAGTGGGCGCTGGCGAAGTGGCCGCAACTAAGGCAGGGCGGAGGCGGGTTCCTCCCCTTCACTGTGGACGCGCCCGAAGCCAAGCAGGTGATGGAGAAGTTCCTGCGAACGGTCATACCGCTGCTCAAAGACAAGCCCGCTCTGCACAGTTTCTGTCTGTCCAACGAGCCGCTCTTTGACCGGTCCCAAACCGCCAACGCAGCGCCGATGTGGGCCGCCTATCTGGAAACCGTTCACGGCGATGTGGCGACTATGAACGAACGCTACGGCACAAAGTATGCCTCTTTCGCCGAGGTGCCGATGCCGGGCAACGGCGACTACGGCGCGCCTCAGTTCTACGACTACTGCGTCTTCAACCAGAAGCGGTTCGCGGGGTGGCACCAGTGGATGGCGGACATCATCCACGAGATGGCGCCGAATGTGCCGGTTCACGCAAAGGTCATGGGCTGGACGTTCTTCATGCGGAGTTGCATCGCATGGGGAACGAGCGCAGAAATGTTCGGGCAGTTCGGGCAGATGAACGGCAATGACTGCACCATGTGGCCCGGCGGAGGCCCGCAATGGGCGGCTCAATGGAGTACGCAGAACATGGTTTACGATCTGCAACGCTCGCTGAACGCCAAGCCGATCTTTAACTCTGAGAACCACCTGACGCCCGATGGGTCTTCGTACTACGTAGCGCCGGAGCATTTCCGAACCGCGCTGTGGCAAGGGGCGATTCACGGCCAGGGAGCCACCACGATCTGGGTATGGGAGCGGACTCTCGATCCAACTAACCCGTCTTACGCAGCAACCACTTGCTTCTACGGCAACGTGATGGACCGACCGGGCTGCGCGGAAGCGGTCGGCCGCACCTGCCTTGATCTCAACCGCTTTGCCGATGAGGTGACGGCTCTGGAAACCGCCAAATCGCCTGTCGCCATCGTCTACTCAATGGCATCGCAAGCCAGGAACCCCAAGCACATAGACGCGATGGGCCGCGTATACACCGCACTGAACTTCCTGGGCGTGAAGGTGGACTTCATCTCGGAAGCACAACTCGCGGACGGCAAAGGCGAGGGATACCGAATGATTGTGCTCCCCGAGGCCACCCACCTGCCGTTGAAGGCATTCGACGCGCTGATCACGCTCCCGAACACCGTGATCGTGGGCAACGGCCCGGAAAAGGACCAGTATGGAAACGGCCTCATGTTCGACCTGGTTGCGAAGAAGTCCGTCATGTTGCCCGGCGACGGTGACGCAGAGAAGGTGTTGTGGCCGCAGTTCGAGGCGCTTCTGAGCAAGCTCGGCGCACTTCCAGATGTGCGGGTAGTAGACGCCAAGACCGGAAGGCCGGTATGGGGAGTCGAGTGGCTGCCGGTCAAGGTCAAAGGCCGGACGGTCATCAACATGATCAACCTGACTGCCAAGCCGGTCGATGTGAAGGTGATGGGCATCGGCGGTGGTAATCCAATGGCCCAGCAGCCGGGATTCAACCGGACACTGGATGCGCGGGACCTGCTGAGCATAGGTGGCGCGGCGAAGGCAAAGATGCTGCTGCCCATTACACCGGTACTGGCGGAGATCGGAACGAAGTAGCCGCCGATGTCTCACCCGACAGCGTTCGCCGGGATGGCGAATGCGATAGGGAACGCCGATGAGCGCAGATGCGGGAGCAACAAATGAGAATCAAAGCGATTCCGGCATATGTCCTATCTGTCCTATTCGTCCTATCATCGTGCGCACACGCCCAAACGCCTGAGTCGCAGAAGCTTCACCTGAAGTTCATCGGCATCAGCGGTAAGGCGATTCCGGCGACGGCGATCGGTCGGTTCCACTGTCGGGACATGGCGGATGAGCCTTTGCCCGCCCGGACCTACGTCCATGACGGTTCGGCCACGGTCGTGCTCCCAGGCAAGCCGTTCCAGGTCTGCGCGCTGGTCAATACTCCGGGCTTTGGCGAGGTCGTGGTCTACGCCGACAACAAGGGCCAGGGCTTCACTAAGCCGGGTTGGGTGGACTTCACATCAGAGGCCGCCGCAACCCGTCTCATGCGCGTGAAATCAGCATTGAAACAGGCCGAGGCGGAAGGCGTCCTCTTGTCCCAGGGGTTCTACCAGAGGCTGAGAGCCGCGGAGAAGGAGTCACCGCATAAGTCACTGGCGATCACCCTCAAAGCAGGTGAAGACCTGACAGTCGCACGAGCGCGCCACAGAATCGCACAGATGAACGGACAACCAAGGGAAGGCTTCATTTTCGGGTGCAATGCCTTCGGGTATCCCGCGCGAGGACCGATCTACCAGGAGCGATTCAAGGAGCTTTTCAACCTGGGCATCACCAACGTCTACCTCAGCCACTACGCGCCGACTGAGACCACTCGCGACTTCACGCGGACGGACAACGAAACCGCATGGCTGCTCTCGAACGACATGCGGATGAAGCCCTGTCCGCCGTTCTACATGGCAAGCGGAGTGACCCCCGAATGGCTGAAGAACAGGCCGTACTCGGAAGTCAAACAGATCGCGCACGACCTGGTCAAAGAGGTCGCCGCACGGTACAAGGACAAAACCGAGTTCTGCGAGATCATGAACGAAGCGCACGACTACTCGAACTCCCTGCGTCTTACGCCCGACGAGATGACCGACCTCGCCGGAGTGACCTCAAGAGCTGCTCGCGAGGGCGACCCGGATGTGAAACGAATCATCAACTCCTGCCACCTCTGGGGCGAATACGCCGCTGAACCGACCAAGGATGGCAAGTACCGGCGCTCGCCTTACGTCTACCTGCGCGACTGCATTAACGCAGGGGTTGACTTCGAGATCGTCGGCCTGCAGTTCTACTACCCGGAGTACGACCTGTTCGAGATTGACCGTCTGCTGGACAAGTTCTCCAAGCTCGGAAAGCCCATCCAGATCACTGAAATGGGCTGCCAGTCCGCACCGGGGATTGACCCGAACGCCCAGCGCAAGAAAGGCTCAGCGGGTTGGCACAGCGACTGGACCGAGGCAATGCAGTCGGACTGGGTTACGAGTATCTACACTATCTGCTACAGCAAGCCATACGTGGAGGGCGTCTCCTGGTGGGACCTGGCGGATGCGGTATCGTTCTGGCCGTATGGCGGGCTGCTGAGAGGCGACTGCTCACCAAAGCCTGCGTATCTGCGCCTGAAGTCAATGAAGAAATCCTGGGGGTTCTAGGTAAAGGACATGCCCCCGAAGTCACCTCCGGGGGCATTCACTATTCTCTCTCAACCAGGCGGGTATCAGACTCAATCCGCGTGTCTGACGATACTGCTATGATCCACCTCTGAGGATCCTTCCCCGTCCGAACTGCTTCGTCTCTGTGTTGTAGCCGAAGCTCTGTTCGAGAAGTTGGAACTCCCAGCGCTATTGAACGAACACACCCGGTAGTAGTACGTCGTCGAAGCGGTGAGGCCGGCATTGGCATAGGATGTCACGCCCGCGCCCAATGTCGCTATCGTCGAGTATCGCCCAGAGCGGGTCGAAGACCGCTGAACGATGAATCCGGTCTCGTTGGAGGATCTATCCCTCCATTGCAGATTGATCCGGCTGGATGACACGGCTGAGGCGGTCAGGCCTGAGGGCGCAGCAGGGCGACGTACATTGGTCGGAACTGCTGTGGTAGCCGCTGATGCTGTCGCGTACCCCGAATCACCCGCCGTATTCGTCGCGCATACCCGGTAATAGTATGTCGTTAAGGCCGTCAGACCTGTATTGTTGTAGCTCGTGACACCTGCGCCAACGGTGGCTATCAGCGTGAACGGACCGCTCTCGCTTGCCGACCGCTCAACCTTGAAGCCGGTCTC
>JANYKG010000156.1 GCA_025358205.1 Armatimonadota bacterium
TAAGGAGACCAAATCGTGCCATCGGTCGTAAGACGCCCTATCAGGCTGTCTGCGAATGGCACAAGAAATGCCCTGAACTATTTATCAAAGAGCCTGCTCACCTGCGGAACACTCTGTTCACAACGTGGTGAGACTTGACACGTGATCATCGGCGACAAGAAGGCGATGGAGGTCTCGGCTTTCCGACGCGGTTACCGCAAGCCGTGGAAACTGCCGTACTACAAGTGGAACGCGTAGGGGAAGTGATCAGTGAACAGTAATCAGTGAGCAGTGGGAGGAAGGCGGAGGCGATGGCAATTTCAGCGAACGATAAGATAAGAATAGGCTGCATAGGAACGGGTAAGCAGGGTACTGCGGACATGAAAGGTTTCCTGAAGCATCCCGACGTGGATGTGGTCGCGGTCTGCGATGTTGATTCCGACAACCTTCGGGCAGCATCGGCAGAGGTTTTGAAGGCATCCGGCAAGCTGCCAAAGGCATTCAAGGACTTCCGCCAAGTACTCGATATGAAGGATGTGGACGCGGTGATGATCGCCACGCCCGACCACTGGCACGCGCTCCCGTTCATCATGGCGTGCGAGGCGGGCAAGGATATCTTCTGCGAGAAGCCGATTGGACACGACGTCTACGAAGGCCAGATGATGCTCGGAGCCGCGAAGGCGCACAAACGCGTGGTACAGATCAATACCTGGCAGCGGAACGTGGCTCACTTCCAGGATGCGATTCAGTTCGTCCGCGAGGGCGGAGTCGGTAACGTCAAAGTGTGCCGCGCCTGGATAACCAGCATCGCGGGACTCGGCAAGAATCCGATCAAAGACCCACCGGCGAACCTGGACTGGGACTTCTACTGCGGACCGGCGGCCAAGGTTCCTTACCATGATACCTATCACCCGCGCTGGTGGCGGCTGTACTACAACTTCGGCACGGGGCTGGCGGGCGACTGGGGCGTACACATGGTGGACATTGTGCTGCTGGGCATGAACGCCACTAGTCCGTTGGAAGTTACGGCAGTTGGCGGGAAGCTGGCCAGCGGTGAGGATGACGACCGGACAACGCCGGATACGCACATGGCGGCGTACAAGTTCAAGGATTTTGTTATGAACTGGGAGCTTCATGTGGGAGGCGAGGGTTTGGATGGCAGCAAGAACAGCCACGGGTCAGAGTTCATCGGCGAGAAAGGCAAGCTGATAGTGGATCGGGGCGGGATAAAATGGACACCGTTCGGCGATCACCCCGGCCCTGAGAAGAAGAATGCCGGCGGCGACCACATCGGCGAGTTCCTGGAAGCCGTGCGGACCAGAGGAAAGTGCAAGTCAGACATAGAGTCAATGTATTACACCACCACCGCGTGTCACCTGGCGAACGTGTCGTACCAGGCAGGGCGGAGCATCTTGTGGGACGGCGCAAAGGGCGTTATCATCGGCGACAAAAAGGCGATGGAGTGCAATGCCTTCCGACGTGATTACCGAAAGCCGTGGAAGTTGCCGTACTACAAGTGGAACGCGTAGGGGAAATGGTCGGATGGCTGATGGCGTGGCTGACCTGAGACCCAAGACAACCGATTTAGCTTTCATGCCCGGTGGGTATATACCCGTTGATTCCAATGTAAGTCAGGAGGAACAACAAATGAGCACACTAACTACCATGCATGAAGCGCTGAAGAACGCGCTGGACCTCGAGGTCAAGGGGTTTGAGTACTACCGGGAAGTAGCTGAGAAAGCGAAGAATCCGTTGACCGCGGAGGTCTTTAAGGCTCTGGCCGATCAGGAACTGGTGCATATGGAGTATATCCAGAAGGTGTACGACTTCGGACTCCTGGAGAATGTCGTTCTCGAAGAGGACGATCTCGGCATGGAGACGATGATCCGGGGCATGTTCGGCAGATTCTCCAGACAGGAACGTCAGGCGTGGGCGATGGACAACCTGGAGGCGTACGAATACGCCAAGGAGTTGGAGCGAGGTTCGATCACATTGTACAAGAACCTCGCATGTGAGTCAGAGAATCCGCAGGAGAAGGCGTTCTTCGAGTCTCTTATGGATGCGGAGGTAAGCCACCTGAATGCGCTTGACAATGTGTCCTTCTACCTCACGCGCACAGGTGATTGGTTCGCGGAAGACGAAGATCACGTCTGGAACTGGATGAATACGTAGCCTGCATAACGCACGGTTTTCGTGAATAATGCGGGTGAGTACCGTTTGCGACATGGATGTTGCATCTGCATGACGCCTGTTTCTCGCAAGGGAGACGGGCGTTGTGCTTTCTATCTCCTTTCACGTTTGACCGCAAAACGGAAATGTGCGATACTTACACCGCTGGCATGATTCGCGAACGGCGCGAATCGTGCTCTGGAGGCCCAGGATTCTCACTTCCAGGAACAATCCAGGCCGGCGCTGAAAACACTGCGCCGCCTTTGGTCGTATATAAACCATATGGCGAGCGACAAGCGAAATTTGGAAATGTTCCGGGGACCAACAAGATTCATCGTCGCGATGTTGTCCGCTGTGCTTATCGCGGCATGGCTGGGCGGGTGCGCGCCATCAAAGAAAGCCCACATCCCGACGCAGGCGAATAAGCAGTCCGCATCGGGCAAGGGCGCTTCCGAGCCACAAAGCGCACTGAACGCTGAGTTCGGCAAGGCAAGGGTCATCTGGACCGGGCAGGACGGTAAGCGCTTGTGGGAAGCTCGGTTCAAGCGGGCATCAGGCTCACAACAGGGCGAGAGCGCGGAACTGGAACTGTTCGGCGTAAGCGCGATACTATACAAGAACGGCAAGGCCGTGAGCGCCATGACCGCACCACGGGTCACCGCGAACAGCAAGACCCGCGTGGTGCGTGCGTCCGGCGGCGTGAAGGTAACTTCCGCTGTGGATGGATCGTCCGCGGTCTCAGACAATCTGACGTGGAACGCGGCGCAGGACAGGCTGGACGGCTCGGGCGGTGTGCGCATGGTGAAAGGCAACATCAGCATCACCGCGCAGACCTTTCGGGCGGACACCGCGCTGAAGAAGACGAGGTTTACCGAGGCTTCCCTCGGCATGGAGTGATTGGAACAATGAAGAGAACAATTGCGTTCTTAATGGTAATAGCGGCAGCATCCCTGGCTGTGTGCTTCGCGGCGAACAGCTTTGCGTTTGGTAAATCGAAGCTGTCGGCCAAGGTCATCGAGCTCGACGGTCAGTCCGTCAGCGCAGTCGGGAACGCCTCGCTCACCATGACGTCTTCGGGCGTTTCGCTGAAGCTCGGGCAGGTTCGCCTGGAGTCCATGACGGCGCAGTCCATCAACGTGGATCTCAAGAAGGACAAGAACAAGAAGCTCGCGATGAAATCCGCTTCCGCCACCGGGGGGGTGGTCATCAGGGCCAAGCGCGCGGACAAGGATACCGGCCCGGACGGCAAACCGATTATAGTCATCCACGATGTCCACGCTAGCGCGAAGTCAGCGGTAATGGCGGAGGGTCAGGACTATGTTAAACTGACCGGTGACGTGCTGGTCAAGATCACCGAGCCGGGTGTCGCGGAGCCTGTCGCCGAGATAACCGGTGAGATAGTTACCATATCCCTGACCGGCGGCAAGATACGCATCGAAGGCCAGGGCGACAAGCAGGCGGATGTCACCGTAAGCCCCCCGCAGAAAGAATCGAAATAGTGGCTGAATCTGAACTGAAGGTTGACAACCTCATAAAGAGCTACAAAGGCCGCCAAGTAGTTAAGGGCGTGTCCATCGGCATCAAGCAGGGCGAGATCGTCGGGCTGCTGGGTCCGAACGGCGCGGGCAAGACAACTACATTCTACATGATAGTCGGCCTCGTGCGACCCGATCAGGGGACGGTCGTCCTGGACGGCCAGGACATCACCACCATGGCTATGTACCAGCGCGCGCGTCACGGCATCGGGTACCTGGCGCAGGAACCTTCCGTATTCCGCAAGCTCACCGTGGCCGAGAACGTGATGCTGGTGCTGGAGATGTCGGGCATGCCGGTGAAGAAGCGTCGGGAACGGGTGGATCAACTGCTGCACGAGCTGCGGATAGAGCACGTGCGGGACCATCGCGGCTACATGCTCTCCGGCGGCGAACGGCGCAGGACGGAGATCGCCCGCGCTCTCGCGGTGTCGCCCAAGTTCATGCTGCTTGACGAACCGTTCACCGGAGTAGACCCTATCGCCATCAACGATATCCAGGACATAGTGGAAGAACTGAAGGAAAAGGGCATCGGCGTTATCATCACCGACCACAACGTGAGGGAGACCCTGGCCATCACCGACCGTGCCTACATCCTTTCAGAGGGCGAGATCAAGACCTCCGGGCTGTCGGCGGACCTGCCGAACGACCCGATAGCGAAGGAATTCTACCTGGGCGAGCGGTTCTCCGTGTAGCCGCGAACCGACTAACCATATGAAACTACTGGACCGCCACATAACCAGAGAGCTTCTGGGTCCGTTCCTCTTTGGAGTAGCGGCCTTCGCCAGCCTTATGCTTGCGGGCAAAGAGCTGTTCCAGATCACCGAATTTCTGGCGGAGTATCATGCACCGGTAGCCAAAGTCCTCAAATTCTTTCTCTTGCGTCTTCCTGCTATCATTGTCATGACCCTTCCCATGGCCATGCTGCTCTCCGCACTGCTTGGGTTCGGGCGGCTCTCCGGTGACAGCGAGATCGTGGCGCTCTTTGCGGGCGGGGTCAGCCTCTACCGCGTCGCGAGGCCGATGATCGTCCTAGCGATTCTGGTTACCGTTGCGGGATTTACCTTGAACGAGGTGGTTACCCCTAGAACAAACTCCGAGTTTGAGCGGCTCAAACGCGAACTCACAAACGAGCCGCTTCGAAACGCCAAGCCGTTTTTCGTGCCGGATGTGCAGGATGACAACACAAACGCCCTCATCTGGGTGCAGGGCGGCTTCGATGCCGTGAAGGGTGTGCTGCGTGACGTGACCATGATTCGTTACTCGAAGAACAAGCCTGCAGTGATGTTTTACGGCAAAGAGGCGGTTTGGCTCAAAGGAAATGACTGGCAGTTCAGAGAAGGATATGTCCAGAACATTGGCAAAGAGCAGACAACCATCTTATTCTTTTCCAACTCACAAACCAGGGAAGTGAAATTCAACAAAACGCCCGATCAACTTGCGCTTTACCAGAAAACGGCGGATGAATTGAGCTTTTCGCAGCTCAGGGACTTCATCGGTATGCTGCAGGACGAGGGCGCGGACGTGCGAGAGTACAGAGTGCGCCTGTATCAGAAGCTTTCGCTTCCGCTGGCCAGCCTGATCTTTGCGCTTATCGGTGCACCTCTTGGTCTGCGGCCTCAACGCAGCAGTTCGGCCATGGGGCTGGGCCTGGCGATAGTCATAATTTTCGCGTACTGGGTGCTTATGCACTATATGACCATACTCGGCAACAACGGCGCGGTGTCCCCGGCGGCGGCGGCATTCATTCCGTCGCTTCTGGGCTTGGGCGCCGGAGTTGCTCTCATATCCCGCGCGGCCAAGTGACGCCGCAGATTGGTCCGCATTATTCATAAAAAGCATGAATAATGCTCAGAAGGCCGCGGATAATACGGGACGTGCATAATCCGCGAGAGAGAATAATCATGAGTTGGCAAAACGTTGTGGTACTGGCCGTGTTTGTGGCGGTCTGCGGTTTCATCGCATACATAGGTGACTTACTCGGCAGGCGCATGGGCAAAAAGCGCCTCAGCCTGTTTGGCTTGCGTCCCCGGTACACAGCCATCGTCACCACCAGCATCACCGGTATGCTGATCGCGGTTCTTGCCATCACAATTCTAACATTCGCGAGCAAAGAGATGCAGCAGATGGTCCTCCATGGTGCGCAGGTGATACAGGACCTGAAGAATGCCCAGGAGGAGAGCAAGGTCTTATCCAAGGATTTGGAAAAGCAGAAAGCCTTGATTGTGCAGGTACGCAAACAGGCCAGCAATGCTGTAGTGCAGAAGGAGAAGCTCGCCGCTGCAGTTGATCGAGCGGACAGTGATCTGCAGAAACTCCAGGGGAACCTTGCTCAAAACAAGGCGTCTCTACGTCGCGCGGAACTGAGCCTGGGGAAAGCAGGCACCGATCTCAGTGTGGCCACCCGTGACATCGCCAATCGCCGTGCAGAGATCAAGAAGCAGCAAGCCGCCATAGGCGTGCAAAAAGCCTTGCTCGTTAGGTTGGGCAACCAGAACCAGGATCTTCGCGAACGTCGAGTTATCTTCCGTTCAGGCCAGGAGATTGCCCGAAAGACTATCTATGGTTCACAGCCCAAGGCGGTCATTCGCCGCCAGGTCGTTGCGCTGTTTGACGAAGCTTCGAAGAAGGCCAGTGCAGCGGGCGCTACAATTGGCAAAGACAACAACAAGGCGGTGCTGATCCTACCAAAGAAAGAACGGAACGGACCATTTCTGACAGAGGCCGAGAACATCAATGCAGTCGTTGATGCGATCGCGGCAGATGGAGGCAGCGTAGTGGTTCGCATACTCTCCTTCGGCAACGAGCTGGAGGGCGAGCAGACTCTGGTTGAATTCATGCTTGTTTTCAACAAGCTGATCTATCCTGCAGGTGGTACCGTTGCGTCAATCCTGATAGACCCGCAGTCATCTCGCGGTCTAATTTTCAACAGCCTCACGCAGTTTCTGCGCACCGAAGTCCGCTCAAACGCCATCAGCAAGGGACTGATCCCCACCTATGATGATGCAGGTGAGCCGTCAGTGGGCAGCATTGGCTACGATCAGGTGGACGAACTGGTGGACAAAGTGAAGGCGTCGAGCAAGACAGTCGAAGTCAGGGCGATTGCGGAAAAAGATACCTGGTCCGCTGATACTCTGAAGCTCAGGTTTGAGGTGGGCGGATCGAAGTGAGCAAAGTGCTGGCAGTGGACCCTGGGCGCGACAAGTGCGGGCTGGCGGTGGTCACCCCGGGCCATGTGATCCTCAAGCAGATAGTTCCCCGCTCGGAAATTATTCGTGTCGTGGCCGAAATGGTATCGGAACATGCTCCCGATGAGATAATCGTCGGCAACGGTACCGGCAGTTCAGGCCTGATCGAGGAGCTTAGATCGCTTTCGATACCTTTGCTTGCCGTCGAGGAGAGTTATTCCACTCAACGCGCGCGTACACGGTACTTCCTGGAGAATCCACCCAGGGGATTTCTTCGTCTCATTCCCCGCGGTTTGCTCTCTCCGCCCTGTCCGGTTGATGACTATGCCGCAGTGGTTCTCGCAGAGTCTCATCTTCGCAATCACCCTTGATCTACTTGTTTGCCGGCTTTTTTCTGCATGTACGTAACCTTTGTTGTCCATCCGGCGTACTATTTCTTGACCAAAGGAGGATTCCCCATGTAGTTGTGGGAATACTCTTTAGTACAGCGGACAATACCGGTAAAATGGCTTGGTCTGCTGGAACAAAGCTGTCACGTAGCGCGGCACAAGGTTGAGAGGAGGTGCATACACCTTGAATGGCCTGTGAACCGTCTGCGAGTGATAGGAAAGGCAGTGAGGAACGGACGTTTCGGACCGGGCAGGGTGAAGAAGAGGCAACAAGTACACTCCTTTTCGTCCTGACCTTGAAAGAAGCGAACGAGGTAGCATTATTCACGATCTTCGTGAACAATGCTCAGAGGCCTCGGATTGCACGTTTCACGCACAATCCGAGCTAACTCACAGCCTGAACGCATGAGAAGCTACGAAACATTCAAGGAGGATGAACAATGAAGAAAGCAGTATTGATGCTGGCGCTGATCGTAGCGTTGGCGCTACCTGTGTTCGCACAGGAGTTCCCGGATGTGCCCGCAGACCATTGGGCATATCAGGCAGTACAGGAACTGC
>JANYKG010000195.1 GCA_025358205.1 Armatimonadota bacterium
TTCAGCCTGCGCACCCAACTTCTGTCAGAAGATCCAAACAAGTCGAATACTCCCTCGCCCATTATTGGGAGAGGGGCGGGGTGAGGGTCTTTCTCTGATTCGGGCATCTCCCCAGACTTCCCTCATCCCTGGCCCTTCTCCCGATAACAGGAGAAGGGAACTACATCCCGTTACGATTCCCCTTGCTCTTGCATCGCATCCAGCACAGTCTTGCTGTAGGCGAAGAGGCGTTTGTATGACTCGCAGAAGTACGACCGGTCGAGGTGCAGCACCCCCCGGTGTTTCAGGCAGCCGCCGTAGCAGAACTTGAGGGATTCGCACTCCTTGCACTCATCCGAGATGACCGTCTTGGAGTCGCCGAACTCCTTGAGCTTCGGCGAGGACTTCAGTTCGCTGAGGGGCGTCTCATTCACGTTTCCCAGCTTCCACTTGGGCAACACGAAGAAATCGCACGGGAAGACATCGCCGGTGTGCTCGACCAGGAAGTACCCGCCACAGCGCTCCTGGAAGATGCAACTATTGACCGGCTGGCCCTGGTAGACGTTCATCAGCTCGTCGAAGTCGCGGACGGAGATGTCCATCGGGCTGTCCATCCAGCGGTCGAACATGCGGCAGAGAAACTCGCCGTAGACGTCAGGAGTCACGGAGTAGAAGGTCGCCTCACCGTTCGGACCAGGCTCCACGCAGGGGATGAACTGGAAGTACTTGACGCCGGTGCTGAGCATGAAGTCATACACCCGATCCGGCTCGCGGGCATTGCGATCGTTGACTAGCGTGAGGGTGTTGACCTCCACGCCCTCCTCCAGCAGCATGCGGATGTTCTGCAGAACTCGCGCATGAGTGCCCTTGTTTCCGGCGTCCTTGCGGTAATGGTCGTGGATTCCGGCGGGTCCATCTATGCTGACGCCGACGAGGAAGTTGTACTCTCGGAGGAACTGCGCCCACTTGCGGTCGAGCAGCGTGCCGTTGGTCTGAAGCGCGTTCGTCACGATCTGACCGGGACGCATGTGCTCGCCCTGGAGGCGCACGACCTTCTGGAAGAACTCCAGGCCCATCAGCGTCGGCTCACCACCCTGCCACGAGAACATTGCCAGATCCTCACCCGCCGCCATCCCTTGCGCGATCAGGTTCTCCAGCGTGGAATCCTTCATCCGGTGTTGCTTGGTCTCAGGGAACAGACCGGCCTTCTGGCGGTAGAAACAATACGTACACCGAAGATTGCAGTCGGGACCGGCAGGCTTGATGAGAACGGAAACGGTAGATGGTTCTGGCATGTTGACTCCACGAGCGTTTGAATGACTATATCATACTCTGACGGACGGAGCCGGTCAAATGTTCGGTGATCGGCAGACAGCGAGGAGGAATGACGACCGGTACAGCGTATCTTGTGGTATGACCAAGCCGATGAGGTGCAGAACATGAGAACGCATAACGCTCTTCTGAAAGTGATGGTAATGGCTATGACCTTGCTACCCGTTGTTGCACATTCTTCCCCGGCTACCGCTGTGGAGATGGCCTCCGCTCGGCGTTGGGCCGCTGCCAAACTCGAAGGCGCTGCTCCAGTCGAACAATCGCAGGCCGGGCTGATCGTGAAGGCGAACAACGACCCGGTTCAGCGCAACTCACGCAACGGCAGACCGATGAACATCGCGGGGACGGTGTTCACAAAGGGCTTGTACTGCCATGCGGTGAGTGAGGTTGTCGTGCGTCTGCCGGGTTGCGGGAAACGGTTTTCCGCGCTTGTGGGCGTGGATACAAACGAGCAGACATCGGGCGGACGAGGCAGCGTGGTCTTCTCCGTCGTCAACCAGGGCAAAGAGGCCTTTCGATCAGCGGTGTTGAACGAAGGGCACAAGGCAGTGCCTGTGTCGGTGGACCTGAGCGGCTCCGAGGAGTTTACGCTCAAGATCGGAGACGCGGGCGACGGTATCTCGTGCGACCAGTCAGACTGGACCGATGCGAGGGTTGAGATGATGGACGGAACGACCGTGTGGATAGGAGAGCTTCCCATGCTGGACAAGATGAACAGAACATTTTCGGAAGGCGCGCCGTTCTCATTCGTGTACGACGGCCAACCATCGGCAAGCTTTCTGCATACTTGGAAGTGCGAGCGAGCCGGCGTCGTGCAGAAGGATGGTCGAACGAAACTCACTGCGACCTACACCGACCCTAAGACCGGACTTGAGGTGCGCTGCGTCGGCTTCGAGTACAAGGATTTCCCTACCATTGAGTGGACCGTCTACTTCAAGAACACGGGCGCGCAGGACACGCCTATCATCTCGGACGTTCAAGCGATAGACGCGGTATTCACGCGAACAGGCGGAGAGGAGTTCATCCTGCATCACCACACCGGCAGCCCGTACAGCCCGACAGACTATCAGCCATTCGACACGCCGGTGCCAAGCGGAACTACCAAGCGAATCACCACATCAGGCGGACGTTCGTCGAACAGCGATCTGCCTTACTTCAACGTCTCATGGGGCAACGAAGGAGTGATCGCCGTGATCGGTTGGCCCGGTCAGTGGGCGGCAGACTTCGTGTCCCAGGACTCCGATATGGTCATCAAGGCGGGACAGGAACTGACCCACTTCAAGCTCCACCCCGGCGAAGAAGTCCGCACTCCGCTCATCGTCCTGCAGTTCTGGCAGGGCGATAGGATGGACGCGCAGAACGTGTGGCGCAGGTTCATGCTGACCCACAATCTCCCGCGACCGTTCGGCAAGCAGGTCGAGCCGCACCTCGCGGGGTGCAGTTCGCACCAGTTCGGCGAGATGATCAACGCCGACGAGGCCAGCCAAATCCTCTTCATAGACCGCTACCTCGAAGAGAAGATCAAGCTGGACTACTGGTGGATGGACGCCGGCTGGTACCCGAACAAGGGCGGTTGGCCGAACACAGGGACATGGGAAGTGGACACGACCAGATTCCCGCGCGGGCTACGGGCGATCACCGACCACGCGCATGATAAGGGTGTGAAAAGCATCGTCTGGTTCGAGCCGGAGCGCGTGACTCCCGGCACATGGCTGTACGGTCATCCGCAGTGGCTGCTGGGCAAGGACGGCGAGCAGAAGCTCCTCAACATGGGCAACCCCGAAGCGCTGGCATGGCTGACCGACCACACCGACAAGATGATCGTTGAGCAAGGGATTGACCTCTACCGCCAGGACTACAACATTGACCCCCTGCCCTACTGGTGCGCGAACGACGCGGATGACAGGCAGGGCATCACCGAAATTCGCTACGTGGAGGGGTTCCTCGCGTTCTGGGACGAGCTGAGGCGTCGGCACCCCAACATGCTGATAGACACCTGCGCATCGGGCGGGCGGCGGAATGATCTGGAGACGCTTCGGCGGTCCGTCCCGCTTCTCAGGAGCGACTACCTGCTGGAGCCGACGAGCCAGCAGAACCACACCTACGGTATCGCCTTCTGGATTCCCGCTTACGGCAGCGGCATGAACCAGTTCGACAAGTACGCATTCCGCAGCGTGATGTGCCCGTTCATGAACGCGTGCTACGATGTGCGGAAGAAGGACTCCGATTACAACGCACTGCGCGGACTGACTGCTGAGTGGCGACGGATTGCGCCCTACCTCCTAGGCGACTACTACCCGCTGACGGCCTATGACCCCGGCAACACGATATGGATGGCGTGGCAGTTTGACCGGCCCGACCTCGGATCAGGAATGATTCAGTCGTTCAGGCGTCCGAATAGCCCATACGAGTCGTCTCGGTTCGTCCTGCGCGGGCTGGACCCCAAGGCCACGTACAAGGTGACTTCGCTGGACACGAAACGCTCGACGACCTCGACCGGCGCGGAGTTGATGAAGGAAGGCATTCTGATCACGTTGAAGAACAAGCCTGATTCGGCCGTCATCATCTACGAAAAGGAGCAAGCGCAGTGAACATCGTATGGCTGGTAACCTTCTGGATAATGCAGGCCGTGGCGCAACTGCTCTTCAAATACGGCAGCACGGTGCCGTCGAAGCACACTCTCGGGTTCGTCGCGGGCAACGTCTTCGGCGCGTCTAGTATCTGGTTCCTGATGCTGCTCTACAAGTCCATGAACCCGAATGTGGCGCTTGGTTTGGGCACGGGTGGTGGCTTTCTGTGCGCGCAGATCGCACTCGCGGTGGTCTTCAAGTCCAGTCTGTCACCGCTGCAGTACGGGGCTATGGCGCTCGTGTCGGTCGGGATGGCGCTGTTCGCTGTGGGAGTGAAGCCGTGAAACTACTAGCATGTATTCTGGGGGTGGTTATCTTGTCTATGCCTGTTTTCTCATCAACCGACAGCCTTGTCACTGCAGCCGAGATGACCGCTGCACACCAATGGGTATCTGCCAAGTTCGAGGGCGTTCTGTTACCGACCGCAGCGGAAACCCCTATCACCAGCAGCAAGCCCGCGCCAAACACTGACCCGCCGTTCTCCTTCAAACTGGACGGCAAGGCATTTGCTGAAGTCGAATGGAAGCTGAACCGATCACACAAGAAGCTCGATGCCAACCGAATCGAAAAAACGCTCAAGTATACCGATGCGAAGAGTGGACTAGTGGTCAAGTGCGTCGGTATCGAGTATCTTGACTTCCCGACAGTCGAGTGGACTGTCCATTTCAAGAATGAGGCTAAGGCTGACTCGCCCATTATCTCCGACATACAGGCGCTCGACACGCGCTTTGAGTCCGGCTCTCAGGACAACTTCGTCCTTCATCATCACGCCGGCACCACTGTCAGCGCGCGGGACTTCGAGCCGATTGACACGCCGATGAAACAGGGCGACAAGCTCAGATACGCACCACCCGGTGGTCGTCCGCTTGGTGTGGTCTTCCCGTACTACAACATCGAGTGGGAGAACCAGGGCGTCATCGCGGTAGTCGGTTGGCCGGGACAGTGGGCCGCGGAGTTCTCCCGTGACGAGGCGCTCTCACTAAACGTCCGGGCGGGGCAGGAACTCACTCACTTGAAGCTGAAGCCCGGCGAAGAGATTCGCACACCCCTAATCGTCCTGCAGTTCTGGCAGGGTGACCGCATGCGCTCGCAGAACGTGTGGCGGCGGTGGATGCTCGCCCACAACGTGCCACGATACGGTAACGGCTCACTGCCCAAACCGATGATGCCCGAGGTCAGCGGCAACCACTTCCCCGGCCTGCTCTGCAACCAGAAGGACGAGATTCTATTCCTCGACCGGTACGCCCAGGAGGGAATCAAGCCGGACTACTGGTGGATGGACGCGGGCTGGTACCCGAACAAGGGCAGTTGGAGCAGCACCGGCACATGGGAGGTGGACAAGACCCGGTTCCCCGGTGGGCTGAAGGCGGTGAGCGACCATGCGCGTTCCATGGGGATGAAGACGCTTGTCTGGTTCGAGCCGGAGCGCGTCACCCCAGGATCGTGGCTCTACGAGAACCACCCACAGTGGCTGCTCGGCGCTGACGGCGGGACGAAGCTGCTGAACCTCGGTAATCCCGATGCCCGGAAGTGGGTCACCGACCACACCGACAAGCTCATGACCGAGGAAGGGATTACCGACTACCGACAGGACTACAACATTGACCCCCTCTCCTACTGGCGCGGCAATGACGCCGAAAACCGGCAAGGCATCACGGAGAACCACTACGTCACCGGTTATCTCGCGTTCTGGGACGAGCTGCGCCGAAGGAAGCCGAATATGCTGATAGACTCCTGCGCATCGGGCGGGCACAGGAACGACCTCGAAACCATGCGTCGGTCCGTGCCGCTGCTCAGAAGCGACTACATCTTCGATCCGGTCGGCGAGCAGGGTCACACTTACGGGCTGGCATCCTGGCTGCCGTTCTATGGCACCGGGTTCATCAAGTTCGACACATACATCTTCCGCAGCACGATGTGTCCCGACACGACCCTCGGCCCGGATGTGAGGCGCAAAGACCTTGACTACGCGCTGCTCAGGACGCTGATCGGCCAATGGAAAAAGGTCGCGCATTACTACTACGGCGATTACTACCCACTCACGCAGTACAACCTGGACAGTGATTTGTGGATCGCCTGGCAGTTCGACAGGCCGGATATCGGCGAAGGCATGGTGCAGTCGTTCCGGCGCGCACAGAGTCCGTATGAAGCCGCCCGGTTCAAGCTTCACGGACTTGACCCAAATGCTGTATACTCGATTGAGGATTTTGATTCACCCGGCACGGTCAAGGTCTCAGGCCGCGATCTCATGGAGAAAGGCCTGTCCATCTCGCTCAAGGACCAGCCCGCAGCCGGTATTATAGTCTACAAGAAACTGAATGGAGGAAAGTGATGAAGCAATTCGTTCCCGCAATTCTAGTGATGATGCTCATTGCCACTACCGCGCATGCTGAGAGCCTTTCCGAACTCAAGGGCAGGCTCGACGGGATCTGCCAGGTGTTCCATGGCACGATGGGCTACAGCCTGCACTTTCGCGGCAAGCCTGACCAAAGCATCGAGTACAACGGCGACGAGGCGTTCCCAACCGCGAGCACAATCAAGACAGCAATCATGTGCGAGGCGATGCACCAGATCGAACAGGGCAAGGTGAAATGGACACAGAAGATTCCGGTTCAGGGGCTGGATGACAGGCAGGAGGGCGGCGGATACGCGCACTACTTCATACCCGGCACCAGCATCCCGCTCGGCGAGTGGGTGAACCTGATGATTATGTACAGCGACAACACCGCGACCATGAACCTGCGCGAGTTCCTGGGCCAGAAGAACGTGAACGACTGGCTGGACGCACACGGAATCAGGACAACCCGTCTACTCAATGGCAAGAAGTGTGACGAACTTGGGCTTCGTGAGCTTCAGCAGCAGTGGGGTCTGGGAATGACAACGCCGAACGATATGGTTAAACTTTTCGAGCTTATCCTGGACAATAAGGCGGGGAGCAGAGCATCATGCGAACGCATGCAGCGCATCCTCGGTCGCCAGTACTGGGACGATCTGACTCTGAGCCAGATTCCTCCTTCTGTCCGCGCTGGATCGAAGACCGGGGCGGTTGACCAGTCCAGAAGCGAAGTGGTTTTCGTGGACAGCCCGGCGGGTCAGTACATCCTGGCGGTCTACACTAAGGAACAGTCGGACCAGCGATGGGTATTCGATAACGAAGGCGACACGGCCATCCGCAAGGTCGCGGCGCTGATCTGGAAGCACTACAACCCGAAGAGCGCCTGGCAGCCACCGCAGGGCTGGGACGGGCTGATGCCGTCGTGATGAGTGACGCGTGACCAGATAGGTACTTGCCGGGTGACGAGTTCTTGCCACCCGGCATTTCATATTACCCGAGATTCGCGCCTTGCTCGCGGAGGGCTGACTGAAGGGTCGGCACGTCCAGCTTGCGAGGCATGGTTCTTTCCTTCACGCTGAGGGCCGCTGCCGTTCCTGCCGCCTGCCCAATCGCTATGCAGATAGGCATGATCCTGACCGAGGAGTGCGCCTCGTGGGTCGCGGAAATCGGGCGTCCGGCGATCAGCAGGTTGTCTATCCCCAGAGGTGTCAGACAGCGATAAGGAATGTCGTACGACGTACCCGGTTCGAGCCGCTTGATGACAGTGCCTGCGCCGGTCGGGCTGTGAATGTCCACGTCATAAGAACCCCGCGCGATCACATCCGGAAACTTCCGCGCTTCCAGCACGTCCTCCTCGGTCATGATATAGTCGCCGATCACGCGCCTGCTCTCACGAACGCCAATCTGTGGACCGCTGACCTGAATCTCCGCATTCTCAAAGCCCGGCACGTCCCTGCGCAGGAACTCAAGGAACTCCCATGCCTGCCGCCGTCCCTCGATCTCGGCTCGGGTCAGGTCAATCGTGGACGTGCCATCCGCACCGGTGATACGCGTCTGGTTGAAGTGCATCACGTCCGGCCTTGTGGAGAGAAACATCAGCACGTTCTCACGCGGGCAGCTCAATCGTCCATCAGCCTTCGCTTTGTCGTAAAGCTCATTCCGTTCCGCGCGGCCCGGCACGCGGCTCGGGTCCACGTTGCAGACCCGGAAGCTCAGCGTCATCGGCTGAGTCAGACCGTCCAGCGCCCTGCCCTTCTCGCAGGTTGCGCCGGCCATGAACGCCAGGTCCGCGTCACCGGTTCCATCAATGAACACTTCGGCCTTTACTGACTGCTTGCCGGATTTTCCCACAATCTCTACGCTGCTGATGACGCCATCTGAGACCGCGACGTCGCTGAGCAAGGAGTGAAGCATCACCTTCACACCGGATTCCTCGCACATCCTGTCCGCCACGAATTTGTATGTCTCAGAGTCAAAGGTGGTTCGGCTGCCCTTACCGTATGCGCCCAACGCTGTCAGCCTGTCGCAAATCTCCTGATGGATACCGTTGACTATCTGCTCCTCGCCCGCCCAGTACGTCATGTACGGGTTCACAAGCCCCGCTGTGGCCATTCCGCCCAGGAAGCCGTATCTTTCCACCAGCAGAGTATCCGCCCCATTTCGTGCGGCGGCGACGGCTGCGGCCAGACCTCCCGGCCCTCCGCCTACGACAAGGACTTCGCAAGGTTCGATGTTCATAACGGTTATTTCCTTTCAGAATCGGCAACCACCAAATCCGCAACCATCGGCCGATGGTCGGATGCTGCGCATCTCGGCACAAATGCCTTCTTCACTTTGATACCATCCCCTGCCAGCACATAGTCAATCCGCATGACCGGCAGACTCGATTTGTACGTATAGCCGTACCCGAAGCCTGCACAGCGGAAAGCATCGGCAAAACCACTCGTAAAGCGATGGTAGAGCATTCCGCGTGGCGGGTTGTTAAAGTCGCCCATGATAACAACAGGAGATCGCTGATCTCTCACCACTGACATCAGAATTTTCACCTGAAAGCTCTTCGCGTCTACCACATTGCGCATGTATTCTTGGATAGAGATGGAGCGATGAAACAGCGACCCAGCTTTGGCGGTGTTCAAGTGGGTATTCAAAACCGCCAACTGCCGTCCCTCCAGGTCAATCTCGGTTTCCAGCGCCACTCGTCCGGACCTGGGCTGCATCTCATGCACCTTCTGTGAGACAATCGGATACTTTGACAGGGTTGCCAGTGATCTAAATTTGGCGACCTTCCACCCTGGCAACAGGTTTGCGAGTTCCTGAGGAATCTCTGAACTCCAGTCACCGGTACTCACTTCCTGAAAGCATACGACATCCGGGTTCTCGCGCTTCACGGCATTTGCGACAGCTTCAATCCCCGCACTGCAATGGTGAACGTTGAACGTCATGACACGCAAGGAAATGCCGCTCCCAGACGCAAAGAGTCGGCCGACCGGCACACAAAAACCCATAAGCGCCACGAGCACGAACGACAGAGCCGCGATATTCCAATACATCGCGCGACGATTCATAACCCGAAACGCTGTCAGTCCCAAAATCGCCGGTGGAACCGCCCAAATGTGCTGCGGCAGATAGAGAAGCAACGTTCCCAGCCAACTGTGTTCCGCGCTCTGGATCATCACCGTCCAGCAGCCTAAGAGCGACGCATAGGACACTGATGCAATAAGAAGGATATCGCGCCTTTTATGGGCCAAATACCTACCTCCGTGGGCTTACTTCGCCGACTAAAGAATCTTCTCACGCGCGGACTTGATCCAGTCCCCGCTCTTTGGGAAGTCATCATAGTCCTTCAGATCAGCCAGCATGGGATCATCCTTGCTGATGCCGGCCGACTGGAGCAACGCCAAGTCCTGCAGAGACTCCGCGAATACCTCCCAGCGAATGGAGTCCAGCGGCCCGTCCGGTCCCGGATAGACTACGAATGTGTCTCCGTTCGGCCAGTGCGGCCACTGCCCACCGGCCTGCTCCGTGAAGGGGTCAATCATCGTTTGTGTTTGAGATTTGTACCAATAGTTGTACCCCCAGTGCAGGAAACCCTTGGCATCCAGGTGATAGAAGAGCCAGCCCGACATGCGGATCTTTGCGAGCGGGGTGTCCATCAGCCGCTGGAGGTAGTTTCCTCGCGGCCCGCAGCAGAAGTACACATATGATGGGATGCCCGCCGCCCGATAGTCGCGAGCCACACCAATGGAAGGTATCGCCATGTCGGTAATGCCCTCTTTGCCGTAACGGACATCACTCAGCGCGTCCGACACCTTCATCCACGGTGCAAGCTCCTTCAGCAGAGCGCGCGCCTTCTTGTAGTTCTCCAGATGCTCGTCACCGTGAGGCTCATCGGAGACGTGGAAAATCGAGTTGTCGAGTAGGTTCTCGTCCTGAAGGAACTTGTGGAATTCCGGCAGGAACTGCGCGAGGAAGATGCGGTATACGTCAGACGTGGCGTCGGTCTCGAACGGCCACAGCAGCGACTCAGGGGCGGAATTGTCCCTGTAAATCCGCAAGGCGTACTTGCAGCCCCACTGCCAGAAGAAGTGAGTCCACTGGAAGAAGTCCTGACCGCAAGCCTGTGCCATGTGTACCCATGTTCGCACGTCGCTGAAGTCAAACTCGTACCTGCCCTCTGCGAGAACGCGCACCTTCAGAAGCTGATGCGGGCGTTTGATGCCGTCGGTCGGCGGGGTGAATATCGGCACGTACTGGCCGCTGCCATGCTCCACCAAGTCCCGCATGTACGGCTCCACGATCTTCCAGAACTGATCGCTGTAGGGCTCCACCTTGTACCAATCGCAGAGCGCATCGGCGTAGAACCAGTGGGCGACCGGAAAATCCCTTCGCGGCTGAATGACCAGCGGACGCACGTCCACAGCAGCGACAAGTTCACTGACCGCCGCCCCGTCCACTGTGAAGCGGACCTTCAATTCCCTGATACCAGGCTTCAAATCCGCGGAGGCGTAGACGTTTATCCAGAAGGCCTGACTGGTTGACGGGTCAACCTGAACGCAATTCTCGTTGTATAAAGGATCAGGGACGAATCCGGGTATGCGCCCTACGCCCTCTAGTTCTGCCAGATCGGTATCCGTATTTAGATGAGAAACCGCCACGTAGCCAACTCGACGTATTCTGATCTGCACATCATCCGGGGCCTCAATCGCCAGCGTAACGTTCGCCAATGCCGGACCATCATTACGAACACATGCCTGGAACGAGATACGCTCATTGCGCGCGCAGAGCAGACTGAACGGCGACGAGGGTGACGCGGGGGTGGACGGATAGATTCTCTTCAGCGACGACTGCAGCCAGCAGGAAACTTGCCCCATGATAACCTCCTAGGGTCATGTAACAGAACGCACAGGAATCAGGATGTGTATATGATCGTCCTGGAATCCTGTGCATCTGATGTGAATAATAGTGACTCAGTTTGCTGGTTCGGCCACTCGTTTCTTAAGCAGCCGATTGACCACTTCGGGGTTCGCACGGCCCTGTGTGTGCCTCATTATCTGCCCGACCAGGAAGCCCATCGGTTTCATGTCACCGGCGGCGATCTTTGCCACTGCTTCCGAGTTCTCGCCCAGCACGCGGTCTATCACGCCGAGGATCTCATGCTCATCGCTGATCTGGGTCATCCCTCCAGACTTGACGATGGCATCAGGCGCCTTGCCGGTCTCGAACATATCATCGAACACGCCCTTCGCGATCTTGCCGCTTATTGTGCCTTCCTGGATCAGCGTCAGCATTCTCGCAAAATCAACGGGCTTCACTTTGCAGTCAGAGATATCCAGTCCCGCCGCGTTTAGGAGTTTTGCAAGGTCGCCCATTATCCAGTTGCTCACCGTCTTTGCGTCCGGGCAGTGCTCCACAGTCTCTTCAAAGAAGTCAGCCATCGCTCTGGAATCGGTGATGATCTCCGCATCGTATGCGGGCAGACCCCACTTCTCCATCAAGCGCGTCTTCTTCTCGTCCGGTAGTTCGGGCAGAATGGAACGCTGGCGCTCTATGTAGTCGGTGGTGAAGTGCAGCGCAACCAAGTCGGGATCAGGAAAATACCTGTACTCCTGCTCCAGTTCCTTGACTCGCATGGATGCGGTGCGGTTGTTTGCATCGTCCCACCGTCGAGTCTCCTGAATGACCTTACCGCCTTCATTCAGCACGTTTGTCTGCCGCTCGGTCTCATACTGGACGCCGCTGAACACCGCGCGGAAAGAGTTCAGGTTCTTAAGCTCGGTCTTGGTGCCAAGCTTAGCCGTCCCCTTTTGACGAATTGAGATGTTCGGTTCGCACCGCAGGCTGCCCTCTTCCATCTTGCCGTCGTTCACGCCCAGGTACGTCAGAATCGCGCGGAGGCGGACCAGGTACTCCCTGGCCTCTTCAGCGGAGTGGATGTCGGCCTCAGTCACCACTTCCATCAACGGCAGCCCGCTTCGGTTGTAGTCTACCAGACTCTCATTGCCGCCCGCGTGAATCAGCTTGCCGGTGTCTTCTTCCAGGTGTACGCGGCGAATGCGAATCCGCCTGGTATCGCCGTCCACGGTTATATCTATCCAGCCGTTGCTCCCTATAGGGAAATCATACTGTGAGATTTGGTAGTTTTTCGCCATGTCCGGGTAGAAGTAGTTCTTCCGATGAAACAGGCTCTCCTCGGAAATCGTGCAGTTCAGCGCCAGGGCGGCCCGCACCACATACTCCACCGCCTTCTCGTTGGCTACCGGCAGCGAACCCGGTAGACCAAGACAGACCGGGCATACCCTGCTGTTGGGCGCACCACCAAAGTCCACCTTGCACTTGCAGAACATCTTGCTTTCCGTCAGGAGTTCCGCGTGGACCTCCATGCCGATTACCGGTTCGTAGTCAATCATTGATTCCGTCTCTCCATATCTCCCAGGCTTACAAACCCGGCTTCATCGTGTGGTGGTCCGTGTTCTGCTCATAGGTGTATGCTACCTGCAGCATCGTCTCTTCGCCGAACGGTTTGCCCATGATCTGCATCCCTATTGGCAGACCGTCGTAGAATCCGCACGTCATGGACATCGCAGGTATCCCCGCCATGTTGACCGGTATGGTACAAACGTCCGCAAGCTTCATCTCCAGCGGGTCATTAGCCTTCTCGCCGATTCCGAACGCCACACTGGGCGCAGTCGGGCTGATGAGCACATCAAACTCCTCGAACGCCTCATCGTATGCCTGGCGAACGAGCGTGCGAACCTTCTGCGCCTTCAGGTAGTACGCGTCGTAGTAGCCCGCGCTGAGTGCATATGTCCCTATCATTATGCGCTGCTTCACTTCCGCGCCGAACCCCTCGTCCCTGGTCTTCATGAACATGGACATGACATCGCTGGAATGCTTGCTGCGATGGCCGTACCGCACGCCGTCATACCGCGCCAGGTTCGAACTGGCCTCGGAGGGCGCGAGGATGTAGTACGTGGGAAGCGTGTACTCCATGATGGGCATGGAAACTTCCTTGTAGTCCGCGCCAAGCGCCTTCAGCGCCTCCACCGCCTTCATGACGGCTTCTGATATCTCCGGCCTGACGCCCTGCGCGAAAAACTCCTTTGGTATACCTATCTTCATCCCACGCACGTCATTCTTCAGCGCGGCTGTGTAGTCCGGCACCGGGATGTCCACCGATGTGGAGTCCATGGAGTCCTTGCCCGATATCGCGCCGAGCAGAATCGCGGTGTCCGTGACATCCTTGGTGATAGGGCCTATCTGGTCGAGCGACGATGCAAACGCCACCAAGCCGTAGCGCGATACTCTGCCGTAGGTCGGCTTCATACCCACGACGCCGCAGAAGGCCGCCGGTTGGCGAATAGAGCCGCCCGTATCAGACCCAAGCGCCAGCACAGCCTCGTCCGCCGCGACCGCCGCCGCCGACCCCCCGCTCGATCCGCCCGGCACCTTGTCCAGATTCCACGGATTGTGCGTAACGAACAGCGCCGAGTTCTCGGTTGACGAGCCCATCGCAAACTCATCCAGATTCGTCTTGCCGACCATGATCGCGCCGGCCTCCGCCAGCTTCTCGACCACCGTGGCGCTGTACGGCGGAATGAAGTTCTCCAGCATCTTCGACGAGCAGGTAGTGCGCACACCGTTGGTACACATGTTGTCCTTGATGGCTATCGGTATGCCCGCCAGTGGGCTTACGTCTCCACCACCGGCGATCTGCTTGTCAACCGCTCTCGCAGTCTCCAGCGCAATCTCGTTGGTCACCGTCACGAACGAACGAACCTGGCCGTCTACCGAGGATATCCTGCCCAGTACCGACTGAGTGAGTTCAAGCGCGCTAATCTCCCGCGATTTCAGTTTCTTGTGAAGCTCGTGTGCTGTGAGCTGAAATAGTTCCAATATACTGTCTCCTAACCGTGTCCGAAACTTGGCCGCATGATTACCAGAACGTCGCTGCCGCGACCGCACTGGATTCGGAAATCCAGTGCTAACATCATTGTATGCTTCTCTGCCAATACTAGCTGGCAAACGTTAGCTCGGGATTTCCGAATCCCGAGTGCCAGCGGAGCCGGACATGGCAGCCCAGCGCCAGAAGATTCGGTAGGCGCTCAGGGCTAATAAAGCGCCAAACACGTTCGGCGCACACTGCTAGGTCTCCACTACCTGGGGCACCACAAACTGATCGTCCCTGGATTCAGGAGCGTTGGCCACCACGTCTGAGGGCGTCATTGAACGGCCTGCCGTGTCATGCCGAAAGACGTTCTGCAGAGGGATGGAATGCGAAGTGGGCGCAACCTGCGATGTGTCCAACTCCTGGAGTTTGCCGAAGTGTTCCATTATCTGGTTCAAGCGCCCGGTCAGGCTGTCCTTCTCATCTTCAGAGAGTTCCAGCCTCGCCAGAAGCGCCACGTGCTCGATGTCCTGCTTGCTTAGTTTCACGTTTGTCCACCGACTTGAAGTATTCCCGGCCTGCATTACGCACGTTCCGCGAAATGCAGGGCCTTCCGAGCATTGATACGCCCTTGCGTGACAATGCGGACCAACCTATCATACCCAAAGATTATACCATTCAGCATCCCTCCGCGCAACCGATGCGCAACCGATGGCCGGAAATCCGAACAGCCCCCAAGGCCAACGGCCTGATCTATCCCAGCCTGGTGACTAGTCCTTGTGGCTGCGAGCACATGCCCGGCATACAAGAAAAAGGCGGCTCGCGTGTGCGAACCGCCTCTTGAACAACAAACCGTTCCGATACTACTGGATGGCTTTGTGATACGAAATCCCGTATGCTAAATCCTCGCCGTCAATCAGCGAGATGTTTCCGCTCAGCACTTCGTTGATCGTTAACGACATGCCCGCGTTGAACATCGAATCCGCAGAGCGCACATCTTCGATATCAAGCTGCCTGATGTACTCGCCCATGATCTTTACCTTGGGGCTCAGCGTCCAGGTCAGTCCGGCAAACACGCCGTCATATATACCCGCGCCGTAGCCTAAGTAAGCGTGAAGCGGCTGTGAAGGCTTGTCCGTAATGTCGGTTGCAAATGCGGTGAGATTCTTTCCGATCACCGCATAGAACCCACCGTTGCCGTCGGGGTCAATGGCGCCGGTCATGTCTACCGCCCCAAACACCAGCGACGGGCGACTTGCAGTCTCCGGCATGGCCAAATACTTGAGGTTCACTATGGTGGAAGGATCACTTCCTGATACGTCCGGGTCAACCCTGGTTAGACCGATTTCCACCGTATCGTTGAGACCAATGCTCGCACCGATGAACTGGGGCGTAGAATCGTTCTGGCTGATACCGTTGTAGTTCGCACTGAAACCGGCGGCGGGAAGCACTGTGTCATCCGGGGTGAGAATAGAACCGGAAGTGCCCAAAAGCGACGGGGACGCAACAGCCATGCCGGAAACCAGCAGGACTGCCACAAACAGCATGATGAATCTCTTCACAAGAATGCTCCTTTCGAAAACACGAGATGATAATGATGCACGGATTCTGTAGTTGGAGGCAACCCGAAAATCCTTAAGCGTCACTGTGAACATATTCGCCAATGCCAGGCATATTCCTCCTCGGATATGACGAGCTTGTAGAATAAATCGCAGATCACCGGGGGCGCGGTCAACGGTTAGTCTTAGAGCAGCCGGCTCAGCGTTCCACCAGTTTCACAAGACCAATGCTCAGAACGTATAGAATCAGGAGTGGTGCAAGCATCATGGCCATTGAGAACGCATCGTTCGACGGGGTTGCTACCGCAGCGACAATAGCCAGCACGACCACCGCATGCCGCCAGTAGGCCTTCAGCATACGCGAGTTCACCAAGCCGACCTTGCCCAGGAACATGAGGATAACCGGAAGTTGGAAAACCAACCCGAACGCAAGACACATTTTCACAACGAACAGCAATGTACCCTGCACTGAGGGCATGAATGTAGCGCCCTCGGGATTCTGACTGGCAAGCCACAGTACACCCGCCGGAAGAATGATGTACGCAAGGTAGACTCCAAAACAGAAGAGAAGAATGGAGAGAGGACCAACCAGATGCACGCCTTTTCTTTCTTGCCGAGTGAGGCCTGGAGCGATGAACCGCCAACCTTCCAGCGTGATGAGCGGCATTGCGATGATCAACCCCACAAACAAGGCGATCTGCATCTTGATGGTGAAACCTTCGGCTACGCCCGTGAGAAGGAATGACCCCTTGTGCGCTCGTAGATAGGGCATAATCGGCCCGCTGAGCAAGTGAAAGAAAAAGCCGTAGAAGATCCATCCTACGAGCATACATATGCACACATATATGATACTGCGAAACATACGGGTGCGGAGTTCAACCAGATGCTCCATCAACTCGAGTTGCTTATCGCCGCGGTTCTCTGATGCGCCGAATTCTTCGTTATCTTCCATGAACTTGCTCCGCCCGATCGGTCGTTGTGAGCGCGTGACCTTCACCAAAATGATAGGCGGGAACTGAGTCCCGCCTGTGAAATACCTGTTCTTGTATCCGTACCGGTTAGCCTACCTGACCAACTGAATCGTCTGCCTCAACTCCATCTTCACCTTAGCTTTGGCGCCGGCATTCTGAGTGCCCGCGCCGGTATTTGTGCCGTACGTATCAACGGCTGCGGTTTCTCCACCGGCAACCTTCTTGGCCTGCATAATCTGCTGGAACCAGGATGAAAGCGCCTGTGAATCAATTTCCGGTTCAGCCTGTGCAACTACTGAGAAGGTGACAACCTTGCCGGCCTTGTAGGAAAAATAGGTCGTTGCCGTACCCGTAACGTTGATAGGCTCCTTCAACATCGTCGAGGGCGGTCTTATCATGCCGCTGAACTGAGTCGTAATCTTCGCGCAGGGCTGCCCCGCTTCCCACTCCAAACCCTCAAGGGTGCTGGTAGCGTTCAGCCTAGCGGTCTCGCCGGTAAGCGCATACCTGAGTATCTTCATCGGCTCGATCCACGTATCGCCAATCTTCACCGGTCTAGCCGGAAAGATCGGAAGATCTACCCCTATTGGGATTCCAGGTGATGAGGACGCCATGACATATGTCACATGCCCAAGCGAATCCTCGACCCGGTATTCAGCCTTTGCCACATCCGGCTGCGGTATCGCGGTGCCTGCGTAATAGAGTATAAGTGTGTCTATCAGCTTCTGCCGTATCAGCACTGAATCGCCGTCCATCCTGTCTTCAACGCTGCGTTCCACTGTGCCTTCCTGGCCTTCAACATTCTCTCCTACCGCCTTTGCCAGCGCGGTGGCTCCTTCTATACTCTTGATGCTCACCGTAAACTTGAAGTGGTATTGGTTGATGGAACCAATGGTGTTGTTATACTTCAACCTTAGGCCGTTTGCCGGCATATCTGCGGAGGCATTATTCTTAACATAGACCGTGATCTGCGTGGCCTTACCCGTTTTCTTACCATCGGCTCCAAACGCCTGTACCGAAATTGTGTGTTTTCCTTCTTTCGGCCTGCTCTTGATCTCGCCGGTCTCCGAACTCACCTCTACAGCCTTGGTATCCCATCGGTAGACAAAGGCGTTGCCATCCTGCGACACACCATCCGTGGCGGCCTTAATCCGTCCGTCAATCATACAGGTAATGAACCCGCCCTGTGGCACGCTGGATACGGGAACCAGCACATTCACGGTCTCGCGCACTGTAGCTCCGTCCAGCGGCCGAGATATGCGAATAGCGCTCTGAGCGCACACTACCAGCGACAACGAAAGCAGCATCGCACACCACACCAACACACGCCCGACTGAAGACCTACAACTCAACATTGCCAATATCCTCCAATGCTCCCGTAACCCGGTTATCCAACTGCGCCGACAGTACGAAGCTATCGCCCATCATGGCCAAATGGTAGCACACGGCCGAGCGCAAAGTCAACTTGACAGCCGACTGTAACAGCCGCCTATCCTATATGACTTCACGCCGGCCATTCGTGTTCCAATCGAGTGCGCCGAGCCTGTCTACTCCGTAACAGCAACCCACTGCTCAGTCTCGGCAGACCTTTCCACCGCATCCAAAACCGCCTGACATTTCAGTCCATCGTAGAAGCTCGGAACGGGGTTCACGCCATCCGCAATGCCATTCATAAGGTTGTGTACCTGATGAACAAACGTCTGCTGCCAACCGATGACATGACCGGCAGGCCACCATCCACTCAGATAAGGGTGCGGACCATCGGTAACCAGTATCGTTTTCCAGCCCTGGTACGAAGGATCGTCCTTGCGGCTGTAGTATTCGATTTCGTTGAAACGTTCCAGGCTGAATCGGATGCTGCCCTCGCTGCCGTTTAACTCGAAATGAACGCCATTCCGATTCCCAGGAGCAAAACGAGTAGCCTCAAATGTGCCGAGCGCTCCGTTAGCGAACTTTGCCATGAATATGGTGGCATCATCAACAGTCACATCGCCCATCTCATCGGAACCTTTTGTGGCAGTAAGACCAACCGTCCCGCCGGTAAGAAGTGGCCGCTTGTTGATGAAGGTTTTCATCATGCCGCAGACCGAGTCAAACTCACCACAGAGGTAGCGACCAAGATCAATGATATGCGCATTCAGATCACCATGGGCGCCCGAACCTGCCTTATCTTTCTGCAAACGCCAGACCAGTGGGAACTCCGGGTCCACTATCCAATCCTGCAGATAGACTGCGCGGAAGTGGTACGGGGTGCCGATCATGCCCTGCTGAACCATCTGTCGGGCCAACGCTACGGCGGGAACCACGCGGTAGTTGAAATCCACCATGTGCATAACACCGGCGTCCTCAACTGCCTTAATCATCTCCTTGCACTCAGCCACGCTCATCGCCATGGGTTTCTCGCAAAAAACGTGCTTGCCGTTCTTCGCCGCTGCCAGGCAGACCTCCTTGTGGGTATCGTTGCCGGTCGCAATGTCCACCAGGTCAATATCATCAGCCTCGCACACATGCGTATACCCTTCGCTTGCGCGCTCCCAGCCATACCTTCCGGCATACAACTCCGCCTCGCTCTGAAGTAATCCGCAGATTTCCTTCATCACCGGCTTAGCCTTCACATTTGGGAACGCAAACGCCACGTCTCTGTAGCCCACGCTATGAGCTTTACCCATGAACATGTAGCCAACAAGTCCCACGTTCACAGTCTTCTCTGCCATATCAATACCTCCTCAACAGCTGAAAACAAGATACATTTTACAAGAAAACAGACCCGGAGCCGCGCTTGTTGCGAGGTCTCCGGATCTGTTCATACTAACCAGACGCGATACTCACGTCGCGCATGATATACTCAGCGCGGATTATCCATATCCCTCTAATCCGCGGCCTTCTGAGCTTTATTCATGTTCTTCATGAATAATGCGGACTAGTTGGTCGGCGCAGGCGGAGGCGGTGGCGGCGCATTGGTAGCGCCCGGCTTTACCGTTCCTGCCGGCTTGGGTGCGGGTTTCGGAGCCACTGGCTTAGGTGTCGCGGAAGCCTTCGGTGCGGGGTCAAGGAAGTTCACGACCTTCGCCTTGTTGCGCGCAGACAACATGAACTCCTGCCACTTTGTGCCCATCTGCTTCTCTGTGACCATGTCGGTAAGCTTCTTGCGATCTGCACCCTTCGAGTCCTTGCCGTTGCCGACAAACTTGATGAGATGATAGCCGTATGACGTCTTGACCGGAGCGCTGATATCTCCGGGCTTCAAGCCCTCAAGGCCCTTCTCAAACTCAGGGAGCATCTGGCCTTTCGCAAAATAGTCCAGGTCCCCACCCTTGTCTTTGTTCATGGGGTCTTCTGAGTACTTTTTCGCTGCATCTTCAAATGTCATTCCTGCCTTAATCTCCGCGGCTATGCTCTCGATTTTGGTCTTTGCATCTGCGTCGTTCTTCGCCTGCTCTTTCGGGTCGGCTGAAGTTGCTACTCGAATCAGGATATGGCTTGCTCTGTTGAACCCTTCGAGATCCGCAGGTGTAACTTTGATCTGCTTGCGGACAACGCCCTCTGCCTGCAGAGTCATCTTCATATATGCGTATGCGGCGTCAACGGTCATACCGCTGCGCTTGAGCATCTCTTTGAAGTCCTGGCCTGGAGGAAGGTTCTTCTTGAACTCAGCAAACTTGGCCTGCACATCCTTGTCTGTAACAGTGATGCCGGCTTTCTTGGCCTCCTGAGCAACGATTTTATACATAATCAAGCGCTCAAGAACGGTCGAAGCATCCCATGCTACAGTCGTGTCGATCAACTCTTGTTTGGTGATCTTTTCACCGTTAATCGTCGCGACAATGTTAGGAATCGTGGGGGCGGCTGCGAAGGCGGAAACCGCTGATATCATAATCACGGCCGCCAACAGAATCAATGTTCTCTTCACTGGTTTTTGCATTCTCCTTTCGATATACGAAGACTCCGCCATGTTACTACAAAACGAAAGTCTAGTCAAGAGAACAATTGCCTCTTTTCTCCTTTTGTTGAAGCTTGTGGACAAGTCTGGTATAGTGTAACTGCGACGCAGGTAGATCGGAACTGCAAGGAGCGGGAGCTATGAAAGACAAAGAGTACATTCTTAAACAGGTTAAGGAACGCAAGGTCAAGTTCATCAGGCTGTGGTTTACCGATATCCTCGGCTTCCTGAAAAGTGTGGCTATTACGCCAAACCAGCTTGAGACCGCTCTGGAAGACGGCATAGGGTTCGATGGATCATCCATTCAGGGGTTCGCCAGAATAGATGAAAGCGATATGATGGCCCTGCCTGACCCGAATACGTTTCAGCTTCTGCCGTGGAGATCACGGGAGGAAGGCGCTGTCGCACGGATATTCTGCGACATCACGTTGCCGGACGGTACACCGTATGAAGGCGATCCCCGATGGGTACTTAAGCGGGCACTGAAGCGAGCGGCGGACATGGGATATACTTTCTACGTTGGCCCGGAACTGGAATTCTTCTACTTCAAGAGCAGTAAGGGCGCGCCGGAAGGACTGGATCAGGGCGGCTACTTCGATCTGACTGTGGCGGACGTGGCCAGCGACCTGCGGAGAGACACAGTGCTGATGCTGGAAGACATGGGGATAGAGGTGGAATACAGCCACCACGAGGCAGCCCCGAGTCAGCACGAGATAGACCTGAAATATACTGATGCCCTGACGATGGCAGACAACGCGATGACTTATCGGCTGGTGGTGAAAGAAGTAGCGGTGAAGTATGGATACCATGCAACCTTCATGCCAAAGCCAATATGCGGGCAGAACGGCAGCGGGATGCATACTCATCAAAGTTTGTTCAAGGGTTCTAGAAACGCCTTCTTCGATCCCAAAGACAAGTTCCACCTGAGCGCTGATGCCAAGCATTACATTGCAGGCTTGATGACGCACGGCCCGGAAATAGCAATGATAACCAACCAGTGGGTGAACTCCTACAAGCGTTTGGTGCCTGGATACGAAGCCCCGGTATATCCATCGTGGGCGCTGCGGAACAGAAGCGACCTTATCCGCATTCCCAGCTACAAACCGGGCAAGGAAGAAGCAACCAGAGTGGAGTACAGGTTGCCTGACCCGGCTTGCAATCCATACCTGGCGTTCGCTTGCATGCTTGCGGCAGGGCTGGACGGCATTGAGAACAAGCTGACGCTGCCTGAGCCGGTGGAAAGCAACATCTACGAAATGAGCGAAGAAGAACGGATATCGCTGGGAATAGGCCAGCTTCCTGAAAACCTTCATGAGGCGACACTGCTTGCGGCCAGGAGCGACCTGCTGAAGCGTACACTGGGTGAGCATGTATTTTCCAAACTGATTGAGAACAAGAAGGCCGAGTGGAACCGATTCAAACAGCAAGTGACACAGTGGGAGCTTGACAACTATCTGCCTATACTGTGAGGATAGCGCGTGCGCAGACTGCTAGTAATAACAAAACATCTCAGAGACCTGTCGGCGATTGAAGGCGCGCTGATACGGGAAGGATATCGTGTGTCTA
>JANYKG010000024.1 GCA_025358205.1 Armatimonadota bacterium
CCAGCGCTCTCTACTGCGTGTCTGAAGGCATGGGGCTGAGCCTGGCCTATGGGGTGGGCGATTACCGCCGCTACCTGCCGGACATCGTGCCGTGCGGTTCGGAACTGTACCATGCCATTGCGGAGGAACGGTTCGCCGCGCGATCCAGTTCGTCCGCCATTCAGCCAACCCTCTTTGACGATCCTATATCGCTCTTTTGTCCAGTTCATGTGCAAGGAGTGTTTAGCTCAGTTGTGGTGGCGGTCCACGATCCATGTGACAGTAAGGTCTTGCGCGCAATCCTCGGCAATGCGGCGAACGTGATAGCTCTGTCGTGTCGTTCCGATGAGGAGTTCAAGTGTTCCGGCTGTACCAGATTACGCGAAGACTGCAGCCGCCATTTCACTTCCACTGTTGACATACATGAAATGCAGTTGAACGGTAATCTCGTATTCACCCCTAGAGAACAGGAAATCATGCCGTTGCTGGCACAGGGATTGAGCAATAAGGACATGGCGGACCGGCTCTTCATCAGCCCGGCCACCTGCAAACATCACGTAGCTAATGTCTTCGCCAAGCTGGGCGTGCATACCAGGGCCGCAGCGGTTACCGCGTGGCTGTCTCAGATGGACATCAGCGGCGACGACTACTAGCGCGGACTAGTTACCTGCCTTCCGCATATCCCACAACGGATATCCTCTACGGCTTTCTACGTATCTATACGCGTTTCTCCCGCAGACCAATCTCCGGCATCTCCTTAGACCGTTTGTGTAAGCACGAAAAACGGACCGTATGGTGCATTTTCAATTGCTGACTTAACCCCTATAATCCTTATTGTAAGGATCGGAGCGGTTATCTTGGCCGCTGAGCCAGCGCCAGCCGGACAGCAAGCCATGGAGTATCAGGACAGTAGCGTAGATTGCTAGCCTGATGGAGACAACCAAGGGGGTAGTACCATGTTAGACAGCGCATATCTTGGGAACGGGCAGGTTTTCAGTACAAGCAGTGGCCGTTGTACTTCTACTGATTTCGGTGTCAAAAGAATCAATACCGCGGCCTACGAAAGATTAAAGACTGCTATCGAAAAAGCCCATCCCCCAACTGCGGAACACTCCATTCGCGTCAGGATCTGCGCAGAGTCTATTGGAGAGGCGTGTTCCCTGAGCGGAAAAGACATCACCACGTTGTCTATCGCAGCAGAAGTACACGACATCGGAAAGCTAAGGGTCAGTCGGGACATTCTGGACAAGAAGGGCATTCTCACCCCTGCGGAGCGAGCCATCATTGAAATGCACCCTGAGTGGGGTATGGACATTGCCGCACTGGCTTTCCCAGCAATGCCTGATGTGGCGGAAAGCGTGCTACTGCATCATGAGCGAGTGGATGGTTCCGGTTATCCGTATGGACTGAAGGGTCTTCGTATTCCGCTCATATCGCGTATTTTGGCAGTGGCTGATGTCTATGTCGCACTCACCGAAGATCGCACCTTCCGTCCGGCTTACTCCGAAGAAGACGCGCTGAAAATAATGTTGCATGAGGAGAAGGGCAGGTACGACAACTACGTTCTGAGAGTGCTAGAGCAGATGATTTCCTAGCCCGCACAGTGTCCTCCCCACACAAGGCGGGCTACGCACCGACGGGAGATGCACATCATCCCGTACAACCTGATAGTTCCATCGCAGCATTGCGGAAGCGCCCAAGTAAACTACCTGGGCGCTTTTTTTGACTGGCTGTCGCGCGGGATGTGTCCCACATGGCAAACAAGGAATTCCCCTTCCAAACGAGAATTATTCTAATACACGGCGATTGTGTGCTGTGCAATCCACAACGAAAAGGGGACACAAATGCTTACTAGAAGACTGTTGTTTTCCGCGCTACTGCTTGCCTTGGCATGCTCCGGGGCAATGGCCGTACAGACGCTGAACTCCGCGTCGGGCTACGTGCTGCTGCCGGACGCAAGTGTGATGGCCGCAAAGAACACCCAACTATCGGCGGGGTATGTCGCAACCGAGGGTACCAGCGAACTGAGCAAGTTGGCGCCGATCATGCCCTGCCATGGACGCGGGTTCAACCTTCGTGCGATAACGGGTATTGGCGGCCAGGTCGAGGCAGGCCTCGGTTGGCAGAATGTGCACAAGAGATCAGGGGACGCCAACGCCTTCACTCTCGCAGCGAAGGCCAGGATCATGGAGCGACCGGGGTCAGGCCTGACGCTTGCGGGCGGTGTTCTCTACCGATCCTGGAATACCGACATGAAAGTTCGTTTCTTCGATGCTGATTTTCCGAACCAGACGCAGCTCTACCTGGTGCTGGACAAGTCCTGCCCTGGCGGCGGCGAATCCAGATGGACGTTTGGCGGGAGCATCGGCCTGATGTATGACCATTTCGCGAGTGCGAGTCAGCAGTTTGCTGTTGAAGAGACAGTCTCAAGATTGCCGGTATCCGGGTTGGGTACTATCAAGGCGCAGGATTTCATTGAGCCTTTCATCGGGGCTAGAGCAAGCAGAGGCGGTCTGACGATATTGGGCGAATACAAGCCTCAGCTAAAGAAGGACGGCTTCTTCTACCAGAGCGCAACATGGGCATTAGCCGCGCGCAAGGATATCAAGCCAGGGGTTACCGCAACGGCGGGATTCATGAACTTCAACATCCCGTATACCGATGCCGACACCGGCTGGTTCATTGACATATCCTACGCGCTCCCGAAGTAGTCTTCGATTCGCAATCAGATATCAAAGGGACACCCGGTTTGCTCGATTGGGTGTCCTTTTCCATTGAAGGGTTTCACCGGGCGGGTGGAGAAACGTGAAACAGAAACACCTCACACGGGAAGGCGAAAGACATGGACAAGTGTACCAGGCGTGATTTTCTCAAGGCATCAGCAGTGGCGGCGGCAGCGGGCATCGGGAGTCTCACATCGGTCGGCAAGCTCCTGGCGGATAAGGGCAAACCGGCGGAACAGCCTAACATCATATTCTTCTTCTCCGATCAGCAGCGCTGGGATACCCTCGGCTGCTACGGCCAGAAGCTGCCCATCACACCGAACCTGGATAAGATGGCGAAAGAGGGCGTCCTCTTCGAAAACGCGTTCACCGTCCAGCCCGTCTGCGGACCGGCGCGCGCGGTCATTCAGACCGGTACCTATGCGACGGAAACCGGCTGCTTCCGAAACGGAATAGGCATCCGTCCAGATACCAAGACCATGGCCACCTATCTGTCTGATGCGGGTTACGAGGTCGGCTACATCGGCAAGTGGCATCTAGCATCGGATGCGTCCACCAAGGGCAGCGCGGTGCCTGCGGATCACCGAGGCGGTTACAAGGACTACTGGCTGGCGTCGAATGTCCTGGAGTTCACCTCCCACGGCTACGACGGCCACATGTTCGATGCCGACAACAAGCAGGTGGACTTCAAGGGCTATCGGGTGGACTGCGTCACCGATTTTGCGATTGACTACCTGAAGACGCGCGACCGGAAGAAGCCGTTCTTCCTCTTCGTTTCCTATATCGAGCCGCATTTCCAGAACGACCACAAGCATTTCGAGGGGCCGATCGGCTCCAAAGAGAATTTCAAAGACTTCGAGGTTCCGGGCGACCTGGTCGGCACGGGCGGCGACTGGAAAGAGGAGTACCCCGACTACCTCGGATGCTGCAACAGCCTTGACACCAACCTCGGGCGCATGCGTGACGAGCTGAAGAAGCTGGGCATGGAGGACAACACCGTCATCCTCTATACCAGCGACCACGGCTGCCACTTCAGGACCCGCAACGCCGAGTACAAGCGGTCGTGCCATGAGGATTCCATCCGCATCCCGATGTTGGCGTATGGACCGGGGTTCAAGGGCGGCAAGACGGTCAAGGAGTTGGTTAGCCTCATTGATATCGCGCCGACTGTGCTGTCTATGGCTGGGGTTAAGGAGCCTTCCTACATGCGCGGTAGGCCGATGCAGGACCTGGTGACCGGTAAGGCTAAGGACTGGCCGCAGGAGGTGTTCGTCCAGATCAGCGAGAGCGGAACCGGGCGCGCCATCCGCACCAAGAAGTGGAAGTACTGTGTGTGGGTGGACAAGGAGAAGGCAGGCGGTCTGCCCGGCGCTGATGTCTTCAACGAATCGCATCTCTACGACCTGGACAAGGACCCGAACGAGCGGAACAACCTGGTGGCCGATCCCAAGTGTGCAGGCGTTCGCAAGAAGCTGGCCGTCATACTCAAGCGCCGCATGAAAGAAGCCGGCGAAAAGGTCCCGGAGATTCTGCCGGCCGTCTAATTGCGGAGTTCGGATTTCGGAATGCGGAGTGAGATTACCAATCGCTAGGGAGAAAACACCATAAGGAAACCATGAAGCCAGGAATGTTACCTCAGGCCTCTAGAATCCCAGTCCTGCCTCTGGGTTCCTCAAGATGTTTTCCTTGGCGTTCTTGGCGGCTTGGCGGTTAGTCGTGCATCTTACTCGTAGATCAGCGGTTGTCCGGACGGCGAGTACAGGTAGGATTGACGAGAACGACTCACGAGGTGATCATTCGAACGAGCAGATGTACTCCGCGATGCCGTCGGTGATCTCGATATCGAACGACGAGTTGCCGGGGACTTTGAAGAACGTGCCTGTGGGGTAGTCGGTCCACTCGGCTTCACCTGCGATCTTCGCTCTGCATGCGCCTGCGATGATCTCCATCTTCTCAGGCGCGCCGGTGTTGAAGGTTAACGAACCGGGATAGATCAGCCCGAGGGTCTTCTTCGAGCCGTCCGCAAACACCACCGTGTGGCTCACAACCTTGCCGTCGAAATACACATTCGCCTTGCACACAACACTCACGTTATCAAACTGCTCCATGGTGCATACCTCCCGGTTTCCGCTCGTGAATCTTACTCGTACTCCTACTCGTACTCGAAATTCTCCGCGATGAGTGATGAGTGATGCGTGACCAGTTCCCTGCGTTCTCCCGTCATCAACCATTAGCCATCAGCCATTAACCATTCCCCGCCTACTTCCGCCCCCGCTCACTCATATGCCTCTGCGTCGTATCCAGTATCCGCTTGCGGAACCGAAGCGCGTCCGGCGTGACCTCCAGAAGCTCGTCCTCGCTGATGAACGCCAGCGCCTGCTCAAGCATGAACTGACGCGGCGGGATGAGCACCACAGTCGCGTCCTCATTAGCAGAGCGCATGTTGGTCAGCTTCTTGAACTTGCAGATGTTCACCACCATATCGTCCGCGCGTGAGTTCTCACCCACCACCTGGCCCTCATACACCTCGTCACCGGGCAGCATGAACAGCGTGGAGCGGTCCTGCAGCGCCTCAATGGCATAACCCGCAGCGCGCCCTGATTCCTTGGCGATCAGGCTGCCGCGCGTGCGGATGATTATCTCACCGCGGTGCGGGCCGTAATACTTGAAGGTGCGGGACATCAGGCCGAGGCCCTTGGTCCAGGTCAGGAAGTCCGTTCGGAACCCCATCAATCCGCGGGTGGGGATTTCGTATATCAGTCGGTTGACCGCGCCCTCGTCTTTGGACATCTGGATGATCTCGCCCTTGCGCTTGGCGACTTCTTCCATGATTACGCCGAGGAACTCATCGTGTATGTCCAGCGTCAGTTCCTCTATCGGCTCGCACGATTTGCCGTCAATTTCTTTGGTGATCGCGCGTGGTTTGCTGACCATCACCTCGAAGCCCTCGCGCCGCATGGTCTCCAGCAGAATCGCAAGCTGAAGTTCGCCGCGCCCGGAAACTGTCAGCGCGTCCGGCGATTCAGTCGGCTCTATGCGCAGGCTCACGTTGATCTTGATCTCGCGCTTCAGGCGGTTGGCGATGTTGCGCATGGTAAGCAGTTTGCCGCTCTTGCCGGCCCACGGGCTGTTGTTCACGATGAAGTCCATGCTTACGGTAGGCTCGTCTATGTGAATCAGGCTCAGCGGCTCGGGGTTCAGCGGATCGGCAATCGTCTCGCCGATCTGAACCTCATCGTACCCGGCCAGCAGAACGATCTCACCGGCGGCGGCCTCGTCCACGTCAATGCGCTTCAGGCCGTCGTAGATGAATATTCTGCTAAGCGGGAAGTTGTCCTGGGTGCCGTCGCGCTTGATGATGGTGACCTGCTGCCCGCGCTTCACCGCGCCTCGCAGAATCTTGCCGCCGAACATCCGGCCCAGGTGATCGTCGTAGTCCAGGCTGGTCACCTGAAGCTGGAACGGCTTGTCAATCTCCACTCTTGGCGGCGGAATGTGCTCCAAAACCATCTCGAAAAGGTGCTCGATGTCGGTGCGCAGTTCATGAGGATCGGGCGACGCATAGCCTTCGACCGCCGACGCGAACAGGTAGGGGAAGTCCAGCATGGTTTCGTCGCAGCCAAGCTCGATGAACAACTCGAGGACTTCGTGGACAACGTCCCACGAGCGCGCGCCCGGCCTGTCAATCTTGTTGATGACAACTATCGGCTGAAGTTTCTGCTCCAGGGCTTTTTTCAGCACGAAGCGGGTCTGAGGCATCGGACCCTCGCAGGCGTCAACCAGCAGCAGCACACCGTCCACGGACCGGAGGATGCGCTCCACCTCGCCGCCGAAGTCGGAGTGCCCCGGGGTGTCCACGATGTTGATTTTCACACCCTTGTAGTGGACCGCGGTGACCTTGGAGAGGATCGTGATACCCTTCTCGCGCTCCAGGTCATTGGAGTCCATGACCCGCTCGGCGACGATCTGGTTGCTCCGGAAGGTGCCGCTCTGGCGCAGGATGACGTCCACCAGCGTGGTCTTGCCGTGGTCAACGTGCGCGATGATGGCGATGTTGCGCATGTCCTCGCGCGCCACTCCATCCTCTCCTGTTATCGGGAGAGGGCCGGAGTGAGGGTCTCCGGCTGCTGCCTGATGAGGATGTCCCGCCACGACCACATGCCCGTGACTGCCGTCCTCCGGCTCGGGGATGATGACAACTGCTTTGATGTTTCCTGGACTCATACATTACCTGCATTATTCCGCATCATTCACGAGGAACGTGAATCATGCTCTGAAAGCCATGGATCGTCCACTTCATGAACAATCCAGACTAGGCGAAAAAACGGCCGAGAACGCCAACAAGACGAACTCAGCCGGTTCCAAATGGCTTATTGATGTATACCCATTATAGCAAAACTTAGGCGCTTTGGTCAAATGCGCGAATTGCTTCACGAATGATGTTACCGAAAGTGATATTGACAATCGAGTCGATTTGGAATACAATCAGTTTCAGCTACTGGCTGTTTCTGAATATCACTGATAGGCCGTGAAAGCATACGGAGATGAGCAATAATGACTCAAACTGCTGTTGTTCGATGCGAACCCTACGAGACCGACGAAACCCTAGAGACAATTTCCACTGAAGGGATTGATATGTCCAATCTAGACATATTTGAAGCGTTTTCAGTGGAGTCGGCATCTGGTACAGAGGTTAGAGAAGCAAGAGCAGCATATGCTGCGCGGCCTTTCTTTAGTTTCAATGCGAACCGAGCGCGTCTTTACCACGCCGAAGCATTGGAGTTGTTGCGATGTGCACGCACAGAGAGTGTGGATGTGATTTTCGCTGATCCACCATACTTTCTCTCTAACAACGGTGTGACATGCCAAAGTGGCAGAATGGTCAGTGTGAACAAGGGTCAATGGGATATGTCGAAGGGGCCAGCGGCTGACTTTGAGTTCAACAAAGCATGGTTAAGTGAGTGCCAGCGCATTTTGAAGCAAGATGGCACGCTTTGGGTCAGCGGTACGCTTCATAACATCTACGCAATTGGGTTTGCCATGCAGATGCTAGGCTACAAGATTCTCAACGACATCGCATGGTATAAGATCAACCCACCGCCTAATCTCAGTTGTCGTTATTTTACCCACGCGACTGAGACGCTACTATGGGCAAAGAAGAATGATAGCGTTAAGCACAAGTTCAACTACGAACTGATGAAGAAAGAGAACCAAGGCAGACAGATGCAGAGCCTTTGGCAAATCACTCCTCCTAAGCCTCGCGAGAAGCACTATGGCAAGCATCCGACTCAGAAGCCTGAGGATCTATTGCGGCGTATCATAGTAGCTGCGAGTAATCCTGGTGACCTGATCTTGGATCCATTCGTTGGGAGTGGCACTACTGGCGTCGTATCCGTGCGCTTAGGAAGACGATTCATAGGCATCGATGCTTGTGAGGAATACTTGAATGTTGCTAAGTCGCGCATCGGCGACGCGATAACGGAGATATTAGACGGAAGCGGAAGGTAATAATGGCTGGCAAAGCTACAGCGGTGAAGAGTGGTGCCGACCTTGTAAAAAAGTCGCGGATATGGCGAAAAAGCTAGGGTTGGAGCCTCGCGAGCAACTCAAGGTGGCAAGACGGATATGGGGCGCTGAGCGCAAGATTGACATAGTACTCATCTATAAAGAGACCCGCAAGACACTCGGCGTCGAATGTAAGTATCAGGCTGTGGGCGGAACAGCCGAAGAAAAGATTCCGGCTACTATTCAGGATATCAACGCTTGGCCTATACCCGGTATTGTGGTATTTGCTGGAGAGGGGTTCACTCCCAATATGAAATCCTTTCTTATATCCACAGGAAAGGCCGTTCATCTAGATGATCTTGAGTCTTGGTTGCGTCTATTTTTCGGCATAGAGTTGGAGTAGCAACAGTTCCAGGTATCCGTGATCTTCTATTTCTCCTTCTTGCATATGCCCACATCCACCTCCATCGATAGCTCATATCTGCGGGAGCGGCGGGATGGGTTGGAGACGACCAGCCAGCCGTCGCGAACCCAATCGGCGAGAAGCACGCGGGCCATGCGTTCCGATAAACCGAGCGTGAGGGCGACATCGGTGGACGTGATCTCTTCCTGCCGAGAGAATATCGCATAGACCATCCTGGCGCGGTGATCGAGGTGTCGTAGTTCGTCCGGTTCGGATGCAGCGGGTGAAGCGGCATATGTCAGCGCCTCGTTCTTCGCAGCCTCAAAGACGGTCGAGAGCGTTCTTGTGAAGTATTCCACCCAGCCGGTGATGTCCGCATCTGCGCGGCCGATATAGTAGTTATGGTGTCCGCCCACATCCAGCGCGTTGTAGTATGCCTCGATTTCGCGAGAGTGATACTCCTCAAGCGAGAACATGCCGCCGAGACCGTAGCCGCCTTTGTGGAGTATGAATGTAGAGAGAAGGCGTGCGGTTCTGCCGTTGCCGTCGTAGTAGGGGTGGATGGTTACGAACTGGTAGTGCGCCAGTGCAGCCACAAGCACAATTGGGGATGTCTCAGAGTGGCGAATCCATCTCACTAGCTGCCCCATGAGACCGTGAACATCGGCGGCTTCGGTAGGCATGTAGACAATCGCCCCAGAAGAGGAATCGCGTATCACGTTCTGGCCGTCACGGTAGGCCGCAGGACCGCTTCGCTTGCCGTTTGTGACGATTCCGGCTATCCGCTGGATCAGGTCTTCAGTGATCGGCCGCTTCTTGGCTGTCCACTCTTCAACCCGGGTCAGCGCATCCCAGTAGTTGCGGACCTCGGCTACGTCGCGCTCGCGTCCGTGGAAGACCCTGCGGCGACCGGAAATTACTTCCTCGGCTTCTTCGAGAGTCAGTCGGTTTCCCTCGATGCGAGTCGAGTAGTGGGTGGCGCGGATGCGGGCCTGACGGGAAAGCTCGGCTATGGCCGCAGGGGGCAGACCGGCAGTTTCAACCACGACATGAGCCGCTTCGATCCGCGTCAGGTCATTCGCGATCGAGTTCGTGATCTCATACTTCGGTTTCCAGATATCGGATGTTGTCATGCACCCACCATTATTGCCGATAACGTGTCGAAAAATTGCCGTTGTATTGCCGATAAAATTGTACCACGAGTCGTGGTTTTGTGCAATCCGTGAAAATTCAATTGGTATTTTGTATTGCGTATCCTTGTGGTACAATGTGCTTGCTTCCATCTATCACTTTTCACAAGAGAGGTAATCACATGTACCGCAGATGCATTCCTTCGATATTCTCGCTCATTTTGGTTCTTGCGGCGGTCTGCCCGATCATGGCAGCCGACAAGGTAGATATCCAACTCACTTATCCCATCGGCAAGAGTCCGAAGGTCTTCACTGTGGGATGGATGTTCGGGGCGAAGGCGGTCCTGAACCCGGGGACCAAAGGAAGCAAGGATCTCTCCCACCAGGTTCAGTGGTCGGGGAGCGGTATCTTCAGCCCGGCGGTCGGCGCGGTGAGTCATCCCGCGTTCACCGGCGAAGGTGGGAATACCATCGTGTTGACAGTGAAATTCGGCGGCAAGACGTTCAGTAAGAAGTTCGCTGTCCAGACGGTCGAGCCGGACAACTTTGCTACGGTCGGCGACAAGGCGTACTGCCCTGCGGACTCACACGGCTGCCCCGGGTGCCCGCACATAGTTCTTGGCCCGATCACGACTGGGAGTACCAAAGTCAAGATCAACGGAAAGGGCGTGGCGCGGGTCGGTGACACCGGGACCCACTCCGCCTGCTGCGGTTCCAATACTTTCAGGATAGTCAGCGGTGATCCTTCTGTTCTCATTGACGGCAAACCTGCAGCCCGTCTGGGGGACAAGACACAGCACTGCGGCGGAATGGGTGTGATCAAGGAATCCACCTTCACGATTCCGAATCAGTTCTCCGGCACATTCTCGGGGGCCGCGAGCGGCAAGGCTGTGTTCACCATCAAGGCGGCTAATGTCACCGGCACGTTCCGAGGGAGTCACGATTCCGAAGGCGGAGGAGTGACGAACACCAATCTGAAGGGCACCTACAATCCCAAGAGCGGCGAGGCGAAGGGTACAATGACCGGTACGGCGACCTATTTGGGACTCAACGACAAACCCGCGACCGCCACGGTGAGCGCGACCTTCACCGGCAGAACGAAGGGAAACGGCTTCAAGGGGACGTGGAAAGGCACCGCAAAGGGCCTCAGCACCATGAAGGTGAGCGGCACGTTCAGCACAGCGCGCGGGAAATAGGCAGGTCCGGTATTGCTTGCGCCCGGGATCGTGGGCGCGGTTGCCACGGGTTCACCATAATTGCCGATAACACGTTGAATAATTGCCGTTGTATTGCCGATAAAATTGTACCACGAGGCGCGTGATTCCACAACAACTCAGTTGTTGTGGAATCACGCGCAAGAACATGAGAAACCGTGTTCCCGGAGACGCGCGAACAGGACCTCCTGCGGGCATGTCAAACTACTGCACGTACTTCATCTTCTCCTTCGCGCCTTCGTTTGTGGGATCCAGTTCCAGGGTCTTGAGGAACTTCGCTCGTGCCTCGGCGCGACGGCCTTGATGAGACAGGCACCACCCCCAGTAATAGAACGAGTAGGGGTCGTTAGGCTCCTCATGAGCGTGATCGGCGAACAACTCGGACGCTTTGTCTAGGGCCTCTCGGTCGCCCCCGTGCTGGTACCGCATGGAGTAACAGCGGGCCAGGTGGAACCGCCAAGCCGGCGTGTCCCATCGCTTGACACCGTCAATGGCCATAGCCTCCGCCTCATCGAATCGCTTCAGCCCGAACAGCACCTGACTCTTCAAGAACAACAGGCCGGAAGATGAGCCGTTCTGCTTCAGCCCAAGTTCAACGTTTCGGAGGATCTCGTCGCGAGGTCTGAGGTCCGGCTCGTAGCCCAGCATCGTTGACGCGCGGATGGCACAGACCTGCGGCGAATCCTTGCCGAACACGGATTCGGCTTGGGCATATACGCGTTGACGGTCCGCTTCGCTGCCGCCCCACTGCGGGCTGAAGGAAGATGCATAGCTTATGTAGGCGCCCTCGTTCCTGGGATTGATGCGCACCTTTTCTTTGAACGCCCTGTCCACATCGCTTTGTCTGCCTAGCTGAAGGGCAACTCCGCCCAGCGCGCTCCAGCCTTCATAGCAGTCGAGGTCCATCTTCACCGCTAGCGCGGCTTCTTTCAGCGCATTGTTGCAGTTCGCTTTCCAGGCCCTGCGCATTCCGTAGTTCATATCTGAGGAATAGTGGCCGAGCCGCGCGTTACCAGCGGCGATGTTATAGGCCTCGGCGAGACACGCATGCAGATACGCATTGTTGGGCCACATTTCGACGAGCTTCCTGCATTCCGCCACATCCAGTTTTCCGTCCCATCGGCAGACCGCGACGTACGCCAGCGCCGTGTGTCCTCGAATGAAACCAGGATCGTCTTCTACGAGTTTTCGCAGCCTGGTCTCGGCGTCGGCATATCTGCACTGCTTTGCGAGTAGCAGGCCCTTCAGCGCCGAGATGTGCGAATAGGTCGGGAACTGCTTCTCCGTCTCGGCTAGCAAGCTCGCAAGGCGCTTGTTCGACCGTATCTCCGGGATACTCAAATCAGCGCACTGGTAGAATTCCAGGAGCCGCAGTATCGGAAATGTCGCACCCGAATCGCCCTCTGCTGCCTGCCAGCGCAGTGTCTCGCACTCCTTGAGTTTGTTTGTCAGGAAGCTGCGCGCATAGAGTTCGAGGGTCTGAGGACGGCTGAAGTTCGGGCTGGATGCCGCTTCAGTCTGAGCTTGAGTAAGCTTGATCCCCATGCCTTTGATGATCCGGCCAACAGCTTGTGTCTGCATCGCCGGAAGAGCGTTGCTTGCTTCTTGTATGGTGAAGGTGGTTGCCTTGCCTGAGCGAGTGTCCGTGAGCTTCAGTACCAGCTTTGTTTGGTTGCCGGACCGATACATGTCGCCGGTG
>JANYKG010000036.1 GCA_025358205.1 Armatimonadota bacterium
CGAGATCCGAGTGAACAAAACTTGTTGAAAACAGTTTTTTATGAATTGCCAAAAAGGCGATTCGCGGAGTGACCGGGACGTCCTGTCACTTCCGTGATTTAACTCTGGGGTGACCGGGACGTCCTGTCACCCCGCCCATCACTCGTCATAACCACATCTGTATTCTAATCCTGATCGCCCGGTATCGTGCCGAACAACTCGGGTAATGCCTCAGCCGCCGGAAGGCGGATGCTGATATCTGCAAGGTACGTCAACTCGCTCTTGCGGGGATTGATTTCGAGGATGAACGCGCCGTTGTGCTTGGCCATCTCAGTGAACCCGTAGCCGCCGGAGACCACGCCGGACGTACCGACGATGATGAACAGATCGCACCGCGATGCAAACCGTCTGGCTCTGTCCAGCGGCTCAATGGGAAGCATCTCGCCGAACCACACCACGTTCGGGCGGCACGGACTGCCGCACTTCGGGCACTTGGGAAAATCGTCGGAGGACCGGATTGAGTGCTCATCCAACGCGGTGGTAAGCTGGGTAACGTGATCCTTCGCGAGGCACCTGATCTGCATGAGGTCGCTGTGGATCTTCACGATGCGGTTCGTCCCGGCGCGCTCATGGAGATCGTCAATGTTCTGCGTGATGCACAAAAACTCAGGCGACGCGCTATCCAGCCTGGCAAGCGCCTCATGCGCAGCATTCGGCTGCGAGCCGTGGCACAGGTTCTGCAGCCAGAGGTGCCAACGCCAGACGAGGACCGGATCACGCTCGAACGCCTCGATTGTGACCAGGTCCTCGGGTCTATGATTCTCCCAAAGCCCGCCCGCGTCACGAAACGTGGGGATTCCGCTCTCCGCGCTGACACCCGCACCGGTGAAGACGCAAACCTTTTTCGCGGACTCGATTCGCGCCCTAGTCTCATCAGACAGCATCTTCACCTCTAGCCTGGATTATTCACGAACTGAATAATCCAGGGCCTTCAGAGCATTATTCACGTTTCTTGTGAATAATGCGGACTAGCGCGGATTATGCAGGTCCCGCATAATCCGCGGCCTTCTCAGCATTATTCGTGCTGTTCATGAATAATGCGGGCCAGCTTCACTCCGGCAGGGTCTTGGCGAACTCCTCGCCGAAAGCGCGGCACTGGGCCAGATTCTCTTCGGTTGGCACGAAGTTGAACTTCAGACCGGTTTCGACAACCTTTACTCGCAGACCCTTCAGTCGCTCCTCTATCATGCCAATAGCCTCGCCGCTCCAGCCGTAGCTGCCGAACGCGCCGCCGATCTTGCCGCGACGATTGACCAGCGCATACAAGCTGAGCGCCGCCCAAACCGGCTCCAGCGCGTCACCATTTATGGTACACGAGCCGAAGAGCGCCGCTTTGGATGACTCAAGCGCATCCCGCACACCTCCGGCGCCAGCCTCTGCGAGGTCAATCACCACCACATCCGCGTGCTTGCTGACACCTTCCGCTATGCTCTCGGCCATTCGCTTCGTGTTCCCGTAGGCAGACGCGTAGAGTATGGCGACCTTGTTCTGAGCCTTGCGCTGAGCGTCCGACCACTCTTCGTACTGCGCGACGTTGGTATGCGGATCACGGCGCAGAATCGGGCCGTGGCTGGGACAGATCATCTCCAGATCAAGCGCCTTCACACACTGCACGCCGTCATATATCTTGTCCGCAAACGGCCGCATGATCGCGTCATAGTAGTTCTTGAACTCGGTGTGGTACAGATCGGCGTCTACAAGGTCGTCATACATCCTCTCGTCGCAGTAGTGCGCGCCGAATCCATCGCATGAGAAGAGAATCTTGTCCTCAGGCACGTAGGTGAACATCGTGTCCGGCCAGTGCCAGAACGGCTGAATCATAAACCTGAGAGTCCTGCCTCCCAGGTCTATCTCCTCGCCGTCCTCCACCGTGCGCGAGTTGAAGTCGTGGTTCATTATCTCCCGCAACCACTTCGCGGCGATCTTCGTGGAGACCACCTGTGCATTGGGACAGATTTCAAGAAGTGCGCTAACGGAACCGGAATGGTCCGGCTCAGTGTGGTTGACGATGATGTAGTCCACCTTCGCTGGGTCTACCGCCTCGCGAACCTTGCTGAGGAAGAGGTCAATGAACTTCCCGTGGCCACCGTCTATAATCGCAGTCTTCTCGCCTTGCAGAACGTATGAGTTGTAGGTCGTCCCGTACTTCGTCTCCATGATTACGTCAAAGCGACGAAGCGCAGCATTGAGGGTGCCGACCGAGTAGATACCTTCCTTAATCAGCAACTTTGCTAAAACTCTCCTTCTGTGCTCCACACTCAGGGCAAACCCAATCGTCGGGCAGATCAGTGAATGAGGTTCCCGGCTTTACGCCTGAACTAGGGTCGCCAACTTCGGGATCGTAGACGTAGCCGCATACGTCGCAGATGTACTTCTCCATGAATTTCCTCCAAGAGATTCTATATTGTTCGCATATTCTAGCCTGCACTGTCATGAAGGTCAAGGCCGGAAGTCGAACGTCGAACGGTTAATCTTTACCCCACACCTACCAACACTAACCCCACGACCATGACGGCCAGACCCCAGGACTTGCATGCGTTACAGGGTTCCTTGAGTAGGAAGACCCCAAACAGCGCGCCCAGTGGAATGCTCAACTGTCGGAAGGCCACCACGTAGCTGACGTTTCGCGAGAATCCCATGGCGATCAGTATCAACGAGTACGCAAGGAAAATGCCTACTCCTGCCAATGCCGCGCTGCCCACGTTCCTCCGAAGAACTCCGCCAAACGAGCGGCGATCCTGCTTGTTGGCTAGCAGACATGCACCCAGCCAGAACGATGAAGACAGACCTTCGAAAAGAGCGTAGATGAGCGTTACGGTGATTCTGCTTGACCCGACACCCGCAGCCGACCTGAGCGCCCGGAGCGCCGTATCGTCCACCATGGAATAGCCAACCGTGCCAACTGCGGCCATCAACGCAAACAAGCTCGAAACGTGCAGATAGTCTTTGAATGTCCACGCCTTTGAACCGTTGACCGGCAGGACCAGAGCGCCGACAGCGATGAGGATCATGCCGATGATTGACAACGCGCTGAGCTGGTCAACCTTCCCAATGAGGACGTTCAACCCGGCAACCATAATCACGGGGGCAGAGCGTGCAAGCGGATAGGCTACGGAGAGGTGGCCGGTGCGATATGCTCCCGCCAGCCCTGTAAAGTAGACTGTCTGGAAGATGCCGGTCACTGCAAGGAACGCCCAGGTCTGCAGCGGAAACAGCCCTATCAACTTAAGGTGTGTCAGCGCGACCGGAAGCAGGCACATGCACCCAAGCATGTTGGCGATGAGGAAGAACGCTGGCGAAGGTTCATTCTTCTTGCCGATGAGATTCCATCCGGCGTGAATGACGGCTGAGACGATGATCAGTAGAATAGCGGTGTGAGTCATATACAACCCCTACTGTGCGAGGGAAGGAACTGCATCAGCTTGGTCGCCGCGGATAATTCGAGAGCTTAACGCTAGTGCAACCGCGATGCACACGATAGCTCCTATGCGAAGAACCCAGGGTGCGCCAAGGTGCTGCGCGACCAAACCTGCCTGCAGACTACCGAACGGCACCATCCCCATATTGAAGAACACGTACACGCTCATCACCCGACCGCGCAGGTCATCAGGAACGGCGGTCTGAATAATCGTATTCGTCAGTGCCATATTGGTCATCACACCCCACCCGACTCCCACCAGCAACGCCATCGAAAGCGGAAGAGCTCGGGAGAATGAGAAGAGCGTCAACATTACGCAAAAGGTGAAATTCCCGGCCAGCAGAAGCCTGCTTTTCGACTTGAAGTTCCCGAGTGAAGACAGTACGGCCGCCCCGATAAGGGCCCCTGCTCCGATGGCCGACACCAGGTATCCAAGGCCTCTTGCCCCCGCATTCAGGATATCTTTGGCAAATACAGGCATCAACATGGCATAAGGCATAACAAAGAAACCGATAACCGCGGACAGGATCAGCAAGGACTTAACTGCCTCATTATCACGAATGAAACGAAACCCCTCCACAAGCTGGTGCATCATCGGCTCGTGCTGTCTGCGCACAACAGGCGGCATTCGCATCATACCCAAACCCAGAATCACAGGCACGAAGCTACACCCATTGAGGAAGAAAGCCATCTCTATGCCAAACTGAGCGATAACCACTCCCGCAACACTCGGCCCGAGAATTCGTGCAATATTGAAGGTCACTGAATTTAGAGCTATGGCGTTGCTCAGGTCTTCTTCTCCAACCATCTCTATGACAAATGACTGGCGAGTCGGTATGTCGAATGCCTGCACCATTCCCAGACAAACAGCCACACCCATAATATGATATACAGTCACCACATGCGATTTCACCAACGACGCGAGGACAAAGGCTAATATCATCGCACACGTCTGCGTGACCATGATGAGATTGCGCTTGTTCACGCGATCCGCGATCACCCCGGCGAAGAGACACAAAATCGGAACCGGCAAAGAACCCAGAAAGCCAACAGCTCCGAGCAGGTATTTGGAGTTCGTAAGCTCGTAGACAAGATATCCCTGAGACACCGACTGGAGCCAGGTGCCGATGAGAGAGATCAACTGCCCGCTAAAGAAGAGCTGATAGTTGCGATGCCGAAACGCGCTGAACGGACGAAGCAGGCGCGTGGGTGGAACTTCTGCGGCCAAGACAGTGGGTTCCTGGGGCAGCGTTGGCTCTGCTTCGTGCAGTCCCTGTTCGGGCGGTGTATCGTTCACAACAAAAAACCTCTACCATAGTCTACGATAAAATGGTATAATGGTGCAATATGGGCGGCTTTACCCACCGCTGGCTTGTGCTTCGGGCAGTAACACACTGACTGGAAGGTACAAAAATGGCATCCCATAAACCGCATGACAAACCTGAACCCAGGAAATGGTGGTCAGGGTATGTCGTCGCCATCCTTCTGCAAATCCTGATCGCCATCGTGCTGCTCCAGGTCAGACGCGCGTTCCCCGTCGGCGAGTACCCCATAGTCTTTGTCATACCCATCATGTTTATATCCTATCTGTTCGGCACAGGACCCGGGATATTCGCATTCCTTTGGGGCCTTCTGCTGTTCTTCTACCTCTTCATACACCCCGAAGATCGTATGATTCCCTCTGGACTGACCGAGCGAGGCTGGGCCAGCCTGGCAGCCTACCTGCTGGGCGCCGGCACTGTGGCCTTTGCCACACTGATAATACGCAGAGGAACCATCCGAACCAGAGACCTGCTTAGCGAGGTTCAGGAATCCGAACGAGAGATCACCGGCATTGTTGATAGCATAACTGACGCTTTCTATGCGCTGGACAAGGACATGCGCTTCACCTATATGAATTCCGAGGCTGAGCACTGGCTGGGGAAACCAAAAGCTGAACTGATTGGCCAGTCGGTTTGGGATAACCCTGGTTTGGGCGGAACATCAAACATGCGGGCGGCGCTGGAAAGAGCGTTTGCTGAGCATGCAGTCGTGGAGATTGAAGAATACTTCCATGCAATTGATACTTGGATGGAGGTTCGGGCATATCCTGCAGATGGCGGCCTAACCATCAACCTGCATAATATCACCGCGCGCAAACAGGCCGAAAATGCTATGAGACGCTATCAACTCCTTACAGAACGTGCGCGAGATGTCGTGCTTTTCGTGAGCAACGATGGCAATATCATGGAGGCCAATGACGCAGCAGTAAGTGAATACGGCTACTCTCGAGAGGAACTCCTGCAGAAGACCGTTCGCGATTTGCGGACAGCAGACACACGTGACACAGTGGACGGCCAACTGCAAGCTGCGGCAGAACACGGTGTGCTGTTTGAGGCAAAGCACCAGCGAAAGGATGGAACCATCTTCCCCGTTGAGGTCAGCTCAAGTGGGGTGGACCTGGAAGGACAGCGCATACTCCTGAGCGTTGTCCGGGACATTACGGAGCGCGTCCGGCTGCGAGAGGGCCTTCAGCAGCAGGTGCAGCAGCTTCAGCGAGCGCTTCTGCCCGAAAACCCAAAGATCGGTAATGGATACGAAGTAGCCGCATTCTACCTGCCTGGCACAGAAGACACTGAAATCGGCGGGGATTTCTATGACGTATTCGAAACCGAAGACGGAAGGGCAGCCGTCGCCATCGGTGATGTATCCGGCAAGGGCATACAAGCCGCCGCTCTTGCTGCCGCCGCGCGCAGCACCATCAGGGCGTTTGCGTATGATACGTCTTCTCCGGGGAACGCTTTGACCCATTCAAACTCAGTTCTGTACGTGAACCATATGGGGTCCGAATCCTTCGTGACAGCCTCAGCCGCAGTAATTGACATGGCGAGCGGCAAGGTATGCTATGCCAGTGCGGCGCATCCTCCCGCAGTGATACACCGCCGAGAGACCGGTGACGTCGAGTTCACGGCATTCGGCCAAATACCGTTCGGTATATCGGACACGGAGCAGTATAAGGAGCACGAATGCGTGTTGCAGCCAGGCGACAGCATCGTTTTCTATACGGACGGCATATCCGAAGCCAGACGCGGCGGTGAAATGTTCGGAATGGAAGGCATTGAAAAAACCATCAAGGCATGCACCCAGTTCCAGCCCAACGATATCATCAAGGCTCTGCTTGAAGCGGCCTCCGATTTTGCCGACGGCCATCTGACGGACGACATTGCAGTTGTTGCCATTACACGGTTGTACCACGAAGACACGCTCCATCAGTTGGAGGATTCCATCGGTTAGCGCCGAAACGCTGCGCCCAATCAGCCATGAAACTACTCCTTTGCACACTACTGATCACAATGGCAGCATCCTCGCCATCGAAAGGTTCTGCTGACATGAACACGCCTTCAACACAACCCGGTCAAGATCAGAGATTCACCAATGTGCGGCATCTGGATACGACCTACTCATTCGCCGTGCCAACAACCAGACAGGCCTGGGGCAAACGCGCGAAATACATCCGCGAGCAGATTCTGACAGGCGCCGGACTGATGCCTATGCCCGAAAAGACTCCGCTCAACGCCCGCATATTTGGTCGAGTCGAGCGCGACGGCTACACCATTGAGAAGGTCTATTTCGAGAGCTTTCCCGGTTTCTTCGTAACCGGCAACCTGTACAAGCCCAGGGGCAAGAAAGGCCCCTTCCCCGCAGTACTGAACACTCACGGCCACTGGGAGAACGGGCGGCTGGCGAACACGGAACTCGGCTCAATGCCCGCGCGGTGCATCAGCTTCGCAAGGCAGGGATATATCGCGTTCCTGTACGACATGATCGGCTACAATGATTCATTCCAACTCAAACACAGGGAGGACCTAACCGGACAGCGTGAGCATCTTTGGGGTATAAGCGTCGGCGGCCTGCAACTATGGAACAGCATCCGCGCTGTGGACTTCCTGCTCTCACTGCCGGATGTGGACAAAGACCGCATCGCCTGCACTGGTGAATCCGGTGGAGGAACCCAGACCTTTATGCTCGCGTCGGTGGATGATCGGGTGAAATTTTTCGCGCCGGTGAACATGATCTCGTCCACTATGCAAGGCGGCTGTGTCTGCGAGAACCCTCCGCTCGTTCGGCTCGACACAAACAACATGGAGATCGCTGCCCTCACCGCGCCGCGTCCGATGCTGATGGTATCCGCAACCGGCGACTGGACCGTCAACACCCCGACCGTGGAGTTCCCAGCGGTGCGGAGTGTGTACAAGCTCCTGGGGGCGGATGACATGCTCGCATACGTGCAGATGAAGGCGGAACATAATTACAACAAGGACAGCCGAGAAGCGGTGTACGCGTTCTTCGGCAAGTGGATACTCGGCGATTCCAACGCGAATCACTTCAAGGAACAGTCTTTCGTGGCGGAGAAGGATGAAGACCTGCTCGTCTTTGGGAGTGAACCCAAACCTGCGAACGCGCTGGACGCTGATGGGATTATCCAAAGCAGGATCGCGGCAGCAGAGAAGCAGATCGCGGATATGAAACCGCACAACGCCGCGTCTCTGAACGCTTTCCGCAAGGCATTCGGCCCGGCGCTGATGCACTCCCTGGCGGTGGAGATGCCGAAACCGGCTGACATCGAGGCTGTCCCGTCAGACAAGTCCTACTCGTCCAACCTGTCCTACTGCTCCACAGAACGATTCCTGATCAGCCGGAAGGGGAAACAGGATGCCATCCCCGTGGTTGGCATGACCCCGGATAGGAACGCAACCGGCACGGCGGTTGTAGTCGGCGCGTCCGACACGCTGATTGAAATGCTCCTCAAAGCAGGCCGTCGGGTGATAAAGGTTGACTGTTTTAACACCGGCGCGCACATTGGGTCACCTGAATCTGCCGACCGCCTGACCCGCTACGGGTTCTACGACACGTACAACCGGACGGACACCGCAAACCGCGTGCAGGACATACTGACCGTGCTGGCTTGGGTTGATGATACGGGCAATCTGGATTTAGTCGGCACTGGCGAAGGTGGTTTATGGAGTCTGCTCGCACGTGCATTCGCACCAAACGTACGGCGAACTGTGGTGGACGCCAACGGATTCAACAACACAAACGACAAGTCATTTGTGGATAATCTCTACGCGCCGTCACTGCGCCGAGCAGGTGATTTCAGGACTGCGGCGGCCCTCATCGCGCCGGGTGAGATCTTCATCCACAACACTCGGGCGAAGTTCCAAACAGACTGGTTCGAGAACGCCTACAGCGCATCCGGTCAGCCGAACGGAGTGACGATCAGGGGAACCAAAGCATCGGACAAGGTTGTTGTGGGCTGGCTTAGTAAATAAACAGGGGACGGAGCTATAACCCCATCCCCTGCAAGGACTCATTGTTAGCGAAACGGACTATTTCTTGTCCAGCTTCACGGCCTTGTATCCGCCTTCCTTCTGATGACTCAAGAAGAAGAATATGAAGACGACAGCCGCGATGGCGGGCAGAACGGCCACGACCTGCAGGCAACCGGCGGTACCTCGGCCTGCAAACAACCAGCCAAATATCGGCTGTGCAAGACCGGCTGCCGCCATACCTGCAGCGCCCATAAGACCCATTGTCAATGCCCCACCCTCAGGCCAGCGTTCAGAAGTATATCCCAGCATCGTCGGCCAGAAGTAGCAGACTCCGACTGAGAATACCGTCGCAGCCACAAACGCCATGGTAGGCCCGTGCGCCACACTCAGCGCCAGCAAACCTAGCGCCGAGATGATGGCCGAAAGCAGTAATAGGCCGATCGGTTTCAGCTTGTGAATGACGGGACCCGCGAACGTTCGGCCGATCAGCATAACGAAGCTGATCCATCCCAAAACGAGGGTGCCTACCTTCACCCCGGACTCCTTCAGCATCTCAGAGATCCACTGGTTGGTACCCAACTCAGTAAATGCAGTGAGCCACATGCAGAACCAGAACACCAGGAACAGCGAAAACACCGACTTCCACATGCGCCCCGTGGAAACGCCGGACGCCACGCGCTCGGTCGGCGGTAATTTGAGCTTAATGAACATGAAGCCGTAGATAAGTGTCGGGATGAACAGCACGCCGGTCTTGAGCTGCCAGCCTGCATCAAAGCGCCCCATCAGATACGCTATAACCGTACCGATGACGATGCCGCCCGGCCACCATGCGTGAAGGGCATTCAGCTTGGCTGTCTTGTTGTCGGGGTAGAGTGTGACCACCAGAGGGTTCACTGCGCCTTCGATAAAGCCGTTGCCTAGACCAATCAGCAGCGTGCCGATTGCCAGCATCTGAATACTGCTCGCGAACACCGTACCGGCAATGCCTACCATGTGAAGGACGAACGCGAACACCAGTAGCGACTTCAACCCCAACCAATCGCATACAACCCCGCTAAAAGCAATCGAGATAGTGAAACCCCAAAAGGCGCCAACAATCGCCCAACCGATGTCGGCGGGTGTCGCGTTGAATGTCTTCATGAAGTCACCCAGAGTGTCGCCGCGGATACCGAACGCTATGGCGCTAACCACAAGCGCCATGCAACTTGCCGTAAAGAGCTCGCCTCTGTGGCTGTACGCCGCTTGAGTCGAATCTGCTTTTGTGCTCAAAACCTTACCTCCTCATACGTTTTGGAATGATCGAACCGACGGCATCAAGCACCCTGAAGTCGCCGATCCATGAATGAGTACTGCACTTGACCCATGTTTTCTCTAACCTAATAGTGTTTTCCTCCTCGTCAAGAAAAGTAGTTTAGTGGTATAATCGTCTAGTAGAGTGCGGAACGCCCGGCCTGCATTATGCGTTTGGGCATAATGCAGAGCCTTCTGAGCATTATTCACGTTGTCCGTGAATAATGCGGATCAGAGGGAAAGACGGATGCACCTGAAAAGTCCCGCAGTCTAACTCCATGTAAACCGGTGTGCATTTAATGGATTCGAGATCAGAATCCCAACTGGTTCAGTCTGCAAGATCAGGCGATAAAGCCGCGTTTGAGCAACTGTACCGGAAGTACAATGATCGCATATTCAACTTTTCTAAACGGATTACCGGGTCGCCGGAGGACGCTGGAGATGTGACCCAGGAAACATTCGTGCGGGCATGGAACGCCTTGCCGAAGCTTCGTGCCGATGAAACTTTTGGCGTGTGGCTGCACCGGATAGCTCTGAACCGCAGCCGTGACACTGTGAAGAAAAAGGGGCGTGAGTTTACCCTCAGCATAGATTCAGGCGCTACCGATGCAGAAGGCGCTCCGAGTCCGTTAGATCTGGTGAGCGAGGAACCGACACCGGAAGATTCGTTGATGAGCGTCGAGGATAGAAGCGCTGTCATAAGGGCGATAGACTCCCTAAGCGAAGATCATAGACTGGTGGTGACCCTTCATCATCTGGAGGGAATGGATGTCGAAGAGGTTTCGGAGGTATTGGGAATTCCTAGGGGGACGGTTATGTCCCGATTGAGCCGGGCAAGAGAGGCTCTTCGCAGAAAACTGTCACCCTATGTAGAGGCCGGGAACGATGAACACAAACAATGAATTGAAATGCGAGAAAGTACGCGAACTGCTGCCGAACTACTCCGTGGGTGCGGCGACATTGGATGAATGCACTCTGGTTGAGGCTCATGTGAGCGAGTGTGCCAACTGCGCGGATGAGTTGGCTGCTCTCAACAAGACCGGCGAACTGCTCAGTATGATCTCGCTGGACCCGGCCCCGGATCTGTGGAACGCAATCAGCGCTGACCTGGGTCCCAGGCATGCCGGACAAGGAGTGCGGGACTGGTTCGGCGGTCACCGATTTCACCTCACAGGAATGGCAGTGGCGACGGCGGCATTAGTGATGGCGGCGCTCTTCCTTCACCCCAAAATGTCCGTACACGAAGATGCAGGCAACTACCTGGCGCAACACGCATCCATGAGTTGGCGCGAACCATTCGCTGACAAAGCCGGCCTGGGACTGATAGATGTGGCCTATGCTGCGCCTGTTTCGGAGGCATCGCATTGAAGACTCGGATGGTATTCGGAGCTTTTGGGTTGCTGATTTTGGCGATTGTATCCTGTATCCAGGCTGCTTCACCCACCGCCGTGGACATCATAAAGCGGTCCCGACTGGCAGAGGATAAATGCTGCTACACCGGACACCTCAAAACAACGGCATACACCCAGCAAGGTTCAGTTTCAGCCGAGGTTGCTGTCTATGATAACGGCAAAAAAAGCCGCATGGAGTATGTCACCGGACCGTCTAAAGGTCGCGTCATACTGGATGACGGTGTTCATGTCATACGTCTGGATGCCTCCCAGCGCACTGCATTTGCCTCTGAAGCGCCCGAATGCCCATGCCAAATGGATCTACTTCTGGCAAACTACACGCCGACACTGCAGGGCAACGCAAAAATAGCCGGGCGAGAATGCTACGTAATACAACTAAAACCTAAGTCACCCCGTGATCCCAGCAAGCGGCTGTGGCTGGACAAGAAGACCATGGTTGCGCTGAAGACGGAAAAATCCGGCGCGAACGGCAAGTTGGAATCCAGCACTGTCTACACCGCTGTGGATTATGCCAAGCGTCCTGCCAACGCGCTCTTTGCCGTACCCGCCGGGTGGAAGACCGTTCACCCAGCCGATCAGCCCAACACTCTGGCGGCAGTTCGAAAGGCGGTCGGTTTCACGCCGATCAAGCCGGGCTACGTCCCCCACAGTTACAGGTTTGATAACTACTACCTGCGCAACACCCCCGAATGCAAGCAGTTCGCCGGACTCAGATACACGAACGGAATGAACACTATCTCGATCTTTGAACGCAAAGGGCCGTGCCCGAATGAAGGGCGCGGACGAGGATCGTGCCGAGAATCCTGCGCCGCATGTCTGGTGGCCGGCAATCCACAGGTTCGTGCTGCACAGAGATCACTCGGTGACTTGGCAATCATCGTCATAGGCGACCTCAGCGATGTCGAACTGAAAAAGATTGCGGACAGCATAAAGTAACCGGAATAGCCCGTACTCGCCAAGAGTCTAGAACTTAAGACGATGTTCTTGGAGGAGACGCTAATGATGAAACGAACCGCCCTTGTATTCTTGATTATAGTCATGGCGGCTGCAATTGCCGTAACCGCCCAGGGAAAATGGGGACGCGGGCGATGTGGAGCAGGCCAAAACGGCAGCGCTGCACAAAGTGGCTGCAACTTTGGCATTTGCGGCTTTCCTGGTATGGCAGGTGTCCATGTCGGCGGGTGGTGGAATAACGTTCAGCCGCAGACCCCTCAACAGAAGCAGTTCGTGAGAGAGATCGCCGATCTGCACAGCCGCATTCGCAACGAACGCACTGAGCTAGATGCCATAAAAGCTAACAACAGCAACCCAAAAAGAGC
>JANYKG010000045.1 GCA_025358205.1 Armatimonadota bacterium
CCCCCGATCCGGAAGCCGGCGAGACGCCGGCGGTACCAAAGCTCTCGGTCACATCCAGGGTTCTGCCATCCTCCATCACGGCCAATGCCGCCACCAGCTTACCCTCGGGGATGGTGAGATCGGCATCGGCAGGTACGACCACGCGCGCAAGGTTCTTCGATCGGCAGTCGGGATCGGCCTTCAGGACTCGGCCGCCCGCATATCCGCTGGGCCAGTTGTCCTCGTCGTATAGCCACATGCGCATGCCGTACTCGGATGCCTTCTTGAGCGTGAAGCCGATACGCGCAAACCACAATTCCGAAAGATAGGGGATGGTCAGACCTCTGCGGGCGTGGATGAACGCCTCGTTTACGCCCTTCGCCTGCATTTCCTGGAGTTGCCGGTCTATCTCGGCCTCTTCCATATCGCCGTTCCAGAACCAGAACGGAATGGGGCGATATGCGCCTGGCGGGTCTGCGAATAATGCGGTGGTAAGTCTATGGTTCATCAACTGCTCCCTATTATCTACTCAGGACGCGAATACCTGACCTTTGCGGCTTTGTTCGCGGCGGCCATCCAAGCTTCCAGCTTCTCCTTTGGCAAATCCCACAGCTCGGCGACGTAGGGGGTATCTATTTTCGAGAATCCCTGTTCATCCTGTTTCACAGGCGCTGAATTCCAGTCCTTGGTGGCAGGGTTGTACCGGAAGACATCGAGGGAGTATTCGCTGTCCTTGTATGCAACGATCATGATGCCGTAGCTATTTCCGCCAAAATGCTCCAGCGCGGTGTAGTCCACACTGCACTCATGACCGCTACTCGCGGAGTTGACCCTGGCCTCATTAACGAAACATTTCCATGATGAAGTTGCGACTGCTTGCATATCAACCGGCTTAGTCATCTCCCGTGCGTTGGCCTGGGCGGCAAGGCGTTTGCTTCGGCTTATGCCGACAAACACGCCTGCAGCAAGCGCAGCGATAGCAAGCAGGATAAGCGCTACCCATATACCGGTCTTCCCGGATCGCTTCTCGACCATCATCGTACCTCCATCACCTATCGAGCCGATGTTCGCTATTCAGCAGCGATTATCCTTCAGTGCATAATGTGTTTGCGACATATCCTCACAACCGAGCATACAATCGGCCAATGGAGATTCTACAAACTGGGTATAATAGAAGTATGATTGTGGACGTCGGAAGGGAATATAGATGAAGAAAGCAGCCTGGTTACGCATCACCATACCGATAATGGCCTTCCTGATTATCTGGCAGCCGGTTACCGGACTGAACCTAGATCGAATAGGCGACAGGTTATTCCTGTACGCTCACGTGCTGCCGGGCGCGCTGCTGGTCATCCTGGCGCTGTTTCATATCGGCATGAACTGGACTTGGGTGGTACACAACTATTTCAAGAAGAGGAAGTAACCAGAACGGAATTACTTGGATCTGCCGAATCGCTTGTCGAAGAACGCGATCACCGGTTCAACCGGGAACAGCTCGTGGCCCTTGCCCTTCATGATCATGAGTTCGCACGTCACACCGGCGTTCTTCAGCGCGTCGTTCAGCATCTCGCTCTGAACCATCGGCACGAGCTGGTCCTTGTCTCCCTGCATGATGAGGAACGGCGGATCATCCTTCGAGACGTAGGAGAGCGGACTTGCCTGCTTGCATAGGCCGGGAAGCTCCGTGGCCGGGCCGCCGACGAGCTGTTCAAACAAATCCTGACCCTGCTTGTTTTTGAACATGTCGGCGAAGAGAACATGTTCCTTGGCGTGGTCGTAGAACCAGAGGAAGTCCGTTGGGCCGTACCAGTCGCACACGGCATTCACCCGGCTGGACTGATCCTGCCAACCGCCCTTGCCCTCAAGCATCCGCACGTCGCCGGCGGTACCCATCAGCGCGACCAGGTGGCCGCCCGCCGAGCCGCCCCACACGCCGATTCGGTTCGGGTCAATGTTGTACTTCCCGGCGTGTGCTCTCATCCACCTGATGGCGCACTTGCAGTCCTGAATCTGAGCGGGCCAGATGGCCTCGCCGGAGAAACGGTACTCCACACTGAAGCAGTAATACCCCTTTTCGGCCAATGGTGTCAGCAGCGATGTGCCGGATGATTTGCTGCCGCCGGACCATGCTCCTCCGTGGATCCACACCACCACCGGCATCGGCTCTTTCGGCAGAACCTTCGGGCGGATGATGTCCAGCACCAGCGCGCGATCGCCGACCTTGCCGTACTCCACGTTCGTGATGACGTCAACGCCGGTTGCAGTCTGGGCGAAGGATAATCCAACGGCGAACAGCAACAGGACGGAAGTGAGCATCAGAAAGCGAGTGAGTTTCACGGCAATAATCCTCCGAGGTCAGACCGGTTTGGCGCAACTTGCGACGTAGTAGTAGACCAGCAGACCGGTGATGGCCTCCACATTCATGGCCTGAGAGAGCATTTGTCGCAGTTCGTTGCGGGTGAACCTGTAGAAGTAGATTCCGCCGTCATGCTCGCCTTCCTTCTCGGAAAACATGCGGGTGAGCATGGAATACTGGTACGCGGATATGACAAGCTTGCCGCCGCCCTTCAGCACGCGCGCCATTTCCTGGCTGGCGGTGAGTCTGGACTCCGGTGTGGGTATGTGCTCGATAACGCCGCAGCTCACTACCCGGTTGACGACTTCGGTCTTCAGCGGCAGGTGGCAGATATCCGCCTGAATGAGGTCCACGTTCTTGACCCCGGCCTTGCGGAGATTGGCCTGATTCCTTCGCAGGGACTGGAGGCTGAAGTCCACGGCTATCAGGCGGTCGCACTTTTTGGCGAAGGTGGATGTCATCCGCCCGGTGCCGCACCCGGCTTCGAGTAGTATGTGGTCGCTGGCGAGGGAGAGTCGGTTCACTGCTACGGGTATTTCAAGCAGTCCGAAGACATTCAGATGCCACATGCGCTCGTAGGCCTTCACTTGGTCGTCACGGGCGCGCATCTCGCTGCGCTTGCGAGTGGCGGTGTGATCGTCGGACGCATCGGTTTGCGCCTTGAGCTTGTGCGGCAGCATCTTCGCGATGCCCCGGCTGATGGGGTACTCCTCACCGCACGATATGCAGTGAAGAGCGCCGGTCGTAACCTCTCCGCTGTCGGAAACCTTGTCGGAGCGCAGTTCGATATCTGAGGCGCACCCCGTAGGGCACCGCAGCATGGGAATCAGGTCAATATTCATGATGCCTCAGCATACCAGAATGCTCAAGGGATGTGCAAGGTGGACGGGTGAAATGGTCAGATGGTCGGATGGTTCATGGGAGAATGGTCGAATGGTCACATGGTTGGGCTGGAGACCATTAGACCATCTGACCATCATCCCTTGGCTTTCAGGTGTTTGGCGAAGAATGCGTCCATCTTGTCGTCAACATCGGGGCGGTTCGGCCAGCCGTGCTTGCCGCCCTTGACCAGGTAGAAGTCTGACTCCACGCCTGCCTTCCTGAGCGTCTCATTGAGCAGCTCGCCCTGCTGGTGCGGGGTCAGCGGGTCAAGATCGCCGTGGAAGATGTAGAACGGCGCATCGTCCTTAGAGGCGTAGGTGGTCGGGCTGGCTTTGCGGCACAGGTCCGAATGCTCGAAGTATTTCTTCACCCCAAGGAGATGGGAAATAGATTCGTTGCCATCAAGAGGCTTGAAACGCTCGGTTGACGTACCCGCCTTCGCCATCGCGTAGATCGCAAGGAAGTCGGTCATGCCGTAGTAGTCCACCACCGCCTGCACACGGCTGGATTCCTTCTCCCAACCGCCGTCGCCCTCAAACTCCTTGATCCCGCCGGTGACGCCGAGCATGGAAACAAGGTTACCGCCAGCCGAGCCGCCCCACACGCCGATGTGCTTGGCGTCGAGGTTGTACTGCTTGGCATGGGCGCGCAGGAACCGGATGGCGCACTTGCAGTCCTGGAGTTGCGCGGGGAACGGCTTTTCCCAGGCCGACCGATAGTCAATGGTGACGCCGAGATAGCCTTGCTTCACGAAACGCTCCAGACGCTTGTAGCCGTCGGTCCTGCTGCCGGAGACGAATCCCCCGCCGTGAATCCAGACTATGACCGGCGTCGGCTCTTTCGACGCTTTCTTGAGTCGCAGAATATCCAGCTTGTGGGCCTTATTGCCATCCTTGCTGTACGCGATTTCCTTGATGAGTTCCATATCAGTCGGAGCCTTGTACTCCGGCTTTGGCGCGGGGTTCGGTGCAGTTTCCTCCTGTGCGGACAGGGCGGCCGCCAGACCCAGGATGGCCAATACCATAATCAGCTTAATCATTTCTGCTTACTCCTCGTGCCCAGATGCTTGTCGAAAAACTCAATCACCGGTTTGTCCAGATCGGGGCGTCCGGGGAAGCCGTGGCCGACGCCTTTGACGATCTGCAGTGTGGAATCCACTCCAGCCTTCTTCAGCGCCGCGTGGAACTCAATGCTCTGGTCTACCGGAACGGTGCCATCCTTGTCTCCGTGCATAATCAGGAACGGCGGATCACCCTTCTTGACGTATGTGATTGCGCTTGCTCGCTTGCACAGAGCAGGGTTCTCCCAGATCACGCCGCCGACTAACGCCGAGAGCCGTTCGGGGATATCGCCCTTCACCCATGTCTCTTTGGTGACGCCACGAGCTTTCTCCTCCTGTGCGGTCTTCCAGATGTCCATCCGGCCAAACCAGTCGCACACTGCCTGCACACGGCTTGATTCCTTCGGCCAGCCGCCTTGGCCCTCGAACTCCTTCATGCCGCCGGTGACGCCGAGCAGACCGACGAGAGTGCCGCCTGCCGAGCCGCCCCACGCTCCAATGCGCTTGGGATCTGCATTGTACTTCTTGGCATGTGCGCGCACCCAGCGGACGGCGCACTTGCAGTCCTCGATCTGCGCGGGGAAGGTCGCAACGCCGCTGAGCCGATAGTCAATAGTGACACAGAAGTAGCCGTGCTGAGCCAGACCTATCAGTCGCCGGATGCCCGACCCTTTGTTCCCTGACATGAAGCCGCCGCCGTGGACGAAGATAACGACCGGCATTGGCGCTTTCGGTTGCACTTTCGGGCGGACAATATCAAGCGTCAGAGGGATCTTTCCGCCCTTGCCGTATTCGACATCGTGGATGACCTCCACGTCGGACGGAATGACCAGAGCCGGTTTTGGCGCGGGTGCGGGTGCAGCCTCATCCGCCGCGGATAAGGCAGCCCTGGCGCCACTCCCATTCTTGGCTGACTGTACAACAGCCGCACCGCAAACGACGACCAACCCGAAGATCAGCAGAAATACCAACAGCCGAATGCGAGTGATTTGTGACTTCATAGGTAGGTTCCTCTCTATTCTCTGACGGTTCGACAGCCTGAATGTTCGGCTATTCTACCTTGGTAAGCTTGAAAACGTATGCGTGGCTGCACGGCAGATCGTCAACCGATAGAGCCGGAATTTCGACATGCATCTTGCCGCCTTTGTTCCGCCACTTCAGCGGAGTCTGGACCCCGAGCATGGTCACTGTGGTATCAGCGGACGGCTTCGGCTCGTTCAGAACGAGTTCGCTGCCCGGCCATTTCAGGGATATAGCATAAACTGTGGCCCCGGGAGCGTTGTCCGCCGCGGCGGACTCACCCGCTTTTCCGGACGTGCCGGTGGGGACACCGGCGCTACCAGCAGTATACGCTACCTTCCCGCCATCTGTTTCCGCACGCCACGGACGAGTGCCGTAGATCGCCTCGCCGTTCACCTTCAGCCAGTCGCCGATCTCCAGCAACCGCTCCTCCATGATGACAGGGATAGTCCCGTCCGCAGCCGGACCGATGTCGAGCAGCAGGTTGCCGCCCTTC
>JANYKG010000052.1 GCA_025358205.1 Armatimonadota bacterium
GTCGGCGATACTGCCGGATGGGAAGATCATGGTGGCGTACTACCTTAACATCAAGGACGGCACGCGGTTCATCGCAGGAAGCATTCTGTCGGTGGAGTAGCCGTACCCTTTATGGGTACGTACCTGCCGCGTTCGTGGGACGCAGGCTGAAGACCTGCGACTACATAGTGGGCATTGAGCGAGGGTGTTCGGGCAACCTGACACCCTCATCTGCTGTAGAGAAGCATATTCGCCACACGCCCTAGAAGCAGCCCCAGCCCGCAGCTTATGCCCCCTATCGCCACCGTCTCCAACCCGCTCTTCAGCCAGTGTATCTTGGTGAGGCGCGTCTTCGCCACGCCCATCGCGAACATAAAGATGATGACAATTATGACCGCGGTTGTCAGGGCCTTGTGAACCGGCATTCCCAAGGCGAACGGCAAAAACGGCGGTATCACGCCCAGCAGATACGAACCCGCTGAAACGAGACCGATCTCCATAGGATTGTCCGTCGTCCCCGGAACCAGGCCGATCTCTTCCTGTATCATGAACTTCAGCCAGACGTCCTTGTTCGCCGTGATCCGCTCCACGCCGACCAGCGCCTCGTCGTCCGTGAAGCCCATGTCAACGAGAATCTCGCGAACTTCCTCGCGCTCCTTCTCCGGCATGTGTTCCAGCTCCCAGGTTTCGCGTTCGATCTGGTTCTCGAAGAACTCGGTCTGCGCCTTGGTGGAGAGGAACGAGCCGAAGAAGATGGCCATCATCCCCGCCAGCGCGTTAGCCAGCCCGGCGGGAACGATCTGCGCGGTGGTGGGCAGCGAAACCGAAACGCCTGCCATGAACGCAACCATGGTGATAAGACCGGTGTCCACGGCGTAGACGATGTCGCGGATAAGTCGGCCTTTGGGGGTATGCCAATCCTCCCCGTGCCAGGACTTCAGGCGGGTCTCCACATTGCTTATCGGCATCAGGTTCTTGTCGGCCATGGATGATCTTTCTCCGGTCTACCTTGATCTCTTCAGTATACCCATGATTCCCGTAAACCTCAAATCCAAGGCCCTTGGCGTATGGGGATGTGGGAGCGCGGACCGCCGCGGCGGTCCGCATCTCTTCCGGAAAGAAGCACGTGAGGACACGTGCGCTCCCAGAAGCGGACGGGTACGCCCACACTCCCATACCCCCATACTCCGCCCATCCTGTCCATCATGTTAGAACCCCCTTGCTGCCATTTGTCACGCTATGGACAAACGGCCGGATTTGCAGTAAAATGCGGGTGCGAGGACCAATGTCGGTCAACGCGAAAGGCAAATCCCCTAAGTGAACACCGAATCAGAGAACCAGGAACAGACCAACGGAACCGGTGAGCATATCTCCGAGCGGACCGTTTCCAGAATGCGATGGTACCTATACGCGCTGGAAGAACTCGCCGCCACCGGCATGACCACCGCTGCCTCGCGCGAGATCGCAGAGAAGGTCGGTGTGAAGCCCGGGCTGGTGCGCAAGGACCTGTGCATGTTCGGCGGGTTCGGCAGGCCTTCCGTTGGCTACAACATCGCCTACCTTCGAAAGAAAATCCGCGAAATACTAGCCATTGACGAAGAGAAGCGCGTGGCCTGGATAGGCAGTCTGTGCATGGTTGATCACCAGTCCACCATCCGCAGACTGTCCGCACAGAACTGCAGGGTGGTTGCGTTGTTCGACTCCGCTGAGGCCGGGAATACGGTGGGTGGACTGAAGGTCATGAAGTTGGATGACCTACCCAACGCCCTGCCAAAGCTTAAGATAGACGTGGCTGTGCTTGCCGTGGAGAAGGATGCTCAGCAGTGTGCGGATAAGTTGATTGGGGCAGGGGTGAATGCTATTCTGAACATGTCGCCCATTATGGTAACAGTGCCGCGAGGAGCCGCTGTCAGGCACTTGGATCTGGCAGGCGAACTGGTGATCCTGGCACGCGCTGCTCACGAAGAACGCGAATAACTTCAAAAGGGCGCATCACCGCAAGGATAGCCAGCGCAAACCGGAACGTGATATAATAGCAAGTTCGTGCGAAACAAACACCGTGATTGGGACGCAAATGCACTGCATTTACGAGGGAGTAGTAAGCTATGGCAAATGCCGTGGCCTCCGATAGGCTGACAGTAACCGGAAACAAAGATTTTCAGACCGAGATAGAGAAGCTCTCTGGGCAAAACATAGCTTCGTGCTATCAGTGCGGCGAATGCACCGCGGGGTGCCCGGTGGCCTACACCGCCGACATCACGCCAAACCAGGTGACCAGACTCGTGCAGTTGGGTCAAGCGGATGATGTACTAAAATCGTCCATGATATGGCTGTGCGTCGGCTGTGAAACATGCACCACCAGATGCCCTCGAAAGGTGGACCTGGCGAAGGTGATGGACGCGTTGCGTGAGGTATCAGTCAAGCGGGGTATCGCGTCCGGTGAGCCGAATGTTCGCACATTCCATGAGTCGTTCCTGAGCGCAGTTCAGCGATCAGGTCGTGTGCATGAAATCAGCATGATCGGCGAGTACAAGCTCCGCAGCCTCGACCTCTTCTCGGATATCTTCCTCGGCGCAAAGATGTTCCTCAAAGGCAAGCTGGCCATCATGCCGAGCATGATCAAGAACCGAGACGAGATGAAGAAGATCTTCTGCACGCGGAAGCGTTCGTGAGGGATCGCTGGCGAGACTTCTCGCACCGTGGATAACGGCGCTGTCAGTCTCACCGCGATGGGATCGAAAATGTCTTACATTTTCGAAGAAGTGATAGGTGATGAGTGATCTGCCTCCGGAGGCCTGAGTTGGCTGTTGTGAGAAGTTCACGTATCGCTCTTCACTCATCAAACTGGAGTTTTGAGAATGAAATACGCATACTACCCGGGGTGCTCGCTGCATTCCACGGCAAAAGAATACGATATGTCCACGCGCGCGGTATTCAATGAACTGGGCATCGAGCTTCAGGAGATACCTGACTGGAACTGCTGCGGCGCGACTTCCGGGCATGCCATGAGCCGCGAGTTGGGACTGGCGCTTCCACTGCGCGACCTGGCAACCGCTGAGTCTATGGGCATGGATGTGCTGGCTCCGTGCGCGGCATGCTTTGCGAGACTGAAGACAGCGGATACCACGGCAAAGGACGACCCCGCCCTCCTTCAGAGTATAACCGAGCAGACCGGAATCAAGTACGGCGGCGGAGTTGAGGTGCTGTCGGTCCTAAAGGCGTTCAGTGCCGTTGGCGCTGAAGAGATTGCCGCGCACGTGAAGAAGCCTCTGACCGGTCTCAAGCCGGCATGCTACTACGGTTGCCTGCTGCTGAGGCCGCCTGATGTGGTGCAGTTCGACGATGCCGAGAACCCGACATCCATGGACGACGTAATGAAGGCACTGGGCGCTGAGCCGGTGGACTGGCCGCACAAGACCGAGTGCTGCGGTGCAAGCCTCGCGCTCTCGAAGTCGGACATAGTGGTCAAGCTGACGCACGACATCCTGGCGATGGCGAAGAAGTCCGGTGCGAACTGCATAGTGGCCGCCTGCCCGCTCTGCCAGGCGAACTTGGATACCCGTCAGGATCAGGTAGAGGCGAAGTACGGCGAGAAGATAGGGCTTCCGGTCCTGTACGTCACCCAGCTTATGGGCATGGCGTTCGGCCTCCCGATCAGCGAGTTGGGATTGAACAAGCTGATGATCAGCCCGGACAAGGTGCTGGCGGGGATTTGATGAGTGATGAGTGATACGTGAACTGGTCGAGGAGCGGCATTTGGGATACATGGTGTTGATCCATCCTGCAGAAGAAGGTGGATACTGGGCCGAGGTGCCCGCGCTCTCGGGTTGCCTGTCGCAAGGGGAATCTGTCGAAGAAGCAATCGAGAACGCCAGAGATGCCATCCAGTGTCACCTTTCGTGCTGTGACGATGACGCCTGAGATGACGTTTGGACGGAGAACAAAGATGAAGTACACCGTGATACTGGAACGTGAAGAGGATGGCGGGTACCATGCCTTCGCACCTGCTCTTCACGGCTGTCATACTCAGGGAGACACTCTTGATGAGGCAGTCGAGAATATGCGCGAGGCCATGAAACTCTATATCGACAGCCTAAGCGCCGCAGGAGAGCCGTTTCCCGAGGAAGACATATACGTCAAGCCAATCGAGGTCGCCGCTTGAGTCCTGCAGTTCCGGTTATCACGGGCAAGCAGATGTCGCAGGTTGTGATCCGCGCCGGCTTCAGACTGGACCGGCAGAAGGGCAGTCATGCTGTTTTCGTGCGGGACCTGGACAAGCGGCGTGTGATAGTTCCGATACACGCCGGAAAGACAATAAAGCCGAAGACCCTGTTGGGTATCTTACGGGACATGGGGCTGACGCTGGAGGAGTTCGGAGCGTTGCTCTGACAACATAGACCATGGTTATGGCTGAGACCGGATCAAGATGATTCTATAAGGAAGTCGGGGAACCAGGATTTCGAATTTGAGATTTCGAATTTGAGATTTGAGATCGGGAGAATTCCCTTCCTGCATTCCTCGATTCCTGATAGTGAGTTGAAAGGCACACAGAATGGCACGAGTTGGAGTTTTCGTCTGCTGGTGCGGATCGAATATCGCGAAGACGGTTGACGTTGTGAAGGTGGCTGAGGCCGCCGGTAAGTTGCCATCCGTCGCGTATTCCACAGACTACAAATATATGTGCTCCGAGCCGGGGCAGAACCTGATCAAACAGGCGATCGAGGAACACAAGCTCGACCGCATCGTGGTCGCGTCCTGCTCACCGCGTCTTCATGAGCCGACGTTCCGCCGCTGCATCAGCGAGGCGGGGCTGAACCCGTTCATGCTGGAAATGGCCAACATCCGCGAGCATTGTTCATGGGTCCATGATGACAAGGAAGTGGCGTCCGAAAAGGCGCTGGACCTGATCGCGATGTCCGTAGCGAAGGCGGTCAAGAACGAGGCGCTCTTCTCACAGGAGATCCCGCTCACCAAAAAGGCGCTGGTCATCGGCGGCGGGGTTGCGGGCATTCAGGTTGCGCTGGACATCGCTGATGCCGGTTACAAGGTCACGTTAGTCGAGAAGACCCCGTCCATCGGCGGGCGCATGGCCCAGTACGACAAGACGTTCCCCACGCTGGACTGCGCGGCTTGCATCCTGACGCCGAAGATGGTTGATGCGGCATCGCACCCCAACATCGAGATTATGACCTACGCCGAGGTAGAGAAGGTCTCCGGCTTCGTCGGCAACTTCGAGGTGACGATACGCAAGAAGGCCCGCAGCGTGGACATGAAGAAGTGTACGGGCTGCGGCGTGTGCTACGAGAAGTGCCCGAAGAAACTGCCGTCCGAGTTTGACTGCGGACTGGGGCAGCGGAAGGCGATTTATGTGCCGTTCCCTCAGGCCGTCCCGAACGTTCCGGTCATTGACCGCGAGAACTGCCGGTACTTCGCGGACGGCGGCAAGTGCGGCGTGTGTGCGAAGATATGCCCGTCGCAGGCAGTTGACTACACACTGGAAGACGAGATGATCACCGACAAGTACGGCGCGATAGTGGCCGCCACCGGATTCCAGCCCTGGGATCCGACGCCGTATACCAACCTGGGCTACGGGCGATACCCGGATGTCATCACCAGCCTGCAATTCGAGCGGCTGTTCAACGCATCCGGCCCAACCGAAGGCAAGCTCGTTCGCCCGTCGGACCACAAGCCGCCGAAGAACGTGGTGTTCATATCCTGCATCGGATCGCGAGACGACGAGCACGGCTACCCGTACTGCTCCAAGGTTTGCTGCATGTACAACGCGAAGCATGCGCTGCTCCTGAAGGAGAAGGTGCATGATGCGCAGGCATACGTTTTCTACATGGACATCCGCGCGAACGGCAAGGGTTACGAGGAGTTTGTTCGCCGAACGATTGAGAAGTACGGTGCGATCTACCTCAGGGGCCGCGTGTCGCGCGTGTTCCAGGACGGCGAGAAGCTGATCGTTCGCGGCGTAGATACTCTGGCCGGGAAACCGGTCGAGATCGAGGCGGACATGGTGGTTCTGGCTGCAGCGATGGAAGCACAGCCGGACGCCAAGGACCTTGCGCGAATGCTCGGCATCTCGACAGACGAGTACAACTGGTTCAGCGAGGCGCACCCGAAACTCAAGCCGGTCGAGGTTCTGACCGCGGGCATCTACCTGGCGGGCGCGTGCCAGTACCCGAAGGACATCCCGGACGCGGTCGCGCAGGCATCGGGCGCGGCGGCCAAGGTCGTGGGCTTGTTCGCGAAGGAAAGTCTGCAGTCCGAGCCGACAGTCGCGGAGGTCAACGAAGACACCTGCGTGGACTGCCAGCTATGCAAGGAAGTGTGCCCATACACGGCCATTGACACGAAGACGCTCACCGACCGTGCGGGCAACCCGATCAGGACGGTTTCGTGCGTCAATGAAGGCCTCTGCCACGGATGCGGCACTTGCGTAGCGGCCTGCCGTTCGAGTTCGATCCAGCTCAGAGGATTCAAGGACAACCAGATTCTCTCGGAAATAGACGCGCTTGCGTTCGCTGAGTAACGATACAGACGGACTACCAGCACATCAAGCTGTGAGGATAGATAAGTGTCAGAAGAACAAGTGATAACCAAAGAACCCGAAACGGCGGGAGCGCCAAAGGAATGGGAGCCGAAGATCATCGGGTTCCTGTGCAACTGGTGTACGTACGCCGGCGCGGACCTGGCCGGATCAAGCAGGCTAAAGTACCCGGCGAACATGCGCGTCGTGCGCGTGCCGTGCTCCGGGCGCGTTGATCCGCAGTTCGTGCTGAAGGCATTCGAGCGCGGGTTCGACGGCGTGCTGGTCTCGGGATGTCATCCCGGCGACTGCCACTACGCCAAGGGGAACTACTACGCACGCAGGCGCCACATGCTCCTGCAGAAGTTCCTGGAGCACATGGGCATCGAGCCGGAGCGGTTCCATTTCGACTGGATATCCGCGGCCGAGGGACAGAAGTTCGCCGAGGTCGTTGAGGAGTTTACCGGACAAGTGAAGAAGGCTGGACCGTTCAAAGGCGTAGGAAAATAGAGGGGAATGGCTGATGGTTGATGGGGAACAAGACCCTCACCCCCAGCCCCTCTCCCAATAATGGGCGAGGGGAGCCAGCTTCCCTTCACTTCAGAGAGTTACCATGGAAAACGAGTTGAGACAAAAAGCAAAAGAGCTTCTGGAGAGCGGGCAAGTCAAGCAGGTCATCGGGTACGAGGACGGCAGCACTGCGTTCAAAAGCACGCCCTGTTTCGCATCGTCACCCGAGGATGCAGACCGGCTGGTCTGGAACCCGACGTGCGTGAACAACCTCGCCGTCTATCTGCCCAGCGCAGTCAAGCAGGGCAAGGTCGCGGTGGCGGTCAAGCCGTGTGACGGAAGATCGGTCGTGGAGCTGATCAAAGAGCATCAGATCAACCGCGATGACGTCGTCACGATGGTCGTCCCCTGCCCCGGCGTGTTGAACCCGGATGCGCTGGCGGACATTGACCCCAAGACCATCAAGAATATCGAGTGGAAGGGCGATGGTATATCGGTCACCACGGACAGCGGCGAGATCAGCATCCCGCGCGAGAAGGCGTTCCTGGACAAGTGCCTGAGCTGTACACTCACCGACCCAGCGGTCACCAACATCAAGCTCGGCGACTCGCCAGAGCGCAGTCCGCTGAAAGACAAGGATGCCGCAATCGCTGAGTACGAAAAGATGAGCGTGGACGAACGCCGAGTCTTCTGGGCGAAGGAGTTCACCAAGTGCATTCGCTGTTACGCGTGCAGGCAGGCGTGCCCGGCGTGCTACTGCAAGGAGTGCTTCGTGGACAAGAACGGCCAGGTATGGGCGCTGAAGTCCACCGATCCCGAGGCCAACTGGTTCTTCCACATGACCCGGGCTATGCACCTGGCCGGACGCTGCATCGGATGCGGCGAGTGCGAGCGGTCATGCCCGATGGGCATACCACTTACATTGATCGGCAGGACGCTCGAAAAGGACGTGGAAGAAATGTTCGGCAGTGGCGCGGGCCAAGACCCGGACGCGCTCCCGATACTCGGCAGTTTCGATCTGACCAAAGACCCGGACCCCTGTCCGGAATAGCAGATTTTCTATAAGGAAGCCAGGAAACCAGGATTTCGAATCCGGGATCTGAAATCTCAGATTTGAGATTGGGAAATCTCCCTTCCTGCATTCCTGGATTCCTCAGAGGACGTGTAAGTGGAAGCAAAAGTTATCGCAAAAAGTGATATCGGTGCGTGGATGAAGGGGCTGGCGGACAAGTGCGACGTCATCGCACCCGTCAAGGACGGCGATGTGTCGGCCTTCAAGAAGATCGAGGACTTCGGCACACTGAGCATTGATCTGCCAACACCCACCGTGAAAGGCCTGCGCGAGCAGTTCACGCCTGAAACCGAGACTCTATTTGAGTACAAGCTCACTGGCCAGCAGGCGGAGTTGACCTCGGACACGGCGGCGCAGAAAGACCGCCTGATCTTCGGAGTAAGAGCATGCGACGCAGCCGCACTCAAGTATACGGATGCCGTGAACGCCAACTGCGAGCCGAAGGATGCACTTTACTTCGCCAAGCGGAAACAGACCACGCTGGTCGGCGTCTGCTGCACCACCCCGGCGTGGAGCTGCTTCTGCACGGAGATCGGCGATTTTCTGGCCAATCCGATCATGATGGACCTGTATCTGACGGACATCGGTGACAAATACTACGCCGAGGCGCTGACCCCCAAGGGCGAAACGTTGATCGGCGCATCGCAGTTCCAGGCGGCCACCGATGCCGACAAGCAGGCAGCGGAATCGGCCAAGCAGAAGGTTATCGCAGCGCTCCCCTCGCCCATTGATCATGCCGAGAAGGGCAAGGACTTTGACTGGGACGATCCGATGTTCACCAAGCTCGCTGAGAAGTGCCTCGCATGCGGCGCGTGTACGTTCCTCTGCCCCACCTGCCACTGCTTCGACATTCAGGAGTGCGCGCAGGGCAGCAAGGGCAGTAGATACCGCTGCTGGGACACCTGTCAGTTTGAGAAGTTCACGCTGATGGGCCACGGGCACAACCCCAGGCCCTCCAAAAACGAGCGGACACGTCAGCGCGTCTTCCACAAGTTCAAGTATTCACCGGAGCGTTATGGGATATTGGGGTGCGTCGGCTGCGGACGGTGCATAACGGCTTGTCCGGTGAACATAGATATCCAGCGAGTGGTACACAAGCTGGAAGCTGATAAGTGATAAGTGATGAGTGATCTGCTTCTCGGCCTACGAACGGCTCGCCAAAAACAGCTCACGTATCACTCGTCACTCATCACGTAGGCTTCGACAAATATGAAGACCTTCGAGTACGAGAGAGAGTAAGAGTATGAGTACGAGTAAGAGTGATAATCCCTACGTGCCGGAATTGGCCGTAATAGAAAAAATCATCACCGAGACTTCGGATACGAAGACCTTCAGAGCCGTCTTCCAGAACGAAGCGCTCAGGGAGAGCTTCACCTACGAACCGGGGCAATTCCAGGAAGTGTCCGTCTTCGGCGTCGGCGAGGCGACCTTCTGCCTGACCTCGACACCCACCCGCAAGGGCTACATCGAGTTCGCGGTCAAGAAGGTCGGCACGGTCACCAGCGCCCTGCAGGACATAGACGAAGGCGCGACGGTCGGCATCCGCGCACCGCTCGGCAACTGGTTCCCCTACAACGACTTCAAGGGCAAGGACCTGCTGTTCATCGGCGGCGGCATCGGCATGGCCCCCATGCGCTCGCTCCTGAACTTCTGCCTGGACAACCGGGCGGACTACGGCAAGATAGACATCATCTACGGCGCGCGGTCATCCGGCGACCTCAGCTTCCAGTACGAGTTCGACGATTGGTCGAAATCGCCGAACACGAACCTCTACTTGACGATTGACAAGCCGGAGGACGGCTGGACGAAGAACGTCGGTTTCGTCCCCGCCTACCTCATGGACCTGAAGCCGTCGCCCGAGAACACCATCGCCATCACCTGCGGGCCGCCCATCATGATCAAGTTCGTCCTCCAGAACCTCAGGGAACTGGGGTTCACGGATGAGCAGATCTGGACGACACTGGAGATGAAGATGAAGTGCGGCATCGGCAAGTGCGGGCGGTGCAACATCGGCCACAAATACGTCTGCATAGACGGCCCGGTGTTCTCTAACGCGCAGTTGGCGGAGTTGCCGCCGGAGTATTAGTAATCAGTGATCAGTAAACGGTGAACAGTCAACAGTGAACGGTTTCGGAAGGCGGAGTTCTCAGATGCAGACTTCGCCTTCTTTCACACCGAGCATGCCTCCTGTAGCCGCAGCCTTTTCGGCTGCGTTTCTCTGGCGCTACAACCCATCACAATAGCCGTCAGTACATCGTCAACGCTGCGTCGCAATTTGACAGTCTGCGCGTCACGTGGTGTATACTTGGGAGACAAGTAGAACTCCGCGCGAGGTGCATTCATGTTCAGAAACTGGGATCGCTTTGTGACAGTAGTTACGTTCATGCTCGCGGGGCTGCTCTGGGCAAGCAGCGGCTGGGCGGTTGAGAACGTGCAGACAACCGACTTCCCTGTGGTTCAGGATGCATTCACGCACGGATACACCCACAACAATGTCATTGACACCATCACCGGACAGCCCTACCCCACCCTCATGATCCAGTGCGTGAGCGGCGGCGTACATCAGCCTCACTCCGATGAGAGCAAGGATTTCTTCTCTGTCTGGACGCGCGACCTGTATTGGGGATTCCTCGGCTGGTCACAGGCAGGTGATGATGCCGTCCTCAAGCGCATGAAGTCCTCCATCCTCGCGCTCATCGCGTGCAAAAACGAGAACAAGGCCGAGGGTCACAACAAATCCTGGCCACTGAACGACGGACGCTACTACATCCCGCAGGCGTGGTGCCTGGGCGGGGCTGTCGCTCAGGACTTCTTCCCCTACTGCTCGGAATCGCAGTGCGATTTCCTGCTGCTGACCCATAACTACTGGAAGATGACCGGCGACACCGAGTTCATCAAGAGCATCTGGGGCGACATCGAATACGTCACCCAGAACATCGAGCTCATGGACACGAACGGCAACTCGCTTCCCGACGCGCTGTGGGGCAGCTATGACTACCAGGGACTGGGACTCGATCAGGAAGAGCCGCTGATGTGCGCGAAGGCGAGTGCGGCGTACAGCGCGGTGGCGTCTCTGGCCCATGAGGTCGGCAAGGATGCTGAAGCGAAAAGGCTTCGTGCGCTGGCGGAGCGGGTTCGCGTGACGATGAACCTGCCCATCTCCGAAGGCGGGCTGTGGCAACCCGATACTGACGGCGGCTACTACGTCAATTCCCGGCACATCGCGAAGGACAACAAGAGCGTGGACGACAGGTTCATCCCGTACGAGAACCTCGTGCCCATGTTCCTGGGAATGACCGGGCAAGCGCAGGACAAGCAGATATTCGACCGACTGGATCGGGGTTTTCGAACGTACTACTGCGCAAAGTGGGGGCCGATGTACACCGCCCCAATCGGCAAGACCGCCGCGTCCATCCTCGACCACGCGACCACGCCGTGGCTGGGCTTCCTGGACGTGTACCTCAGGTGCAAGAAGCGCGACTCCATGATTCGATCTGATGTCTTCGCGCTCCTCATCAAGAACGCCTATGTGTTGCCGGCAGCTCCGTTCTCGGAGGGCGCGGGCATCAGCGGCACGCTTACCGGAGGCGCAGGACGGGCGTGGGATAACGGCAACTTCTTCCACTGCCTCATCAGCGGCATCTACGGTCTGGAGAAGTCGCGAACGGGTATCCAAGTGAGTGCTCCAGCCAAGATTGACGGCTTCCCGATCACCGAGCTAGAGAATGTGCGATGGAAGAACGCGGTCTACGATTTCACGTGGACGGGGTCGGGATCAATCATAGATCAAGTGCTGCTGGACGGCAAGCCCTGTCTCCCGTGTACCTCGTCCGGGGCTTATCTGCTTCACAAACCAACCGGATTGCATAAAGTCACCGTGAAGATGCGGTAACACGCGGATAGGCTGGAACCTCATGATAGACAGAAGGCCCTCGGCACACAGCCGGGGGCTTTTTGACTTGTTTGATACAAATGTCGTATGCTAGCTCTGACGATGATAGCAACCGAGGAGGTCGGCATGAGTCTCTCGACAAAAAAAGCACTATACGCAATGGTTGTTTGTTTTCTGTCCGCGGTATGTCTATTGGCCAGTTCCAAGGCTGTACATGCGAAGACGCTGAGTGATCTATCTGACCTGCCAAAAATCGAGAGACTCGCGAGAGAAGGCATCGGTGGTGACGCGAGGACAGACACCGTTGTAAGACATGAGCTAGAGTTGATCCGCAAGAGCTTGCAGAAAGTGCCAACTGCAAAAAGAGCCAGAGTGCTGCATGATCTTGCCCAAAAGACCAAATGGGGAACTATGGAGCGCGCTACAGCCTTCCTAGTATGTGCGTGGTATCACGTAGACTACGAGCGGTCCCGCGACTATCTGATCAACTGCTTCTTCTACGCAGAACGGCGCTTCGATGGGCCAGGACCTCTTGGTTGGGCTGAAAGTACGGTCTTCGTGCTCTATGCTCTGTACGAACATAACCACGATTTCCGAATCCTCCATGAACTGGTTACCGGACATTCCGACGGAGCAGGGGCAGGTGCCCTCGCCGAGGTTAAGGTCAAAGCGATACTCGAACATCCCCGAGGCATCCTGCATGTTGCCACCATGTCGAGGCAAGGACGTCAGATATCATTGGACACTCTGACTAGAAATCTCGACGCTTTCGACGTGGACAAGAGCCGAGCATATGCCGTATACTCCGCCTACGTTCGTCGCGTGGCCTCGAACAAGCGAGATCCTCTGGCAGTCACTGCTCAAAGCCTTCTACGCGAGGCAGCCATACTAAATATACTTCCAGACCACTAGTCGCATTCTGAAGTGCCCTCGGCAATCAGCCGGGGGCTTTTCTGTTTTGTGATGAATTACCGAAGGAAGTATGAGGCGAGCGTCGAACAGTAGGCGAGCGGAAGAACACGGTGTCGGGGACTATCGGAACCCCGAGCTTAGCTTCTGGACGTTGGCCGTCTATATAGGTTAATGGGTGTCGGGGAACCCTCACCCCAGCCCTCTCCCGATAACAGGAGAGGGAGTAGTAGAATCGAAATCCGAGATGAGAACATGCACGAGCTACCTGATGAACTGAAACTGAAGATAATGCCCCTGCTGAACGGCGGGGAGATAGACCTTACAGTTGAGAGCGACCTGGCTGCAGACGGGCAGATGGGTTCGCAGTGGCTCATCACGACCAGCGAGCGCGTCTACGTCGTCTCGCCAAACAACGGCAAGGCAGAGGTCCTCAGGCAGATCGAGGTCAAAGACCTGCTCGGATGCAAGGCCGAGGCGCTGGTCGGAAACGGCGCGCTGATCGCCAACGTCAACGGCGAGTTCGTGCCGCTCATCCGATACACCAACGCGATGTCCAAGGAGTTCGGCCACGCCGCGCGCCGCCTGGAGGCTCAGGCAAAGGGCGAGGATGCACCGGTGCCGACAGATGAGGACCGCACCAGGCGCTGTCCGAAATGCACCTTCCCGCTGGAGACCGGTTCCAGCGTCTGCCCGAACTGCGTGAACAGAGCGCGTGCAATGAGGCGGCTGCTGAAATACGTGGAGCCATACAAGGGGTACACGCTGCTCGCGGTCTGCCTGATGATCGCCACTCAGTTGATGATGCTCGCCCCACCGAAACTCACCCAGATACTAGTGGACGACGTTCTCCGCAAAGCAGAGCCGTTCAAGGGCCATATCCCCGCCAGACTGCACGCCGATCTGCTGCACATGCTCGGGCTGATTGTCCTGGCGCTGGTCGGGTCGAGAATCATCTCGATGATCACAGGCATCTTCCAGTCCCGGCTGTCCGCGTACCTGGGATCGAAGATGATCCACGATATCCGAATGGCGCTCTACTCGGCGCTGGAACGGCTGACCGTCGGGTTCTTTGACAAGCGGCAGACCGGCGCGGTGATCTCGCGAGTCTCACAGGATACCGGCGCATTGCAGGAGTTCCTCTCGTTCGACATCCAGTTCATCCTGTCGAACACGCTCCTTCTGGTCATCGTGCTGGCCATGATGTTCCGTGAGAACTGGAAACTGGCCGCGCTGACCATACTGCCCGCGCCGTTCGCGTCACTTGCCGCGATGCTGATATTCACGCGGCTGCGATGGGTCTTCCGACGCGTGTGGCATAGGTGGTCCAAGCTGCACAGCGTGATGTCCGATTCGCTCCAGGGACTGCGTGTGGTGAAAGCTTTTGCTCAGGAAAACAAGGAGGTCAGCCGCTTCGAGCGCCGAAGCGAGAACCTCTACATGGCGCACATGCAGGCTGAACAGACCTGGGCGACGCTGCTGCCGATGCTGTGGTTCCTTCTCTCCGCAGGGCAGTTCATAGTCTGGTATGCAGGCGGCATTCAGGTCATAGATTCCGGCGTATCCACCGGCACGCTCATCATGTTCATCGGGTACATCGGCATGCTCG
>JANYKG010000062.1 GCA_025358205.1 Armatimonadota bacterium
GCAGGTTCAAATCCTGTCGCCCCGACCACTGAGGGCATCCGGCATACAGTCGGGTGCCCTTTCTCATTGGTGTCTGGATGGTCGCAGGTCTATCCTGCCGCGTTGCGCAGTCCGACATTCCTGTCTGGTATTCTAGTGTCGAGGTGTAGACTCCGTCACAGCAAGGGCAGTGTAGTTGCGCTACGTGTTAGCTGTCATCAAGTCTGACTATTTCAGGCCAGCGGCACCTGGGCGATGCCTACGTATTCTGCGAATTGGGTGGAATAATGTCCGATCACTTCAAGACAAAACTCATCACACGGGCAACGGTGACGCACCAGAAGGTGTCTGTATGGTGAGCAGACTCCGTTGGGTCGGAATCGAGAACGCGGCATGACCGAGATTTCTCAACCTGAGAAGCACGGCTTGTTGTGGACGCGGGATGAGTTGATCTTGGCGTTTGACCTCTACTGCCGAATTCCCTTTAGGAAGACAAAGGCCGATAATCCTGAGGTCATCGGACTTGCAGCAAGGCTAGACCGATCTCCCGCCAGTGTGGCCCGAAAACTTGGGAACTTCGGTTCGTTCGACCCAGAGTTAAGAAAACGACAAATCTCAGGTCTTGGCCATACAGGCAAACTGGATCGCGAAATCTGGGATGAGTTCAACCACGACTGGAATCAATTGGTGTTGGAGGCGACAAGGCTTCGGCAGGCGAATGTGGTTGCTGTTCTTCCTAACGCAGAGGTGGAGGATCTGATTGCTCCTGCAGGAGCTTCGGAAAAAGAAACCATCCGGAAGACGCGTATTCACCAATCATTCTTCCGGGATGCAGTTCTCAGTAGTTACGAGGAAACCTGCTGCATCACGGGCTTAAGGGTGCGCGAGTGTCTTGTGGCGAGCCATATCGTGCCATGGAGTGTCTCAGAGCAGTTACGTACCGATCCCCGAAACGGTCTTTGTCTCAGCGCAACTTTTGACCGACTTTTCGACCGTGGTCTGCTCACGCTATCAGACGATTTTGAAGTCATCATCTCTTCCAAGCTACGAGAAACATCAGACAGGCGAGTCAACGAGATGATATCCTTTTATCACGGTACTCCGATGCTACGGCCAAGAAGATTCTTACCACAACCAGAGCATCTAGACTGGCATCGAAACAATGTATTCCACGGTTGAATTGGCGGTGAAGGAGAGCTACTATGGAAGAATCTGTCAGTGTGCTTGTCGATGAATATCGCTCGCTCCTCGACAAGGTGGATGCGGACAATTTGGAATCTCTAGAAGCGGTTCTGGTCTGCAAAGGGGGATGGACGAACCGGGCTGCAGAACACTTGATTCGGTTGTCACGGAACTACGGTTCATTCATGCTTCGGAATGCCCTAGCCATCTCTCTGGCGCTTGATATCGAGGACGGCGGCCTTGGCTTCTGAATGGCCCTGATTGTCGAGAAAACGTTGGCACCGTTGAACCGGACAGGCAAAGTCCTTCACATGATCGTACTATTCCCGACCTAGTTCGGTGTGCGGTATTGGTTCGAGAAGGTCATCGTTGCACGAAATGCGGGTGGACGCACGAACAATGGAATCCATCCGATCCTCGGCATATCGAGATTCATCATGTAGAACACCACGCCAAGGGCGGAAACAATACAGAGGCGAACCTGACTGCGCTGTGCACTGTGTGTCATGACACTGTACATCGGCATGAAAAATGAACCTTATTGCAGGGAGTTTGCAATGCCGTACGGGGGCTTGGTAGCGCACCTGTATGGGGTGCAGGTGGTCGCAGGTTCAAATCCTGTCGCCCCGACCAGATGGGCCGTCGGAGTCACTCGTTGGCTTGGGCGGCCTTTTGTTTGAGTAACACCTTCGTTTCGTTCCTCACCCTGAAAATCAGTAAAATCTTTTTTGTTTACTTCTCACCAACTCCGTGTTATTATGGACTCAGCAGTAATCAAGATGGTCCCAATTGCGCTACGTGGCAGGGTAACTCGTAGCGATCAGTAGCTTCTCTCATTTGCAGAAGGAGGTACGGTGATATGAATGGACCGATTGACAAGGGCGGATTTGTGTATCCGACATGCGTGGACGAGAAGGCCGGGAACAGCGTTGATCGCGGCATCACGAGGCGGGATTGGTACGCAGGGCTTGCGATGCAAGGGCTGGTCACTCAGATGGGCGCTGACAAGGGTACTATGCGCCCGGTGACTGCGCTGGAAGTGGCGAGATCGGCTTACCACATTGCTGACCTGATGATTCGCAATTCGCGGGAAGAGGAATTGGTGGCGGCGAAGTTAGGTCCGGCGGCAGCCGCGGTCTAGCGGACGTTCCATTTCGGATTGCGGACTGCGGATTGCGAAATGGAGATCGAGGCAGTAGGGAATGCCGACTTATGCGTGGGCATGACGCTTAGGGGGAGTATTTTTGCGCCGGGTTTTCGGGATATGAAGAGATAACAAGAAGGCCGCGTCAGTGATGGCGCGGCCTTTCGGGTTTTCTAGTTTCAGCTTTGCGGTTCAGCCTGCGAGGGCTTTCTCCGCCCAGAACTTGTTGGTGCGGTAGAGACTCTCAAAGGTTCCGGCGTCACTCCAGAATCCATCCAACTCCACATAATCCAAGTTGCCGTTCTGGACGTAGAGGTTGTTCACATCGGTGATCTCCAGCTCGCCGCGGCCTGAAGGTTTGCACTCGTTGATGAAATCAAACACCAAGTTGTCGTACATGTAGAGGCCTGTAACCGCGTAGTTCGACTTGGGATTCTTCGGTTTTTCCTCGATCTTGATGATTCTCTTCTCGGAGTCAAAGACCGGAACGCCGAAACGGTGAGGGTCGGGCACCGGCTTAAGGAAGAGCCGCGCGCCTTTCTCGAAACTCTTTGCCGCCGGGCCGATATCTGCATCAGTCGTGTTGTCGCCCAGTATTACGGCAATGCTCCCGCCGTCAGCGAAGTCCTCGCAGAGCGCCAATGCCTGTGCGATGCCACCCTCGGCTTCCTGGTAGGCATACTCCAGGTGGGTCAGCCCGACGCCGGTGCCGTTTCTAAGCACACCCAGGAAGTGCCCAGCGTGCGGCCCGCCGGTGACGACCATTACTTCGGTTACTCCGGCGTTCACCAGTGTTTGGATAGGGTAGTAGATCATCGGCCTGTCAAAGACCGGCAGAAGGTGCTTGTTGGTGGCGTGTGTCAGCGGATAGAGGCGGCTGCCTAGTCCACCGGCAAGGATGATTCCTTTCATGCGAATGCTCCTCTGTTTGCTGCTAGCTGATCCGCATGATTCACAAACAGCGTCAATCATGCTTAGAAGGGCCTGGATTATGCGCTCCGTGCATAATCCAGTTAAGTTATACCACACGACATGCGGATACCCAAACCTGTTTGTGCCTCAGGGTTTGCAGACCTTACATGCAATGTAGCCCTGACTGACCGCTTCGTCCTTCGTTTTGAAGTATACTCGGTTTTTCTCGGCTGGTAAGTATCTGCACGTGGGAAGGTGGAATTTCAGGCTGCGAGTGTTGCCGATGAAGTTGCCGTCGGTTGGCGCTGTCGCCGTTTCACCCTCGGCTGCCGGTTTGGCTTTCTCCGCGGAGAGGAGTGTCCACCACGTATCGGTAATGCTGTTCACCGCGAGCGAGAAGACCGCAGACTGAGCCTCCTTGAGAACTGCGGCGTCGGTGGAAGTTGCCTTTGTAAGTAAGTCACTCGCGCTTTTGGCAGATTGGACCGCGAATTCCGATGGGTTGGTGACTTTCTGGTTGCCGTCAGCCTCCGCCTTGAGCACCGCCGTGGAGGCATCAAGCGCCTTGTCGAAAGTGGGGTGTCCTGTACTCTTGAACGCCTTGTCTTCAGTATGGTACGGCTGGGATAGTTCTATCAGAGTACCGGCGAGTTTGCCAAGGTACGGCGCGAGGACGGGATAGGTCGCGCTTTCGCCGATCTTCTTACGCACGGCGCGGAACTGGTCCGAAAACGTGGCAGGCCCGGAGCCGGTCTCCGCCTCCACATAGTACCGAACGGTCTTCGTGCTCTGAGTCGAGGATGCGGGTGGTGTGGCGGCTGTGGCGATCTCCTTTTCCACCGGTTTCAGCTTGGTTTTGAGATCTTCAGGCATGAGACTGATAGCTTTGGTGATAACCGCCTGCACGAACGTCGGTGGCTTTGGCGCTTCTGCCGCGCCATGAGCTGCCATACAGAAGGCGAACAACAGCAGGACGGCGCAAATGACCAGGCTATTCTTCACTTGGTTTCTCCTTAATCTGAAGCATAATGCGGTATACTTCTTTCTTCGGCACGGGCAGGGCCGAAGCCACCGCGCGCACTGCATCACTGCTGGACTTGCCTGCGGACATGGCGGCGAGCAGAGCCTCCCGGATTTCCACTGTAGTTGTGGCTATTTCATCCGCGCAACCTTCCGCGATGAGGGTTATTTCACCCCTCGGCGGTGTGGTGGTGAACCGCTCAATAGCCGAACTGACTGTGCCTCTGTGGACTTCCTCAAACATCTTGGTCACTTCACGCGCAACGGCTACCTTCCTGTCACCCCAGGCCGCATGCATAGCGCGGAGGGTCGGCAGCAGGCGACTCGGCGCTTCGTAGAAGACCAGGGTGCGCGGTTCGCTCTTGAGTGCAGTGAAGAATGACACTCTCTCGCCTGGACGCCTTGGCGGAAAGCCCTCGAATATAAACCTGCGGGTCGGCAGGCCTGAGATAACAAGTGCGCTTACAAACGCGGTTGCGCCCGGTATGGAGATGACACTGATATCACTCTCGATGGCGAGATTGATGATCTCATGCCCTGGGTCGGAAATGCCCGGTGTTCCGGCATCCGAGACCAGCGCCACGGTCTTGCCTTCCAGAAGCATGTCCACGAGTTGGCGGGCTTTGGCGCCCAGGCTGTGCTGGTGGTAGGGTGTCATCGGAGTGGTGATTTCGTAGCGTTTCAGGAGTTTGCCCGTGACACGAGTGTCTTCAGCGGCGATGATATCAACCTCGCGCAGAGTGGTAAGGGCGCGGAGCGAGATGTCGGCGAGGTTGCCGATTGGTGTTGCTACTACGAAGAGCGTACCGGGCATCCTCCGCGCCTCCTGTGAATGTGGTTTCTAGTCGTTATCGAGCGAGTTGAAGCTGTAGTTGGGCGCTTCCTTGGTGATTACCACATCATGCGGATGGCTTTCGCGCACGCTGGACTGGGTGACTCTGGTGAACTGAGTGTTCTCCTGAAGTTCCTTTATGGAGTGAGCGCCGCAGTAGCCCATGCCTGAGCGAAGGCCGCCAACGAGTTGATGAACCGTGTCAGAGAGCGGGCCTTTGTAGGGTACACGGCCCTCGATACCCTCCGGTACCAGACGGCTTTTATCAACCTGGGAGTATCTGTCGCTGCTGCCGTCCTTCATTGCGGCGATGGACCCCATGCCCCTGTAGACCTTGTAGCTTCTGTTCCTGTAAATCTCGATATCACCAGGCGTTTCGTCCGTACCCGCGAATAGGTTGCCGATCATAATGCAATCGGCCCCAGCCGCGATAGCCTTCGTGATGTCGCCGGACAAGCGCACGCCGCCGTCAGCGATAACCGGGATGCCGAGTCTTCTGCCTTCAGCCGAGGTTTCCATGATGGCGGTGATCTGAGGCACGCCAACACCAGTGACCACTCTGGTAGTGCAGATGGAACCGGGTCCGACTCCCACACGAATGCCGTCCGCGCCGGCCTCAACCAGATCCTTCACGCCTTCCGCTGTGACGACGTTGCCGCCAATCACGGGCAGGTCGGGGAACGCGGTCTTGATAGCCTTCACTGCCTTCAAGACTCCAACGGAATGGCCGTGTGCGGAATCCACAACAAGCAGATCAACTCCGGCCTCCACAAGTGCGGTTGCCCGTCCCACGGGATCTTTCAATGGGCCGACAGCCGCGCCGACGAACAGCCGACCGCCGGGATCTTTGGTTGCGTGGGGGAACTGCCGAATCTTCTCGATATCCTTGATGGTGATGAGGCCCATGAGTCGGCCTTCATCGTCCACTATGGGCAGTTTTTCTATCTTGTGCTCTCTCAGTTTTTCCTTGGCTTGATCGAGCGTTGTGCCAATAGGTCCGGTGATGAGAGGATTCTTGGTCATGACCTCGCTGATCAGACGCGTGTGGTTGTCCTCAAAGCGGAGGTCTCTGTTGGTGAGAATGCCTATCAGGATATCGCCTTCGGTGATCGGTACGCCTGAAATGTGGTATCGCTCCATGATCTTGAGCGCGTCGGCGATAGTGTTGTTTGGGCCAAGAAAGAATGGGTTCAGGATGATGCCGTGTTCGGTGCGCTTTACTCTGTCAACTTCGGCGGCCTGCTGTTCAATAGACATGTTGCGGTGAATGATGCCGAGTCCGCCTTCTCTGGCAATTGCGATTGCCATGCGGGATTCGGTGACCGTGTCCATCGGAGAACTCACAAGAGGAATGTGCAGGCTGATGCCGCGCGCCACCTGGGTAGAGAGATCGCATTCCTGGGGTAAGACGTCGCTCTTCTGGGGTACCAGCAGCACGTCGTCGAAGCTAAGGCCATCACGCTGAAGGCGACCATCGAGTGACATAATAATCATCCTTTCGGAACGCAGTTTGTGTGTACTCTGTCCACCGTGTAAATACAATGAAAGATGGGACATATTGTAGTCCAAAGAGCGTTCATTGTCAACTTTCTGGTGTTGTCAACGGCGTTTGGGGGTAAAGAGTACGAGTCAGATGCCAATAATGTTGATAATCTACGTGACAAAGGCCTGCATGGTAGGCAGTCATTGTCGTGACTATCACATACTATCGAGACGCTAGTCCGCATTATTCATGAATAATGCTCAGAAGGCCCTGAATTATTCAATTTATGAATAATCCAGGCTAGAAAGTTGGCCACACCTCTTTGACGACAAACCGCAAAAACAATGAACGTTTCGCGCTCCTCAGCGAAAGAATTCTGCATACCATCTGGCGATCGAATCCGGTCGAGGCGACCGCTCTCGGCATCCATGACTACGACCACACACTGGGCGATATGAGTGAGGCATCTTGCGAGTCACATGCAACTGCGCTCAGAATCAGCATCAAAGCCCTTGAAAACGAAGTAGATCCAAACCTGCTGGGCGCGGATGGTATGATAGACTATCGGGTGGCTCTCTCGCTCGCGAAGTCAAACGCGCTTGTGCTGGATACTCTCAGGCCGTGGGCGAAGAATCCTTGTTTGTATACGTCTCAGGCGCTGTGGGGTTGTTTTGGCCTTCTGATCAGGGATGGTAGCTCCTTCGTTGACAATGCGGAGAATGTTCTAAGTCGGATGTTGGAAATACCTGAGATGCTGGCGGAGTCGAAGATCAACCTGATTCAGCCCACAAGCGTATTCGTCCAGGTCGGTATGGATATCGTTCAGGCGGGATTAGGTTTCTTTCGACATTCCATGCCGGAAGTGGCGGCTCAGATTCCAGCGTTGGAGAAAGACCTGCTCAAGGCCAATGAAGCAGCCATAGCGTCTTTTGAGAGCTATGGTCACTGGTTGGAACAGACGGCGCTTCCTCATTCCGACGATGGTTTTTCCATAGGTCTGACGGCATATGAGGAGCTCCTTACCTCAGAACACTGCTTGCCATATTCCGCAGCAGACATTATGCAGATGGGTCGGGACGAGGTAGCCGAGACTGAGGACAAGATACGCGAGGTTGCCGGTCGGATTGATCCGTCTATGACATGGCAGAAACTGGTGGCAAGGCTCAAGCAGGAACACCCATCGAGCGCTGAACTCAAGGAGTCCTACAACCAGGCGTTCCGAGATGCCCGCGATTTCGTTGCGCGTGAGAACTTGGTGACGATACCGGAAGATGAGCGGCTTGATGTGAAGGATACACCCTCGTTTGAGCGCAGCATAATGCCGTATGCCGGGTATTTCCCGCCCGCGCCGTTTGGCGAAGATAGGATAGGCACGTTCTGGGTGACTCCGGTCAACCCCGATGCTTCATCCGAGCGACAGGAAGATCAGCTTCTGGGTCACTGCTCATATGGCATTCCGGTGATAGCGCTGCATGAAGCGTACCCCGGCCATCACCTCCAGTTGGCGCGCGCACATAACGTGGACAGCAGGGTACGAAAGCAGTCCATGAGCAATCTCTTTATTGAGGGCTGGGCGCTTTACTGCGAGGAGATGATGTACGAGCGCGGGTTCTACACCGACCCGAAGGTTCGGCTGTTCCAGTTGAAGACCACGCTTTGGCGCGCGTGCCGAGTGCTGATAGACGTGGGCCTGCAGACCGGGCAGATGAGCTTCGACGAGGCCGTGCGCATGCTGGTAGACAAGGCCTTGCTGGAACTGGTGAATGCGGAGGCCGAGGTAAAGCGGTATACCATGACGCCGACTCAGCCCATGACCTACGTCATCGGCAAGCACCTCATTCTCAATCTCAGAGACCGCATGCAGCGGAAACTTGGTAGCAGGTTCGACTTGAGAACGTTCCACGATCAGCTACTGAGCTATGGCTCAATTCCGCCCCCGCTTATAGCTGACCACATGCTTTCGGATGCCTCAACTGCAGTCGAAGCGCAGTCCCTCAGGCTCACCGCCTGAGGGCTGACCGCGTCCTCCGCTACCCAGTGGTGCCATCTGAGTTCATCGCATCTCTGCGCTCTGGTGTTGATTGGTCTCTAGTCCGAACCCCCAAACGTGTCTTGACAAACCCAACCCACGGTGATAGTCTTTCAGCAAGGCAAGCTGGTGATGTATTACCGGGAAGCAGAGAAGCCTCAGTTCCGCTTTCTGGTCGCCCTCGGATACTCAGTTCCTGGGCTTGTTCGACGGCGGATGGCGTGGATAGGTGAATATTGTGTCTGTCCCCATTTCCGAGCGGAGCGAGGCCGCCCATTTCCGAGCGGAGCGAGGCCCGAAAGCCTGATGGCAAGGGCAGAAGGCATTTTCTGATGGTTTCCTTTCAATGCGCGAGTTGGAACGATGTCAAATCTTTCTTCAGCAAGGGGGGCGATCTGAGCAGGATGCTGAAGACAAAATTCCAGACCGCTACTACGGACACCGAAACCGTCATCTGGTTGGATGGTGGTAATAGTACGGAGATCGCGTACGCACTAAGAAGGAACAGCAATATCGTAGCGACCGATGACGGACAGCGTCGCGCAGTATGTGACCGCCTTATCAAGGACATCGTTTGCGTATGGTCGCCACTGTAAGAGGAGGGACGCTATGAGAACCGTACGGCTGCGCAACTTCATAGCCATTCTAGCTCCGCTGCTGGTCGTGACCGTCTACGTGGCAATGTGGAAGGTCAATAGCCGGTTCACGCCTGTATCGCTAAAGATCGAGTATAGCCAGAGCAACGACATTGCGCCCTGCGTCGTCAAGCCAGCACCAGACGGCCTGATCCACGTTCTTGTTGCCGGGTCACAGATATGCACTTACGATCAGACCGGAACGATCGTGCAGCGTAAGCAGTTGAAACTCGACAACGTCTCGGATTCGGGCGTGCTGCTAACCACCCCTTCGCTGGGGTCGGTTTACGCGCGGACCTGTGGAAGTGAATCGCCCCGCCGGGCTATTCTCTGGGCGCGCTTCGGGGAAGATGGCGCACTCTCGGTGAAAAAACTGTACACACGTTCGGACGGTAACTTCGAGATATATCAGGCCCTATCGGCTCGCGATGGTGTGTATGTGACGGGTGAACTGGAGCGGAGCCAACGTGGAACTTATCCCTCTGTCGTGAAACTAAGCCCGACCGGCAAGCAACTTTGGACGAGCTTCGAACCGTCCAACTCGGATTGTTATGACCATGTCGCTGTTGCTGCGGACGGTAGTGTCGTGGCTGCTGGCGCGGGTGGGCAGCAGGGCACGTGTATCGGGATGTACTCCGCTCGTGGTGAGAAGAAATGGTCTAAGAGCGCTACGGTTGGTGATGGAGGGAGCACTGTGTGGCTCGGCGCCAGACACAACGGCGCGGTTCTAGCGTTGGTGCGTCTTCACGACACTATCATCACCGGCGGATCTGGCTGGGACATAGAATCGAGTGGGCGCAACCAGGACTATGTTCTGCGCACGTACCGTACCGACGGACATCTCGTCAAAGAACAGATTCTATCTCACGGGCCCAATCTCAACGTCGTTGACGCCGCGCTGAACGACAAAGATGTTCTGTATCTACTATGTGGAAGAGCCATGGGAGCCAGGGCACACGGCGATGGTAGCGCTGTGCTTAAGAAGTACGATTCTTCAGGCAAGCTTCTCTGGTCGGGTATTGTTCGAGTTCCCGGACGATGTCTGGTCCGTCACATCACGTGCGACAACAGCGGCGGTATCTACATTACGGGCGCATCCCTCGATGTCCGGCGTAGCTGGTTGCCACGCGCTCAGGCGTTCGTCTACAAAGTTGTAGACCTCAGATAAACCGGATATGGACGGAAACTGCAGAAGCGCTGTCGCGTGGTCGGCTCGTGACAGTCACGGGAGACGCCACTTTATTTTCGCTGCCTTCCAGAACGAGAGTTGGAAAGGGATCGCGTCTTTCTTTGGCCGTGGAGGTGAGATCAGCAAGTTCCAGATAGGGGATCTGCAGACTGATACCGTCGTATGGTTGGATGGCGGATCGAGCATGGAACTGGCCTACAAGTTGAAGCGGAACAACTCCATAGTGCGCAAGGATACGGACGCACCTAGAGCCGCTTCCTTCAAGTACATCACTGACTTTATAGGCGCGTGGTGGTCACCACAACCGTAGGAGAACTACATGAAGAAACGTCACAGAATGTCGTCCGCAGGGTTTGTGGTCGTCATTGTTGGCTTGGTGACTGCTGGGCTATTGATCCATAATTCCCAGCGGGACCTGAGAGTGCAAAAAAAGGTTGAGTATTATGAAAACCAGACGATGCCGTTGGCGGTTCAGTACGGTTCAGATGATCAGTCCCATGTGCTTGTGGTCGTCGGAGCATACCCGCACGCGAAATACCAGCTACGCACGCACGACCGCAATGGAAAGCTAGTGTGGGGAAAGGATGTGCCCATACGTTCCTCTGATGCAGGCGTACTCATTAGCACATCTGCTCATGGGTATTGTTGTGCGGGTGTTACCTACCCGGAGCGCGCGCCTCGTAGTACGCTGTTGTGGGCACATATAGGCAGTGGTGGCGAACTTCTTTTTAAGAGGCTAACCCCTATGCCTGGCAATGAGATCGAGATGCCGGAAACCATGCTGACAGATCATGCCCTCTATGTAATAGGGTTGGCTTACAGTGCTGAGGGGGCACATTCGTTTATAAGCAAGCTAGATTTAGATGGGCGACTGCTTTGGACGGAGTACGGACCGTACGCTAGAGGCTACCAGGTGATTACTGCGGACAGTTCTGGGAATCCAATTGTGGCAGGAGAGAATGACACGGCGGGCGTCTGCATAGTCAAGTATTCTGCTGGTGGGCGTAGGCTCTGGCTCCAGAACGCTGCTGTGCGTGACGTTGGGAACATCATCAGGTTTGGGTCGGGGATGAATGATGCGATCTGGAATATTGTCGAGCTGCATCGTGGGTTATCTGTCGCACGTGACGCTGGCTACATGCTCATGACCTACGGCGCTGATGGTAAGCTGGTCGAGAAATCTTTGTTGCACGGAGGAAAGAGCCTGAAGATGGCTGATGCCGTCATGGGCCACGCGGGCGACTTATATGTCTTGTATGGAAGATCCGATGGCATCATCGAATTGGCAAAATACGATCCGGATGGACACAAGCTATGGTCGGGTGCAGTCCGCGTGCCGGAGGAATGCGCGGCCAGGGCGATCACACTGGATAGCAAGGGAGCAATCTACGTATTTGGCAACTGGAACGGGGGGACAAGCCATCCATCTCGTTCGATACAGGGGTTCGTCTATAGGGTCAGACCGCCCAGCTAGATATCACAGGGAAGGCGAGTCACAGTCCTCGAATACCGTTTTCGCTCTTAGGCAGGTTGCTGTTGTCGAATCTGCTGGGATGTGCTATAATGCTTCGTTCCGTGGGTTTGGCGGCGCGGGTCGTGCGTTCGTCTGACCGTGGAATCACAAGTTCACCAAAGGAGAATCAGGTTGAAAAAGGGAATTCACCCAACGTACGTCCCGGCGACAGTGACCTGCGCGTGCGGCAATACATTCGAAACCCGATCAACCATGCCTGAGATCAGGTTGGAGATCTGCTCTGCTTGTCATCCGTTCTTTACGGGACGGCAGAAGCTTGTTGATACGGCTGGCCGTGTAGAGAAGTTCAAGACGAAGTACGCCAAGTTCCGCACTGAAGGCAGCGAAAAGCAGGGCAAGTGATTTGCGCGTAGAGCTGGTCAGTCATACGCATGATCCGGAGCGCACAGTAGCCGCTGCGATCAGGCTGTGTTACTCGGCTTCGGACATAGGCGAAATCCGCGACGGCATTGACGATGCGGAGGCCGCTCGGCTTATCGGAAAGGTGCTTAAGTTAGGGCACCTTTCTGTTTTAGAGCACGCCTCGTTCACCTTCGCTATCGAGGGTATCTCGCGAGCATGTTCGCACCAACTCGTTCGGCACAGAATGGCGTCGTTTTCTCAGCAGAGCCAGCGTTACGTGAAGATGCGAACCTGTGAGTTCGTCATTCCGCCTGCGGTGGCGTCGAAGGCCGGCGCGCGTGAGCTTGTTGATGCGGCCTACGATCATCTGCAGACGGCGTACAACGAGCTACTGGAAGCCGGGGTGACCGCGGAAGACGCGCGGTACATTCTCCCGAATGCCGCTGAGACCAAGATCATCATGACCGCCAACGCCCGCTCACTTCTCAATTTCTTCGAGCTTCGACTCTGCACGCGAGCACAGTGGGAGATCAGGCAACTGGCGGAGATGATGCTGGACAAGGTCCGCTTGATCTGCCCGATTATCTTCGCGGCAGCAGGACCGACGTGCGAGACCAGCGGATACTGCAGGGAAGGGGACATGAGCTGCGGCAAGGCCGAGGCGGTGAGATTCCCCGGAGACAAGGAAGCCCATTGAAACAGGAAAACCACGGACATGCGCCGTATGGCGGACAGGCGGTAATCGAGGGCGTTATGATGCGCGGCCCGAAATACTATGCCGTCGCGGTTCGCCGAGCCGGCGGAGAAATAGTCGTCAAGCAGGAGTCGGTGGAAACGATAATGAAGCGGTTCCAGTGGCTCAACAAGCCGTTCCTGCGCGGCACACTGGCGCTGATAGACGCCATGATGCTGGGCGTGAAGGCGCTTATGTACTCCGCTGATATCGCCATGGAAGACATCGAGCAGTCGGACCCCAAGAAGGCGAACAAGCTGAAGCCGGAGAAGACAGAGTCAGATGACAAGAAGAAGTCGAAGAGCCAATCAATAAACGATATCACGCTGAACGCGAGCATGTTCGTGGGTGTGGCGCTCGGGATAGGCGTGTTCATGATCGGCCCGCACCTGCTGGTTGACCTGCTGAAGAAATGGATACAGCACCCCATCTGGCTGAACGTGGCCGAGGGGCTGGTGCGCTTGACCATGTTCGTGGGGTATATCGCGCTGATATCGCTGATGAGAGACATCAGGCGCGTGTTCCAGTTCCACGGAGCTGAGCATAAGGTGATCAACACCTATGAGGCGGGGCTGGACCTTACACCGGAGAACTTCGCAAAGTTCACAACGATCCATCCGCGCTGCGGGACGAGCTTCATACTGCTGGTGCTTGTGCTCAGTATAGTAGTGTATTCGTTCCTGGGCTGGCATCACGCATGGTATCTCCGCGTGGGTTATCGGCTGCTGCTCCTGCCGCTTCTGGCGGGCATGGCTTACGAGATTATCCGATACGCCGGTAAGCACAGGGACTCGAAGCTCATGCCTATACTGACAGTTCCGGGCGAACTCATGCAGCGGCTCACCACTCGCAAACCGTCCGACGATCAGGTCGAGGTAGCGTATAAGGCGCTTCAGGCTGTGCTGGATAAGGAAAACGAGTCCGCTGTCGAAACAATTACCTGACGGGCGTGGAGTATACCGTAGATGGACGAACGATTGCAGAAAATACTAGAAAAATTCGAGGAGCTGAGCGAGCGGCTGGCCGATCCGAACGTGTACGGTGACCAGAAGGAGTATCAACGCGTTGCAAAGGCGCACTCCGACCTCGGCCCGGTGGTTACTCTCTATCGCGAATATCAGAAGATCCAGCAGGAGCGTGCCGATACCGAGGAACTCCTGCGCGATCAGATTGACGAAGAAATGAAGCAGTTGGCCCAGGGTGAGCTTAGCGGTCTGAAGGAGCAGGAGCTGGACCTGGAGAAACGGCTGAAAGTCCTCCTGCTGCCGAGCGACCCCAACGACGAGAAGAGCGTCATCATCGAAGTGCGAGCGGGTACGGGCGGCGAGGAAGCCGCGCTCTTCGCCGGTCAGCTCTTGCGAATGTATACTCGCTATGCAGAGCGAAAGCATTGGAAGACGGAACTGCTGAGCGCGAACGAGACCGGAATCGGTGGATACAAAGAAGCGGTGCTGTCCATCGAAGGCAGCGGCGCCTACAGTATGCTGAAGTTCGAGAGCGGCGCGCACCGAGTTCAGCGAGTGCCTGAAACCGAGAGCGGTGGGCGCATTCATACCTCGGCAGCAACCGTAGTTGTCATGCCCGAGGCCGAGGAAGTAGAAGTTGAGATTCACGCTGATGATCTGAAAATTGATACCTACCGATCATCGTCCGCCGGTGGTCAGCACGTCCAGAAGTGTGAAACCGCTATCCGAATAACGCACATACCAACCGGTGTCGTGGTAACCTGCCAGGATGAGCGTTCTCAGTTTCAGAACAAGGATAAGGCGATGCGCATGCTGCGTTCGCGCATACTCGAAGCAGAGATCAGCAGGCAGCATGAGGCGATGAGTGAGACGAAGAAATCCCTAGTGGGTAGTGGCGACCGCAGCGACAAGATCCGAACATACAATTTCCCTCAAGCCAGAGTTACCGACCATCGCATCGGGGTGAGTCTGTACAACATAAACACCTTCATGGATGGCGACATCCAGGACATGATAGATCAGTTGATCGCCGCTGAACAGTCAGAACAGCTCAAGGCGGCAGGCGAGGAAGTGTAGCACTGATGCCGACTGTGCGGCAACTCCTTGAAGAAGCCGTGGCGAGCCTGCGGGATAAGGGTGTGGACAGCCCGCTTCTAGACGCTGAGTTACTGATGTGTCATGCGCTGGGCTGCTCCCGCACCGAACTCGTAGCCCGTATTGACGCTCAGATATCCCCAGTAGCTGCAACGGAATTCGCGGGGTATGTAGGCCGTCGCACGAAACGAGAGCCTCTTGCATACATCACCGGCTACCGGGAGTTCTACGGTCTTCCTTTCAGAGTGACACCAGCCACACTTATCCCCAGACAGGAATCAGAGTTCCTGGTAGATGCCGCTGTGAGCTTGCTTAAGGATCACGCCAACCCGTTGATGGCCGACGTCGGTGTGGGCAGCGGCTGCATAGGCATCTCCATCGCCATAGCTCTTCCTTCCGCCCAACTGTACGGCACGGACATATCCCGTGATGCCCTAGGAGTCGCCAGGTCGAACGCCGTATCGCTTGGGGTGGGGGGTCGTACCAGATTCGTGCAGGGTGACCTGCTCGGGCCATTGGCGGGTCTCGCCTTTGATATAATTATTAGCAATCCGCCTTACATACCCAGTGGCGATATGAATGGGCTGGAGCCGGAGGTTGCTGAGTTCGAGCCTCGATTGGCGCTGGATGGGGGATATGATGGTTTGGATTTATACCGCCGTCTCGCTGAGAGTGCCGCAGGATGCCTGGAGATCGGTGGCACATTGGCCGTGGAAATGGGAATTGACCAGTCCTCTGCCGTGCAGCACATTTTTCGATTGAACGGGTTTTCCAATGTCCGAGTTATCCAAGACTATTCCGGGATAGAACGAGTGGCGATAGGTGAGTCGGTGTGAAGACAGAGATCATCAAGGTAAACGTGATTTGCCCGGAACCGGAGTTGATCCGAAGCGCGGCGAAGATCATTCAGCGCGGCGGGTTGGTCGGCCTTCCGACTGAGACCGTGTACGGCCTGGCAGCAGATGCTTTCAATGAGAACGCGGTCAGGCGGGTCTTTGAGGTGAAAGGTCGCCCTCAGAACAACCCACTGCCGGTACAGGTGTTTTCGACTGAACAAGTGCGCGAACTGACAGCGGACGTTCCTGAGATGGCTGAGCGGTTGATGGTGCGTTTCTTTCCTGGGCCGCTGACCATTGTCTTTCGCGCATCATCTGCGGTTTCGGAGATCATCACCGCAGGAACCGGCAAGGTTGGTATTCGGATGCCGGACCACGCAGTGGCGCTTGCGCTCCTAAACGCGTGTGGGACGCCGATGGTGGCTCCCAGCGCTAATCCGTCAGGCGCTCCCGCTCCAGTGTCCGCCCAGGAGGTTGTCTCTTACTTCGACGGACACATTGAAGCCATCCTGGATGCAGGACCATCGGTGATAAAAATTGCGTCTACGGTGGTTGACGTCACGGAGTCTGAAGTGATGATTCTGCGTCAGGGCGTTATCTCATGCCAAGAGATTATGAGCGCAATCTGACCGTTCCTGTTATCAACCGTATCCTGCTCAAGCGCTGACATAAAAAATAGTTATAGTTCTTTTTGTTCCATAGTTGACAAAGGACATATCGCCTGTTATAATTGCTGTAACGGCAGAAGTGTTGTGCGGTAACCGGCAGGGAGGTTCTGAGATGTCGCTGGGACGTGTTAAATGGTTCAATGATGCCAAAGGGTATGGTTTCATCGAAACCACCGATGGCAAGGACGTGTTTGTACACTACTCCACCATCACCATGGACGGGTACAAGAGTCTTGCTGAAGGTCAACAGGTTGAATACGAGAGCATAGAGGGTGACAAAGGCCTGCAGGCCACAAAGGTTTCTCTTCCAGAATCAAGTGAGTCTGCATCACCACAGTAGAGATATGCATCCCCAGTATCAGGAAGCCCTTGTGCTTCCTGGCGCTTCGCATGATACGGCGTTCTGTGTGAGATCGCCAATGCTATAGTTCTGCCACGTTTTTTCATTTCGTTCCTATCAGTTCCCCTGCATTGTTGCGGCACCCCGAATCCTGTTATAATCAATCCAGATTCATGTGCGGAAACGTGGGGGGATTACATGCTGGAGAGAGCTAGGGAAGTATTGGCGATAGAAGCGGAGGCGGTCGCGGCATTGGGTGAGCGTCTTGACGAGAGTTTCAGCCGCGCTGTTGACCTGATAGTCAAGTGCAAAGGACGAGTAGTGGTCACCGGCATGGGCAAGTCCGGTGCGGTTGCACACAAGATTGCCGGAACGCTTGCCAGCACCGGCAGCCCAGCGCTTTTCCTCCATCCCGCGGAAGGTGTTCACGGCGACTTGGGGATGGTCACTTCGCAGGACGTGATTATAGCCCTCTCAAACAGCGGTGAGACCGATGAGTTGAGCGCGATATTGCCTGTTCTCAAGAGGATAGGCGCCAAGCTGATAGCTATGGTTGGACGCACGGATTCCACTCTAGCAGAAGCCAGTGATGTGGTTCTGGACGCTTCCGTTGCGCGCGAAGCCTGCCCACTGGGTCTTGCCCCTACCGCCAGCACCACCGCCATGATGGCGCTCGGAGACGCTCTCGCCCTCGCCGCAATGGAGGAGCGCAGATTTACCGCTGAAGACTATGCCATTTTCCACCCCGCAGGCACTCTTGGACGCAGGCTCACACTTACGGTTGGTGACGTTATGCGGACAGGAGATCGCATGGCCATCGTCAACGATGCCGATCCTGTGCGTGATGTCCTCTTCACCATCACAAAGGCGGGCGCAGGTGCAGCCATTGTGGTGGACAACGAAGGCAAGATGGTGGGCATCATTACCGATGGGGATGTGCGGCGACACATGCTGCTGGATGAAGCCTGTCTCACGAAGAAATCAGACGAAATCATGACAGCCAACCCGAGAGTGATAGGGCCTGATCAGTTCGCTACGGAAGGTCTTGGCATACTTGAGACAAACAAGATCGGGGAGATACCCGTCCTCGACAGCGAACGGCATCCGGTTGGGATACTTATGCTCAAAGACCTCTTCCAGGCGGGCATTGTGTGATGGAAGAACTTCAGTCTGTGCGTATGATTGCGATGGATGTTGACGGCGTGCTGACTAATGGAGAGATAGTCTACGGCGCTGAGGGTGATGAACTGAAGGCATTCAACATTCTCGACGGCTGTGGCATTGCTGTGGCGCGCGAGGCTGGCCTGATGACTGCATTCGTGACCGGTCGCGCATCGGTCGCCGTGGCGCGAAGGGCGAAGGAATTGGGCGTGACCTCTCTTGTTGCGGGTTGCCGTGACAAGGGAGCCGCGATACTTGATCTTGCGACGAAGCACGGCGTCGGTCCAAATGAGATTGCCTTCATTGGCGATGACTTGAATGACCTTCTGGCTTTTCGTCAGTGCGGATGCCGGATTGCAGTGAGCAACGCGTGCGAGGACCTCAAAGCGGAAGCGGATCATGTGACTGCATACAGCGGCGGCAGCGGCGCCGTGCGAGAAGCAATTGAGTGGATATTGAAGGCACAGGGCAAATGGGCCGATGCCGTGGCGGACTACCTCAGAAGCCTGGAGCAGACAGATGCCGGATCTGACCATCCTTCACACCAATGACCTGCATGGCAAGCTGACCGATGCGGTCTGCAAGACCATCATTCGGGAAAAGAATGTGGGCGGCAGGGTTCTTCTCCTCGACGGCGGCGATGCTGTCTCCTCAGGAAACGTCTACTTCCGTCCGGGCGGCGAGCCGATCCTCAAGCGTATGACAGAACTGGGCTACCATGCTATGGCTATGGGCAACCGCGAGTTCCACTTCATGGAAGCAGGACTGAAATCCAAGACCAGGCAGGCCGGGTTTCCGATACTCGCCGCGAACCTGCAAGGACGTGGAGATAAGATTCCCGATGGAGTTAAGCCGAGCGTCCTGTTTCAGCTTGACGGATTGCGAGTTGGAGTATTCGGCCTGACGGTTCCAATGATTACCCAGGATATGACCATTAGGATGCTCAGCCCGTACTGCTTTGACAATCCCATCACCACGGCTGCCAGGATCGTGCCGAAGCTGCGTAAGGAGTGCGACTTCCTCATAGCCCTTACTCACATTGGTTTCAGACAGGACATGGAACTAGCCACCTCGGTAGACGGTATTGATTTGATAGTAGGCGGCCATTCTCACAACGCCATCAAAGAGGTGGAATACTTCGGTCGTACCGCTGTCGTCCAGGCCGGTTGGTGGGGTCACTACCTCGGTCGGACGGAGATTGAACTTACCAGTGACGATTATTCGGACACTCAGATCACTACAACACTGATTGACATGCGGACCTGATATGCTCATGAACCATCCACTCATGGCTATCGCAATCTTCATAACGTTTTTCCTGATCTCAGCCGCGTTCGGGCGAAAGCTCCTGTCGGCGATGGGTGCGGTCGCGGGTA
>JANYKG010000099.1 GCA_025358205.1 Armatimonadota bacterium
CTTGAGAATCTGTACAGCGCCGTTGGGCCAGGTGATATCTAGATCAACCGACTTGACCTTCCGGCCGAGACCGAAGTGGAGCCTCAGGTCGTTCTGATTCCCCTCGCCCGTGCCTGCCTCGACCTGCCGTGTCAGTATCTCATGTCTTACTTTGATGCGGACCTGCGCACCTATGGCAGAGCTGTTGACCACACGACCATCGCCGTGAAGGCTGATCTCTATCCAGTCGTTACCGTTACCACCGCTATTCATCAACAGCTTCCCGCCGCTGACCAGATCCAGATTCCCATCGTTGTTGAAGTCCGCCCAGGCAGCCTGATACGTCGAACCGAGATTAGACAGGTTAGTCGCCGCTGTCTTGTCTTTGAATACAAATCTGCCGTCGTTATGGTAGAGTACGGGATCATTCCGCCTGCCGAACGAAGCTGTAGCGTACACCGTAGTGAAGAATAGATCGAGGTAGCCGTCGTTATCATAGTCGCCGGCCGCCGGGCTGGCATAGGATTCCTGGTGGAAGACCCCGCATGTGCCAAGATCATCGAAGTGGTAATCCTCCGTAGCGCCGAGATTCCGCAGGAAGCGAGACTTCGGCTGATCTCCCCGGAAATCCACATGGGCGAAGTTGCCTGCAAAGAGATCTATGTTCCCGTCATTATCGAAATCGCCCCATGCAGCGCCGATGGAGTGTCCGCCTTTGAACCCCTTGGAAGTGGCGACGGCATTGTACGCGGCGGCAGCATCGCGGAACCGACCGGCCCCATCGTTTAGATAGAGAAGATTCGGCTGAAGCCGATAGTTGGAGACGTATACGTCCAGCTTGCCGTCACGATTGAAATCACACGCGGTAACTCCTCGAGTTCGGTATTGGGCGTCGCTCCACGTGAGTGTGAAGGCTTTCCCTTTCCAGTTCATCAGAATCATGCTCGGATAGGTGATCCCAGCTTTCCAGTCCTCAAAGCCGCCGATGAAGAGATCCGCGAACCCGTTGTTGTCGAAATCGCCCCAACAAGCGCCTTGGGAATCGGTCTTGGGTAGATTCGTGGGCAGGGGGAATTCCGTGAATGCCTTTCCCATTTCGTTCCGATACAGCTTCATGTTGGACCACGAGAACAGATCGGCAAACCCGTCGTTGTCGAAATCGGCGGCCACCACGAACCCGACTCCGTCCATGACTCTGGTGAAGCCCTTGCCCTGATTGTTCTTCCACACTGTTCCGCCTGCGACGAGATCAACCCATCCGTCATTATCTATGTCCACACAACAAGCCGCTCTAGTATCCAGGGCAGAAAGACCAAGCTCAGCGGTTTGATCGGTGAAGGCAGCTCCACGCGCAGTGTCGGCATGGGCGTCATGTTGCGCCGAGAACATGCACGTCAGAACGATGGCAGACAAAGCGCATACCCGGGATATTCCGTTTCGCATCGCGTTCCTTCCTGGCGGAAAGACCCAGCCTCAACCGCGTTCTGCGGCGTAGGTCATTAGCATCGCTCTCCACTTGAACAGACCAGGAATGACGTAAGTTTTGTCTATGCGATGGGTTCCACATTTCGCTCAGTTGGTATAAAAGGGTTTCTTCACGAAAGGCTACTCGCATGTGGGATGAGCAGTTCCGCCCAGCCGGGACCGTCGAGGGATGATCCTGAAGAAGGTCTACTCTATCCCCAGCAACCTGGCCGCGTTCTTCCAGCAGATGAATTCTTTCTCCTCATCGGTGAGGGGAAGGGAGAGCAGGCGGTTGAGCTGCGGGACCGGCGGGCCGCAGGGTGAGTCGCTGGCGAAGAGGATCTTCTCGACTCCGTGCGCGCGGATCATGCGCGCCAGCCGGTCGTCCGGCAGGTCCTCCGGCATCGTGAACGATATGTCCATGAACAGGTCACGCCCGATCAGGTACCGCTCCACATCGTCCCACATCCGAAAGCCGCCCATGTGCGCGATGACCAGCTTCATCTGAGGGAAACGCTCATGCACTTGCAGAAGCGCCTTGGGTGTAGACAGTATCTCCGTCGGCCATTTCTCAAGCTCGTCGCCGCCGTGGAAAAACGCGATCATCTCGTTATCCATAAGCGCCTGGTAGACCGGGAACGCGCTCGGGTCCTCTGGCCGATACCCCTGCCAGTTCGGGTGCAGCTTCACGCCCTTGATTCCGCCCGACTTCAGCCGCGCGGTCTCCTCCGCCACCTCCGGGTAGTCCGGGTGCATCGCCCCGAACGGGATGACGCGAGAGTGGTGGATGCCGAGAACCCAGTCGTTGATGGGCCTGACCTGCGAGGGCTTGGTTGCGACCGGCACGATCACGGAGGTGTCTATGCCATCCCGGTCCATCTGGCGTATGAGGTCGGCCACGGTCCCATCGAACGAAGGCGTGACCTGGTACCCGCTGACCAGGCGCGCGATTGCCCGCTCAGCAAGGTCGTCCGTGAAGCAGTGTGCGTGGCAGTCAATAACCTTCATCGCTCGGCCCTCCAATGCTCATGGAAACATTCGCCGCATCTCGTGAAATCCCTGTCTGCGGAAAGTATCAAGGATTTCGGTTTGGAAAGGGCGAACAGTTGGGAAGCTGATAACTCGTGATGCGGTCATATTATACCAGGCCACGAGGCGAAACAAATCATCAGCATTGGAGGCAGTTCTTGAAGACTCGCAGAATCCTGTTCCTTGCATTGGCACTTATTCTCATTGCCGCACCGTCGTTCGCGTGGAGATTCGCATCAATCGCGGACAGCAGAGGCAGCGATGTCGGCGTGAATACCGGAATATTCAACAAGATCATTGACAAGATCAACGCTGAAAACGTTGATCTCGTTCTGTTTCAGGGCGATGCCGTGAGCGGCGCCAAGAACGACGCAGAGCTGAAGACCCAGATGGAAAAGTGGCTCTCTTGCATGGCAAGGCTCAAGGCGAAGTGGTACTACACCCCTGGCAACCACGAAGTGCAGACCTCGACAGCGCAGGAAGTGCTGCGTGGCATGATTGAAATGCCGATGAACGGACCTGCCGACGACAAGGAGTTGACGTATTCGTTCGACTACAAGAACGCGCATTTCGTCGCGTTGGACAGCCACCGCTACGGCAAGGCGAACACGGTTGAAACGGACTGGCTGACCGCCGACTTGGCGAAGAACAGAAAGGCGCACGTGTTTGTGATGGCGCACGAACCGGCGTTCCCTGCAGGCCCACACAAAGGCTCATCGCTGGACTCATCACCGGAGGAGAGAGACGCGTTCTGGCGGGAGATGACCAACGCGCGGGTGGAGATGTTCTTCTGCGGACATGAGCACCTGTACCAGCGCACCAAGCAGGGGAATATCATCCAGGTGATCAACGGCTCATGCGGAGCACCTTTGTACAAGAGCGAGAACAGTATCAGCAAATATCAGTACGTGATAGTGGATATCAGCGGCAACAAGGTCTTCTGCAAGGCAAAGGACGAAAACGGCGTGGTAATTGACTCCTGGAGCTATGGAAAGTAAGAGAAGGAGTGCGTGTTAGGTGGCGGGTGGTCACACTTCGGCGATACTATTTTCGTTTTGCAGCCAAGCAACGGGGGAAGAATATGTAGTCAAACAGTTTGGGCTTGAAGGGTAAGAGGGTAAGAAATGAAGAATTCTGAGAGCGACATTCCTTATGGCAAGGAAGGGCTGGGGCCGGCTGCGGCGTACAAGCACGACCACAACATTCGAAACGTTAATCTCGAATACGAACACGGCCTCACCTTCGGCCAGAGGGTATCGGATAGAGTCACAGAGATCATTGGCGGATGGCCGTTCGTCATCACACAGAGTTTTCTTCTGGTATTGTGGATGGTCGTCAACGTTTATCTGATGGCGAAAATCAAGACCGATCCTGGTTTTCTAAAGGCATGGGATCCTTATCCGTTCATTCTGCTGAACCTTGTGCTGAGCTTCCAGTCGGCCTACGCAGGCCCCATCGTCATGATGAGTCAGAATCGCCAGTCAGACCGGGATCGCCTCATGGCACAGCAAGACTTCGAAATCAACCGGATCGCCGAAGAGGAGATCGAGGTCATGATGAATCACCTGGCGCATCAGGACAAGCTCATACTCAGCGCCATAGACCGACTTGAAGCCCTCAAATCATCCGTGCCGGACCCGGCGGCATTTCAGAGGATGGATGCCCTCGCACAGCGTTTGGAGGAAACTGAGCAAAAAATGGCGAATCTAATTGAGCGGATAACTTAACCGCCTGGCAACAAGACGGCAAGCGAGAACCGGAAACGACTTTATCCGGCTGCTGCAAAATCGTCTGCGTGATCTTCCAGCCTAGACGACAATTCAACAGGAGGCAATAACATGAACAACTCTTCATCGGACAACCAGAGGCGAGCGAGGGTTTTCAGAAACAGCGTTGTATCTTTTTGCTTGGTCGTTGCGGCCATTGCTACACTAGTTCTGGTGTGTTCTGCAGCGAAGAAAAAGCCGAATTCAATCGCGCAGCAGACGATGATGGCGGCGAACTATCCTGGAAACGATGCCGACAAGTTCTGGCAGCACGCAAAAAAGGAAGTAGACAGAAGCGTGAATGAGATGATAGCCCAGGATCACGCTGCATTGGCGAAGGGCATCCGTTTCCATAATTTTATTCATGGTAGCCCTGCGCTCAAGGAGATTGCTATAACCTTTGACGATGGCCCGCATCCTCAGTTCACCCCGCAACTGCTGGCAATACTGAAGCAGTATGATGTGAAGGCCACCTTCTTCGTAGTGGGCGAAAAAGCCGAGGTTGCACCTGATCTGATCAGAGCGGAGGTCGCAGGCGGTCATAGCGTGGGAAACCATACCTACCACCACGTGAGCCTCACGAAGATTCCAGAGGAGTACGTTGCCACGGAGATCAAAGCCTGTGGGGAGGTGCTGAAGAAGATCACCGGCAAGCCCGCTCATCTCTTCAGACCGCCAGGCGGCGACTACGATCAGCAGGTCTCCATGGATGCGGAGGCGCTCGGGTATACCACGGTGCTCTGGACGGATGATCCAGGCGACTACGCGAGCCCCGGGGATAAGGTCATCAAGACTCGGTTGCTTGACAAGGTGAACAACGGCGGCATAATACTGATTCACGACGGTGTTCAGCAGACCATAGACGTACTACCGAGCATTCTGTCGTATCTGAAGTCAAAGGGATACACATTCGTGACGGTTGACAAGATGATGAAGGACAGCGGCGCACGCTTCTAGCGACGGTGGGCCTTGCGTGACGCTTCACTCGGCTGGTATCACTCCCGTCCTGCCTGGGTGATGATGGTGCTTAGCGTGTTTCGGGCCGAGTACCATCTGTATGCCCAGGTACGCGGTCGGCCCGGCGCTTCCGTCCAGACTGTGGCCGATGGAGAACAGCAGCACTCGCTCTTTGCTCAGCGAATACTCTGTGCCGACATTGTAGGCCAGCGCCCAGCCGCTGCTAGTATCGGCGGGAGAGTTGCCGTACAGCTCGGCTCCAACCATCAAGCGGTCGTTGACCTCTCTGAGCAGAGCGGCTCCGTAGTACCAGTAGTCTCGGCTGCCGGATGCCGTTTGCTTCACGTAGCCCACGTTCGAGAAACCGGTCCAATTGCCCCAGGTTTTCTCAGCGAGCAGGGGTAGGATGTATGAGGGCTTTCCCGCGCCAAGGCCCTCCGTCGCGCTGCCCGTAGGAAGCGAGACTTGCGGATACAGCGCCAACTGCGGTTTGTCCGACGTCTCCTCCTGGAACCGCCACGTCACCCCGACGTTAGTATCACCGAAACCGGTAGCCTTACTCAGTCCCGAGCCGCTTACATTAGTGATTCCCGACTGAGCGGACAGGGCTATGTGAGATTTGTAGCCGTAGTTCAAATCGAAGAGCGGCGACAGCGTGACTCGCGTCGGTGACTGCTGCTGGAGGATGTATGGCAGGTTGATCTCCCAACCGCCTATTGCAGGGGTCTCTGGGTCGTCTGTCACGAAAGGCGGACCAGCCCACGCGCCCGACGACACGGAAACCAGAAAGAGAACACATAATAGCCGGATTACGACCAAGTAGACACCTCCTCAATCACCGGCTTATTCCACCCGGCAAAGGCGGTTTCCTCCAAAGGTATGATGTTTGAAATGTATTGCCTTGTCTGCCGACCTGTGCTATTCTAAACAATGAAGAGGGAGCAGAACAGGGTTTTGGTGATGGGTGGCCGTTGCCAGACAATACACCAATCCAATAAATACCTGCCGCCAATCTGAGCTATAATGACTGTAGAGGTAGTATCATGGACTACAATGAACACATAACCCGTGACCCGAATGTGTGTGGTGGCGAACCGGTGATCAAGGGTACGAGAGTAACCCTTCGCACTATTCTGGCCAGCCTCGCGGAAGGCTCTGCGATTCAGGAGATTCTTCAGGATTTTCCGACTCTTTCGGAAGAGGATGTCCGTGCAGCGATTGCGTTTGCTGCGACATCGGCACAGGATGACCTGCCTGCTCCGGGCTTGCCGAACGTAGCATGAAGATCAAACTTGATGAGAACATGCCGGTAGGTCTGGCGGGCTTGCTGACTGATCTGGGCCATGACGTTCACACCACTGAGTCTGAGGGACTTGTTGGTCGGAATGACGACACTATCTGGAATGCGGCACAGGAAGAGGGGCGTTTCCTGATCACACAGGATCTCGACTTTTCGGATATTGGCAGGTTCATTCCGGGCAAACACTCGGGAATCCTCATTGTGCGGCTGCGAGACCCTGGGCGGCTGGCGTTGTTCCAGATTGTGGAATCGCTCTTTACCTCGGAACACGTTGAGGGATGGACCGGCTTTTTTGTGATCGCCACAGAGCACAAGACTCGTATTCGTCGTGGATAGCGCTACCGAGGACCCTAATACCAATACATACCGCTGATACCATCCAGGAGTAAGAAATGAGAATCCTTTACCTTGATCTGGACACGCTTCGCCCGGATCATCTGGGCTGCTACGGATACCATCGGAACACATCGCCGAACATAGACGCCCTTGCCGCGCAGGGCGTGCGGTGCGAGAACTACTACGTATCGGACGCGCCGTGCCTGCCGTCCAGAGCCGCGCTGTTCAACGGGCGGTTCGGCATCCACACCGGCATCGTGGGTCACGGTGGGACTGCGGCTGATCCGTTCGTCGAGGGACCCGGACGCATGTTCCGGTCGTCCGCGTCAAACACCGGCTGGGTCAGCATGCTTCGCAAAGCCGGTCTGCACACCGCGTCCATCAGCCCGTTCGGCGAGCGGCACTCCGCGTGGTGGTTCTACAATAGCTTCAACGAGATGCACAACACCGGCAAGGGCGGACTGGAGCGCGCCGACGAGGTTCAGCCTGTTGCCCTGGACTGGATCAACCGCAACGCGAAGAAGGACAACTGGTTCCTACAGCTCAACTACTGGGACCCGCATACGCCCTACCGCACGCCGATGGAGTACGGCAACCCGTTTGAGGACAGCCCTGCCCCAGATTGGCTGACGCAGGAGATCCTCGATAAGCACCGTGAGAGCTACGGCCCGCACAGCGCCTGCGAGCCGATTCACCTGGACGAGCCTGCGGAGTACAAGTGGCCGCGCGTGCCAACGTCCATCCGCAACCTTGACGACTGGAAGAGGTGGATAGACGGCTACGACACGGGCATCAAGTACATGGACGATCACATCGGGCAGGCGCTGAGCGCGCTTGGCGATCAGGGCGTGCTGGATGACACCGCGATCATTGTCAGCTCCGACCACGGCGAAAACCAGGGCGAGTTGAACGTCTACGGTGACCACCAGACCGCCGACTATATCTGCAGCCGTGTGCCGCTCATCGCGCGGTGGCCGGGGATGCAGAAGGGCATCGTGGACAAGGCGCTTCACTACAACGTTGACCTGCCGCCCACGATGGCGGAACTGCTCGGTCAACAGAGTCCGGCGATATGGGACGGCAAGAGCTTTGCATCCACGCTGAAGGATGGCAAGCCGAACGGATGGGACTACGTCGTTGTCAGCCAGTGCGCGTGGAGCTGTCAGCGCGCGGTTCGGTTCGGCCCGTGGGTACTGATCCGCACGTACCATGATGGGTTCAAGGAGTTCCCGCCTGCGATGCTGTTCAACATCGAGACCGACCCGCATGAGACGAAGGATATGGCGGCTGAGCGACCGGAGATCGTCAACGAGGGGCTGGCGCTTCTGGAGCAGTGGACCGCCGAGCAGATGACTAAGTCGGAGAACCGGGTTGACCCGCTGTGGACGGTTATGCGCGAGGGTGGGCCGTTCCACACCATCGGCGCGCTTGAGCAGTATGCGAAACGCCTCCGCGAAACCGGTCGTGCGTGCCACGCTGAGAAGCTTGAACGACAGTATGGCAGATAAGGATGGATAGATGGTTTCTGTACGCTTGACGGCAGTTGCCGTGCTGTTCGTGCTGGTAATGTGTTCCAATGCGTCTGCGCAGCTTCCCATGATCCGGGAGGCTGAGCAGTGTACAATCAAGTGCGGGGCCGGCGATAAGTGCGCAGAGAATATCTGGGCAAGGGAGAAACACACTACCCCAGATTTCTGGGGCAGGGCTGTTGGAGACTCTATCACCTGGCCCGCGACATTCATGTACCCCCACGAGGGACTGAAGCTCGGCGTGCGGTATTCCTTCAACGAACTCTCGTACAAAGCCGGCTTCCCCGTCAATCCGAAGCGGATGCTCCACGTCTCCGTGGACGACGGCAAGCCGATCGCTCTCCATGTCCCCGATACGGGATCCTGGGGCGTCTTCGAGATGTCTGTCGCTAATCTACCGCCTATCAAGGCTGGGACACATGAGATCAAAGTCACTGCGAGCGAGCCGAACAACACCGCGAATGTGGACACTCTCGTACTCTTCGAGGGCAAGCTGGAATCCCTGCCCGTGACGCTGCGGAAGACTACTGTAGCCACATCGAAGCATTTCGTCATCCATATGACACCGGCGGCTGCACCTTCCATCACCTCGGATGAAATACCAAAGGAGTTCGAGCGCATCTACACAATCTACAGCGCCTCCATGGGATTCACACCGCCCGAGCCGGTTGCCATCAACGTGATCGAGGATGACAAATGGCCTCGCTCGGGAGCAGGCGCATTTATGAATGCGGCAGGAATCCACTACCTCGCGTCCATCATGCATCAGGAACAGGGAAACTGGCTGCACGAGATGACCCATATGTTCTACTATGGGCGGTTTCCGAACTGGTTTGAGGAACCGTCGGTGAGGGTGATGACCATCGCTGTCTGGATTCACACCGTGTTTCCAAGTCCTGAACCGCTCTCAAAAGATGCCAAATACCAGCGGTACATGCTCCAGGGACACGATGTACTGGACAATCCGGGGAAGAAGTTCGACACCTTGGAGCCGATATTGGTAGCCCTGATCGTGAAGTACGGAGAATCCGTCTACAGCAGGTTCTACAACCTTTGTGCCAAGGCAGGCAAGAAGGGCGAGATCAACTTTGTGCTGGAAAGGCCGATCAGCAAGGAGCAGTTGATCAAGTACATGTCAGAGGCGGCGGGTGAGGACGTCAGGCCTTTGTTCAGGCGTTGGAAGGGCTTCGAAACTGCAGCGCCTTGATTGGTCGCTGGACGATGCACTGCGCGCTTTTTGCCGGCGATCCGGGTGAGTACAACTTCGCCATTGCCGACAACGGCCGGTACCGAACTGGCGCTTCGGCATTGAACTGAATTGCCGATTCTGGTACGATCTTATCAAGTTTTCAATATCGAGTAGAAAGGGGAGAGTCATGCCATCAATTAAGGACATCGCCAAGGGTGGAATCATGCACGAGGCGGAGTTGATTGTGAAGGACGCGAAGTACATACCCGAGGACAAGTTCTGCGTTTGTCCGATGGGCTGCGCGAAGACAGCTGCGGCGATTCTGCGTGAGATCGCCATTGGAAACGTGAAGCTGTCTGGCGCTATCAAGGGTACGGGACCGGATGCCGAGTTCGAGTCCAGAGCCGAAAAAGCGAACACCGTAGACGAACTGGGAACGCTGGTCATTGAGAGCGCGAAGATCGCATGCGGCGTGATAGATTCCGTTGCGGAAGAGGATTTGGAGAAACAGGTAACCATGCCGTGGGGCGCGTCGTTCCCGATGTTCGTCGCGATCTTCCTGCCGTCTCAGCACATGACCTACCACGACGGGCAGATCAACTACATCCAGACGCTGCACGGCGACAACTGCTTCCACTGGATTGAGGGATAGGGAAATGGTCAGATGGTCGAATGGTCGGACACTGTGACCATAGTCTATGACCATTTGACCATGTTTTTCCGACCATTCCGATAGGAGTCTTACATGCTATCACGTGAACGAGTAATCGCCGTTATCAACCACCAGAAGCCGGACCGAATGCCGATCTACGGCTGGGTGCGCGCGAATATGGAGCGTCAGATCAGCGAGAAGTTTGGCTCGGTCGAGGCGTTCGAGGATAAGTACGAGTTCGATTTCGCGCACCTCTTCGGCGGGCCGGGTCCGTACCCAAACGGCGTGATCAGCGAACTGCACAAGGACGGCGGCGGCGAGATCGAGCCGGGCTCGCTGCTAGACGTGCCGCTGCTCGACCCCAACAACATGGACGACTATAAGAACATCGCCGATGCTATCCGCCATCACAAGACGGAGCGTGGGCGGTTCGTCTACGTCCAGACCCCCGGCATCTTCGAGTGCCTGAACGGCGTCTTCGGCATTGAGAACCACCTCGCGTACCTGCTGCTCTTCGAGGATGAACTGCACGAGGTCTACCGTCGCCAGGCCGAGTGGAACAAGGCCTTCGCCATGAACTGCATTGACCTCGGCGTGGACATGGTACACGTCTCGGACGACTGGGGGCAGCAGCACGGCCTGCTCTTCAGCCCGGAGGTGTGGTGGCGTATGATCTACCCGTACCACAAGATCACCACATCGGCGGTCAAGGCGCGCGACACGTTCGTCAGCCTGCACTGTGATGGAAACCTGAACTCGGTGGTTGACGGCGTGATTGACCTCGGCTACGATGTGGTTCACCCGTGGCAGGAGTCGGCGGGGATGAGTCTGCAGATGTTCAAGGATCGCTACATGGACAAGTTCTCGGTCATGGGCGGGTTGGACATTCAGACCACGCTCGGCTTCGGCAAACTGGACGTTCTGAAGAGCGAGATCGAGCGCGTGATCGGCATGTTCAAAGACGGCGGCCTGCTCTTCTGCACCACGCACTACGTCCAGAACCACTGCACGATTGAGGAACTCACCTACGCGTACGACCTGGTGTACGACTTGGTGCGACGGTAAAGGATCGGCTAACCGGCTGGCAAACGAGCGGACTCACGCCTTTTCTGCTGTGCCAATGCCAGCCGGTACGAGCTTTCCAGGTTCATCCACAACTCCGGCGAGGTGCCGAGCGCCTCGCCGAGACTGATGGCGGTGTCTGCCGTGATCACCTACTTGCCGTTGATGATCTCGCGCCCGGCCTGATAGGGCTTGCCGATCATGCCTGCAAATTACCTCTGGCTCCATCCGCGCTCAGCCAGTTCCTCTCTCAGTATATCACCCGGCTTTGCCGCTCTCGCCGGTCTGCGCGTTGAACTTAGGCTAGTCGCCATAATGATTGCTGATCTCCCCCTTCTTCTTGTTGTACACGTTAGTTCTGGGCCTTCGACCTAGCCGCATTGATCGCTTGTGATCAGTGTTCAAAAGGCCATAGATTGCTCTAGGGCTGAGGATGTCACGCGCCTTCAGCGCTTCAAACTGCTCGGAACAGACCGGGCTCTACTGGACTGCCGCAACCATGCCCTATTCCAGTGGGTAGGCCATCCCCGGCGCAAGGAAGGGCGGCCCATCAGTCTTCGGCAGCGGGGGCATTCCGAATCAAGTCTATATACGCGCACGGTACCAAGTCATCTTCCTGTATTTGCAGAAGCGCGGCCAGGCGATCGGCGATCATCCGGCCATCTTCTTCCGTCTGCTGTGGTTGCAAGACCACTTCCAGCTCAATGAACGCTCCCAGTCCTTCAACAGTGTCCAGATGCACCCTCGTTTGGCCTATCATGTACAACAGCCGCGTCTTCCTGATCGTTCCCAGGATATCGAGGGCCGAGGACAGCGCCTCCCGAAGCGTGTGAGGCTCGCAAGTTCGCGAGATCATGTATCTTGACTGCTTTGGCCCGATGATGTCCGGGCGTTCGTAGCAGATCAGCTCGCCTTCCGTGTCGGAGAACACTCGCAGCTTGAGCCGGCCTGACTTACATTGGAAGAAGGTATCCTCCTGACTCAACACCAGGCTCTCTCCGTCAGCCAGAGACTCTGCGATCTCCTGAGTCCGGCGAAAGTCCTTCATTCGTGCTTTGATCTCGATATTGCGGTTCATTCGCTATCCTTTCTGAACAACCCTGCCATCTGCTCGGGGGTGAGGAGGACGTAGTCCGGGCCCAGGGTGTCGAGCGCCGCTTTGATCGTGGACGGCTTGTAGGTCCAGCTTAGGGCCATGATGCTGAGGAACGCCGGGCGGGTCTTGGGGGTCGCGGCCTTGATCTGATTGGCCAGCGCCTCGGACGGGTCGCCCTCGATCAGCCAGCGGTTGCGCGTATGGAAGACCGGCACACCGCCCGCGAGATCGTTCGCCTTCGAGAGATCAAGCGACTCCATACTGCCGAAGTCGCTGAGGATGCCCTTCAGCCCCGGGATGCCGTCCACGTACCGCTTGAACAGCTTGCTGTCCCCGTAGGTCGGCGCCTCGCCCCAACTGCCCATGTGCAGCGACACCATCCGCAGATCGAGGCGCTTCATGTAGTCCGAGGTCAGCGCGGTGAACCCCCGCCAGGTTTTCTCCGGGTCGGCAACACTCGTCGCGTAGTGCGGCGGCATCATGTAACCCGCGCCGGATATCGCGCAGAAGAAGTTGTCGTTGGGCGTGGCGTGCTCGTAGTACCACTGCAGCACGTCCGGCAGCAGGTCGAGCGTTGATGGCCCGACGCACCAGCCCATGGGGTACGTGCCGCGCGCCTTGTCCTGCCAGTTGTCCCGCTGCGCGAGTTCCCAGTACCACGGCGCATCGCCCGAGTCGAACTGCGTGACCATGACGTAGACCTTCGACGGATCGAGCTTCGGGGCAGGGACGTGCTTCTGCTTGAAGACGCTCGCGGGAACCCGGATGCCGCTGTGGACCGTGGTGTTGGTCGCCCAATCGTAGACCACCGTGAACTTGGCAGACTCGCCGCCGAAGACCAGCCCGCCGTACTCCGTGATGCCGTCCGCCCCATCGCCCGCCTGCCAGAACCCGAAGACGGGGATGTTCTCCGGCCACTTCGCGAGGGTCTTGCGGAAGAACTCTTTGTCGTTCGGGGTCGCGCCCTTCCGGTCGGCATCCTTATCGCCGCCGATCCAGAAAGTGAAGACCTTGTGCTGGATGAGGTAATCGCGTATGCGGTGTTGGGCGTGGGCGGGACCGAGGCTGCAGAGAATCCGGCGGTTGAGCTTCGGGCCGAGCTTGTCTAGCGCCCACTGGTAGGCGTCCGTGTTCTTCGTCCACTTGCCGCGGAGGTCGTATTTCACTGGTACCGCTGCCGTCCCGGCGGCATTCCCCGGAAGCCGGCGAGACGCCGGCGCTACCTTTTTCGCCTGCTCCGGGGTGCAGATGACCAGCTTGTAGACCCCGGCGAGCATTGTGGCTATGTTGATCGTCGTCGGGAGATCGGGGTCGGGTATCACCTCGCCCTTGATCTCGGAGCTGAAGATCTTAGGCAGTTCCCACGGGTCAACGCGCTTGACCTGCTTGACGTAGCCCTTCTCCAGCATCCACGCCAGCCAGAACTCGTCCGCCTTTGGGTCGCGGATGAGGTATATTCTCGGCCTGGTTTGCGCGGTGATGCCCTGAAGCGAGCTGAAGAACAACTGGTCGTCCATCGGCAGAGCGCTTACGTCGGCGACGTAGAGCGTCGTCGCGGGCGGCGCGCCTTTCGGGCATATGGTCGCACCCGCTGCTTGGCACGTGATCAGTATCAAGGGTATGAGGAATCTCATGACGCCTACTCCAGCAATATCAGTTCCTTCGAGCAGTGGGTCAGGCTCATCGCGCCGGATGCTCGGACGACCAGCGTATCCTCCGGGCCGACCACGCCGATGCCCGGCAGCGCGA
>JANYKG010000128.1 GCA_025358205.1 Armatimonadota bacterium
CTCACCCGCTTCTCTCCGGAGGTAAGCGGGTGAGGACACCCGCGCTCCCAATCGGTCAGAAACAAAGGCTTGGGTTGGCGTCGTAGGGTGTCAGCGCGGACTTCGGCGCTTCCATGCGGCAGGTCTTCAGCGGGTTGACCACCTGGCATATCCGCAGGTCGGCGAACGCGCTCATCCACATCGCGGCCTCGTTTCGCTTCATGCCGAAGCGCTTCTCCAAGAGCGTGAGCATCTTTTTGGTCGCATTGTGGGCGGCGATGTCGAGATCGGCATGCGCGGCGACGGTAGCGATGAGGTCATCGGTTTCCACGATCGGCGTCGGCAAAGTGACACCCTTCAGTACAGATACCTCCAACTCGACGGTGCCGTTGCACTCGACGCCGGTCACGCAGACCTCGCCGTCGCCCATGAGCGCGTGGATATCGCCCATCGCGAGTAGGCCGCCTTCGTGGTAGACGGGCAGGTAGACCGTGGACCCGGCGGTGATGAGCTTGCAGTCCATGTTGCTGCCGTGCTCGCCGGGCTTTCCGGTAGGGATTGACGCACCCTTCGGCGCGGTACCGATGACGCCGATCATCGGGTTGACGGGAACTCTCACCTTATCAGAGAAAACCATTTGGCCGTCCACAATCGGGATTACGCGCGTTTCGGTCTTGCGGATGGAGTCGCCGACCTCGCCGGAGCCGGGGTGGACGATCATAATTCCGTAGTCAGCGACGCGGATGTCGTGAACCTTGACCGCGAGGATGTCGCCCTTTTCTGCGCCTTCTATGAAGACCGGGCCGGTCGCGGGGTTGACGGTCTTCCAGTGGTCCGGGCCGTACAGGTCGCGCTCGCACTTAATCGTCCCCGAAAAGCAGTCGAGCAAGTCGGCGGTGAACCGTTCGCCCGGCTTGATGGACGCGACCGGCTTGTGTTCGGAAGACATTGCGTAGACGTGGTTTTCGCTGGTGATGTGCATCAGTCTTCCTCCAGCTTCAGATACCAGGTCTGGTAGAGGACAAGCGCGAGCACGACCACGATGCCACCTGCGATGGCTGCTTCCGTCATGCGGTGGAGCACCACATAGACCGGGCACATCCACATCGCACTGAGGCACGGAACGCCGATCACTACGTTCAGGATGTCTCGGCCAAAGGTGCCCTTGACCGGAGTGGCATCCTTCATGTTCGCAACCTGGGCAGCGACCGGTTTCCAGAACCCGGCAGGGCGAACGCTGGAGTAGAAGTTGGTCAGCGTCTTCTCGTCGGTGGGCTCGGTGAGCAGGGTCACAATCACCGTTATCACGAGAACGATAAGCAAAATCGCCGGGAAAGTGACGAAGAGCGGATAGACATTCAACGACGGAACGAACGCCTGGATGAGCGAGAGCACCATGCCGGAGAGCGCGCCGACCGCGTATCCCCAGCCGTTCAGCCGCCACCAGTACCAGCGCAGAACGTTTGGCAGCAGCACTCCAGCGCCGAGAGTGCCCATGATCCACGTGAACATCTGGTTGATGGAGGTCGCCGCGAACCCGATGAGGATGCCGAGCACAATCAGCAGCGCGGACGAGACGTAGCTGGCGTAGATCAGCTTCTTCTGCGTCGCCTCGGGGTTGATGTATTTGTGGTAGATGTCCTTCACTATGTAGCTCGCTCCGCCGTTCACGGTCGAGTTGAAGGTCGCGAGGAAACCGGAGAGCAGCGCGGCGATGGCGAATCCCCTTAGCCCAGCAGGGAGCAACTGCTGGATGACCGCGGGCAGCACCTTCTCCGGGTCGCCTGTCTGCGCCAGCCCAACCATGCCGAGGACCGCCAGGCCCATCGCCATCGGCCAGCGCACGGTGTGAATCACGCCCCACAGTGCGCCGAGTTTCGATGCGTCCTTCGGGTTCTTCGCCGCCAGGAACCGCTGGAAATCATAGAGCTGCTCCGGGCCGGAGAGTGAGAGCAGAAGCCCCTTCATCACCCACACGATCAGCAGCGCCCCGAAGAGTTTGTAGGTGGGATCAGCGATGTCGAGTGTCCAGTGAGGAACCAGGCTGCCCCAGTCCGGTGTCACCTTGGCGGCCAACGCCGATGCCGAAACATGCGTGAACCCGAGGTAAGCGATCACGATAGCCCCGATGCTGAGCACAACGGTCTGGAATATCTCGACCATCACCACGCCGTGGAAGCCGCCCATTATTACGTAGGTGCCTGTGATGCCGATGATGAGCGCCGCGCACACATGCTCGCTGAACGGCAGGTAGACCGAGCCGAACTTGCCCATGCCGGTCGCGCCGTATGCCAGGAATGCGGTGATGGTCAGCACGGCGTAGAGCGTGTACGATGCCCGCGCCAGTTCGCCCGCCTTGCCGCTGCCGAAACGGGTCTCCATCCACTCGGAGCCGGTCATTACGCCGGATCGCCTGATCCACTTGCCCATGAACGCCATGTAGAAGACCGGGATGATGAACCCCCAAATCCACTGCACCCACATGCCCTTGAGTCCCATGGTGACGAACAGGCTGACTATCCACATGGTGCCGGTGATGTCGAAGTACGACGAGCTGCCGGACATCGCCAGCGCCCACCACGGAAGCTGCCTGTCGCCCAGGAAGTAGCTCCCGATGTTCTTCGCGGCCCTTCGCTTCATCCACACGCCCAGGGTGATGACCAGGGCCATGTAAAAGAAAATGATGACAATATCAATCGTGCTCAGTTTGACCATACCTGCCTCCGAGTATCATACCTGCCTATGTGTCGGCAAGGTCTAATTCCCGAGCCAATACTTCGATTCCTGCCTTTCACTCGATTTGCGTTGAAGCATCGTCAACACAAATCATTGGCAGGGGTTGCCTGAGTGTATCCGCTGGGTGTATAATCACATAGCTGGTGAGTCAATCTCTACCAGTAGCCGTCCATGTTGGTCCGTTCAGGACAGGAGTCACTGATATGCGCAAACGGAATACCGGCGTGAAATTGCGCCAACTAACCGTCAAGAACTTCAAAGCGTTGGACAGCATTACGATAGAGTTTCCTCCTCCCAGGATGAACAATGACCCTGATATCATGGTCATGGGTAGCAGGAATGGTCTTGGCAAGACATCGGTGCTCGAAGCCTGTGCGCTGCTTTTTCTCGCTGTTGTGCTGGAGAAAGAGGGATTCAGAAACTGGCTTCAGCCAGAAATGCCTCTCGACCTCAATGATCTCCTTGTGCGTGCTGGCGCAAATCAAGCATCTATCAAGGGAGACTTTCATCTTGGTGCCAAAGTTGTACCTGTTAGCCTTACACTAACACGCGGCGGAAATGCTCATGTAGACGGCGATGTTACAATTCTGCGGAAACAGATCGAGCAGTCGCGTCTTACCATTCAAGCAGCCAGAGAGAGGGCTCAATCGTTTTTGTCTTCCCTGGTTGGTCTCAATACGGAGCCATTGCTTCTGACACCTTTTTTATATTTTCATAGCTACCGGAAAGTTCAGGAAGGAAACCCGGAGCTAGGGATGATGGTGGAGAGGGAGTACTACCGTTTCGTTCGTCACCGTGCTCGTTCGGAGATGCCCGTCAGCACATTCAAGCTAGAAATACTCCGCTCGATGATGAGCCAAGGCGGATTGTTTGAGGACTTCGATGATGTCGCTGCGGGCACGGTTCTTCAGACCCTTAACGATTTGGTGGAGGAATATGCTGGTGGGCACATCGAGAAGCTCCGGACTGCGCCGGACAATACAATAGAGTTCCGTATTGCCCCAAGGGATGGTGGGCCTTCGTTTACTTTTGATGGGTTGAGTTCGGGGCAGAAAGAGATCATCTCGACATTATTCCTGATATGGCAGTACACTCGAACGCAACCGGGAATCGTACTGATCGACGAACCGGAGTTGCATCTGAATGTCGAGTGGCATCACAAGTTCATAAGATGCTTACATCGCTTATCTCCGCAGAACCAGTACATTGTTGCTACGCATTCCGAGGATGTATTCGCATCCGTTGAGACAGATCGCCGTCTGCTTCTCGCGCCTGTCCGGGAGGGATAGCAATGCCAGTAGGAATAGTGCGGAACCCAGAGCCGGAGGATGTACGGCAGTCAGCCGGGCACACTCTGTTCGTAGAGGGTAAAGACCGAAACGCATTGGACCCCGACGTTCTCCGAACACTGCTTGCGGATATGAGTGTGCGTGTCGAGCCTATGGGAGGTTCCCTTTCAATCCGTAGCGTGGCCGAGGCTCTGCACCCATATCACGAGAAATACTACTTCCTCATCGACCGCGATCACCACAATTCAGCAACCGTAGAATCAAGCTGGCGGAACTTTCCAGACCCGACAGCGAGCAACCTACTCATCTGGCGAAAACGGCATCTAGAGAGCTATTTTCTCGCCCCGGAATATCTTGCTAGAAGCAGTTATCTGACGTGCTCCGCGGCCGAGTTAGCAAACCGCATAATCAGGATAGCCCAGGAACGGGTGTTTATCGATGCTGCCAATATCGTGATCATTGAAGCTCGGGAAGCCTTGAAGGTCACATGGATCGAGTGCTTCACGGACCCGCACAGTTTTGTCACTCGCGAAGTTGCCAAAGATATGTTGCGAAAAGCTCCTCAGTTTGAAGCGAAGAAGCGCAGTGTATCTCAGCTATTGCGGCTAGATCGCCTTCTTGCTCGACTTGATGAAGTTATTGACGAGATATCGGGGGGTATGCCTCAGCTACAGATTGGAAATGGCACGTGGCTGGAAAGATTGGACGCAAAGAAACTTCTTCCTATCATCATCAACTCGAACTGCTTCAGGGTCCAAGATACTGCGTGTAGAGCGGTGAATCAGAAGGATAAGCTTCGCCAGGTAGCAAAGGAACTACTGTCGCAACCACTTGCAGAGCAACCCGGTGATTTCCAGCAGCTACACAGCGTTATCAGCGGACAGGTAGGTAGATCATAGCTGCTTCGGCCGCCGAAGGCCATTGGCCCTGACAGGCCTCTACTTCCACCCAATCTGCTTGGGAGGCTTCAGGGTTACTCCGAACGCGAACTCCTGGGCGGGGGTGAAGGGTTCGAGCATTTCGAAGTTCTCGAAGGCCACACCGCCGGGGATCGGCACGTGGTTTCCCCAGTACGACGCGCGGCCGTTGACGCGGACCTTCAGGTCCGGGCTGATCTTGCCGGGGTACTTGCGCCAGTACTGAGTCGCGATCTTCGCGTTGCATACCCAACCACCGGGCGGCATGTCCGCCTTGGAGAGATCAGTCTCGTTCGGGGTGATCGCCGCGATGACGCCGTCCTTGTCCTTCATCAGCCGGTGCAGAGGGATGTCCCCGGTTCCCACGAATCCGTCGCCCTTGTAGTCCGGCCAGATCCTCGTGCTGTCTAACACCTCGTCCTTAAGCCACAGGAGCCGCGTGCGGCAGAAGTTACCCATGGTCGCAGTCAGAACGCAGTACTTCATCTCCGCGCTGTCCTTGGCCGCGAAGGATTTGAAGCTGATCTCGTTCGGTCTGTCGGCCCGGAAGGTGATCTGCACAATCGGTTTCGCGCCGTTGTCGAAAGCCTCCACGTTCGCGACGATGGAGAGAGTCTCGACATCCTTGCCGTCCACCTTGATCTTGCCGAGCTTGCCGCGCGGGGTCTGCCAGGGTAGGGCGGGCTTGGGCGAATCGGAGACCTCGTCAGTGAACCACATGCGCTTGCCCTGCATGTCGTCCAGCTTGGAGTGCTCCAGTTCGGAGAGACCGCGCCAGTCGCCGACTATCGGCTCGACTGCGATGAAGTTGACCAGCGTGCGGTTCTGGTCAGGGAATACGTAAGGCGCGCAGATGCGGAAAAGGCCTCGCGGACCTCTCACAGCAGGCCAGAGAGCGACGCGGATGCCGTCCTTGAAGCCGATGACCGGCTCAGCGGGCGAGCTTTCCGCCGGACGCAGCCAAATACCGTCGTCCACGGCGACGTGCATATTCTCGGGCACTGCGGTTTTCGCATCGGACGACATAACGGTTGCACACACTCCCAGAAGAAGAATGACGAAAAGCCTGACAAACACCTTTGAAACTCCAGAGTACAAGTTTCAGAGAGTGTTCGCTGTGCAACCATGAATCACCTTCACGGCACAAACATATCCGCTACCGGAGTTGGCCCCCACTGGTACACATGCACGGCAAGCGGGTCGAAGCTCGCGGTGAACGCGCCGCCGGTGACGGGGACTGTCCCTCCGCCTTCCAGCGGGAGTGTGAGCGTGTTCGGCGCGGGCGATGGGATAGTGATCGTCGAGGTCTGCGCATTGTAGTCAGTGTTCACTGTGATAATCAGACCTGAGTTGCCGATCTTGATCAATCGCGTCTGGACAGCGCCATTTGTATTCCCGAGCGCAGGTTCGGAGCTCGGCAGGCAGTAGAAGGGCGAGAGCAGCTTCATCTCAGATACGCAGTTCTTGACCTCCGCCCAGGTCTCGGTGAGCGACGGGTAGTAGGAGAAGAACATGATGCCTTTCGCCCGGTGCGCAAGGGCGATGTAGACCATCGCCTTCTCTTCGGCGCGCGATGGGACATCGAAGCCCTCGGTCCCGCCGAAGGATTGGATGTACGGCCACGCGGGATACCCGTTGCCGTGGATGGAGTGTATCAGGTCAATGAACAGCCCCACGTGCGTGATCGGCGCGCGATGAAGCGGGTAGATATCTGATTTCGTGAAGTCCTCGGAATAACGGAAGTTAGTGAACGCATCGTAGATGTAGTGCGCGGTGCCGATGGGATGCCCCGGGTCCGCAGCGCGAAGCTTCTCATAGTCTGCCCGCTGTTTCTGCGGGGTGGCTCTGCTGTTATCGCCGCCGCCCTCTGGCTCGTCCGTGATGTACCAAGCCAGGATGCACGGATGGTCCTTCACAGCCAACCAGCTATCGTAGGTTTCGGGATTGGCCATGTAGGGCATTGCCATGATATGGTCTTCCTGCAATTCGCTCAGGTGCTCGGGTCTGAGTCCATCGGCGAGGGAAGTTGTGACCGTGTTGAAGCCCTGGCTTACGATGACCGGGCGAGTAAGCGAATCCCAATAATAGGTGAAAATGCCGATCGGGAAGAACGGCTTGTCGTCAATCAGGCAGTTGCCTTGAGCGTCGAACTTCACGTGTCTCGGCTGGCGGTAGACCACCTCAATGTCGTCTGCTGTGCGAGGCCTGATCACTCGGACGTTCCGGCCATTCGTGCGCCCGAGATTATCGCTGGACATTGCGCCTGCGATGCCGGTGAACTTCACGAAGTCGCCGTAGCCCAACGGAGCGACCCGGCTGAGGATAGTGGAATCGCTGATGCGAACGCGCAGCCCCTTGGGGTGGAATGCTTCGCCGGTGTACGCGGGCGTGGTGAACCAGCCGTCGTTCTGCACGCTTCCGTCGTCAATGTAGAGATCGTAGTTTGTGCCGGGGGCGTCGTATACCGTGGTCTCGGTCACTTTCCCGATCACTGTTACCAGCAGGCCGGTGTTGTTGATCGGAGGCCCAAAGCTCTCGTTTGCCAGGTAGGAGGATACCCCTGAGTCGCCCCATGAGTTGAACGGCCAGACGCCTTTGACCGCCGGCTCGTAACCGGACGGCAGTAGTTCCATCGGGCCGAACCAACCGCCGGCGATGTGGTAGTTCTTGATGTAGAGCGGATCTGGAAGCAGATTGCCGCTGCTTAACACGGTCACACTCTCAGCGACGATCTCCCTCTCGCCGGTGTGATCTGACACCGTGCCTTCCGATGACTGAGACAAGCGACCGGTTACGTCTACACGATCTCGCATAGAGACTGCCGATCCCAACGAGCGGACTCGTATGCCCGCTGTGCGGTTGTCATCCTGGATGTAGAAGACGCCTGCAGCGGTTCCGGCTGTTACAATCTTGTTTCTAAGAGTAACCTTCGTGTTTCTCTGTAGCAGGCGCGCCTGGGCAACACTATCGGCGTTGATCGGCAATTCCGGCCCGCCCGAGGTGACATTCACATTATCTATCAGCAGATCGCCGGAAGCATCCCCGTTCCGGTTCGAGGTGAAGAAACTGATGTAGTTGATCTGTGTGACAATATGTCCACTAGCGGTGTTGGGAAAAGTGACTCCACCGGCGGGCGTGATCTCCACGATGTCACCGCCTTTTGGTCCGAAGAAGAGCCGATAGGTTTTGGTGGTAAGATTGGCAATCACTCGAACTGTGTACCACGTGCCGGCCGAATACGGGCGGCTGAGAGGAGTGGTACTGTAGGTAGGGACGCTGTTTGTCTGGTAGGATAGCGTGCCGGGGGATGCGCCTGATGCCGCGTATGCGATTTTGCCCTCGAAAATAAGTCCCGTACACCAATACTGTCCACTGGTGACCGGGCTACCTGAGCAGAGCCTGGTTCCAAATCCCGCCGTGGTCTGCGGGAGACTAACGTCAAACTGAGCGGTGACCAAGCCTGAGGTTACCGCCGTGAATGCCCGGTATAGAGTGTTATTCGTGGTAATGCCGGCTCCGTTGTCGTCGTGGAGCCTGATGTATTTGTTGCCTGTTCCGTCAGCTTCAACCTTCGCCCACGTTCCGGCCACAACGGCTGCGGTATTCCAGTTGGCAGGAAGCGATCCGACGGTTGCAGTGCTGAAATCGTCGTTGACGAGCGTCTGGGCAGAGCAGGATATCGCGCCCAGGATGCAGATGATGAACAGGGGTATCAGGAGCCATCGAGTATAAGAAAATGGATAAAACATTGTACTTCCTTTGGCTCACATGAGCTACTAACCATTATATGCTAAGAACCCCCAACAATCAATACCTGTTTTTCGGCGCGGCTGGTTCGATCGTCCACCAGACGGGAATGGGCAGTCGGCGGCCGTGTGACCGGGTGTAGCACAGGCGCTCCAGGTAGTTGTGGAACGCGACCGGGTTTGCGGACTCGACGTGCTGAGATTCCGAGAAATGCTCTTCGCTCTGGCGTGTTTCTCCGGAGGCAAGCGCGGCGAGTCCACTGAGATAGTGCGACCGGGCCTTCTCGTGGTCGCTCTCATCGGTGGGCTGCGTGTCGGTCAATCTCGCAAATGCGTCATCCGCATCATTTCGTTCCATCCGCCGTCTTGCCATTCCCACGTAGTACGCCTGCTCCGAGGCATACACCGGTTCATCAGATGCTGCGGTCGTCCACGCTTTGGAAGCTTCCTCGCTGAGTCCAAGCCTGTCCAGTGCCAGACCGAGCAGGTAGTATGCCTGCGCGTCAGAAGCATCCTTCATTCGTCCGACGCCCAGGTTCTCCGGGTACACTGTCGCCAGCCGGAAGTTATCAGCGGCTCCGGCATAGTCTGAGTTCGCAAACCGTCGTGTGCCGCGCATCAAGAGAGCGCGCACGTACAGGATGCGCGTCTGATATGCAAGTTCGGCTACGAAGAACCGCTTCGTGGTGATGAGTTCGACTGCCTGATCGAGTCGGCCTACTTCGATGAAGATCCGAACCGCGCGCTCGATGCACCGGCTGTCATCCGGCGCATACTTGAGGATGTTTTGTCCGATCTGCTCCCGGACTTCGTGCTTCCCAGACAGTTCGGCCAGGATGTCCAGGTCACGGAGTGTGTCTGCGTTATGCAGGTCGGCTTCATGAGACTTGAGCATGTATTCATATGCGGTATCAATGTCATTCTTCGCGTGCCAGTAAGCCAGCGAGAGGCCGCGAAATGCCATTGCGTTTCCATCTGACGAGGAGTGTTCCCACGCGCCAATCGCCTCGTCCGTTCGCCCATGCGCATAGAGCATGTTTGCGAGATGCAGTCGGTAGTGCGGATCAGTGCGCTGCTGTAGGATTGCGGAAAGTGAGTCTCGGTGTGCGAAGCAGTGAGTGATGCCGAAGCGCCAATCGGTGTGGTTGGGCTGTAGAGTTATACCGAGTTCGGCAGCGAGCGCCTCGTAAAACGGATCACTGGGCCTCTGTGTCTGATCCCACGCTGAGAGTATGGTCTTCGCTTCTGCATCAAGTCCCATCTCGTGGTACCACTCAGCCGCGTCCATGTCTTCCTGGAATGACTCGTTCGTGACCTCCACTCCATCACACAAGCCGAGCGCAAGTCGTTCCCACTGGACCGCACGGTGGAGAGGATCACACGACAGTAGCTCTGCGATTGCAGATATGGCAATATTGTTTTGTGAGAGCTTTCGCGCGGCTACGGCCCTGAGCAGTAGCAGGTTGGGGTGTCCCTCGGCTATATGCGTGAGCGAGAGCGCCATTTGGCAGTCGCCGCCTCGTATTGCATTCATCGCCATAAGGGTCCGAGCGGGCTTGTCGAAAAACACGTTTCCAATAAGCGATTGCAGCAGATGTGCAGACTTACATCTTTCGCCGATAGCAAGCGCTAGCAAGTATTTCGCTTCTGGATCAGCGTTGGTCTTGAGTACCCAACGCGCATGGGCCTCTGCTTCGGCTTTTCTACCAGCGCTCAGGGCAAACCTGGCGAGTCCTTTTCGCGCCTCCATCTCATGCTCCGTGCCGACAAGTCGCTCGTACATGGAGATCGAAGACGCGGGAGAATCCATGCGTTCGTAGACACGCGCGGCTTGGAGAATATCATCTGGAGTCTCGGTCTGTTTGGGCATGACGGACGTTCTCGGCACCATGTCATGCCGTTCATTCTTGGCGAGTGGGTCATAGCACAGGAACGGCTCGTCGTGGTTGCTCAGTATCGTGACGCTAAGTCGGTCCAGCGATATGTCGGTATCGAACCAGTGGACTTGGCCTGCCTCGAACGAGTGGCTGATCTCTTGCACTAACCGAGTGTCCTCCAAGAGGCGCACTTTCGCGGCCTCTTGCGACGTCGTGAGCTGGACCGCGATCTTTGATCCACTCCCGTTCGGCACGACATTCACCACTCCCTCGGGATGCGCCTTCACGTACCCATCGGTCTTGCCGACGGGAATCCAATACTCGGTCATCTCGACCGTTTCGTGCGGCATGAGCAGGTCAAAGTCGCCTTGAGTAGCGAACCGTCCGGCCTGAATCTCCAGGTAGTCGCCCGCGTTCTCCGTCAACATTCGCTGCCAGCGCTCGCCCATCTCGTCCGCGCCCCAGAAGAACATCTTCCTCGCTGGCATCTCTTCTTGCTTAGCCCAGTGCGCAACGCCGCATTCGGCTCCCCAATCGTATACACCGAAGAACTCATCATACGTCTCGGCTCCGAACACGTCTCCAGCCTGTGTATGGTTTCTAGCCCAGCTCAGGTCCACTCCCTCGCAGACCGGCCAGGGGGTTCTGTCGCCGTATAGCCCAGAGATACCGAAGTGCATCGGATAGATCATCTGGGTCTCGGACGTCAGTTGCACTGCCGTGTTTGTCCACCAGTAGTGCCTGTGCGGAAGCGATGTGCCGTTGTACAGGCGAATTACCTCCGAGAAGCGATACTCACCCGGCGCGAGTCTTACATCTACAGTAAACCGCAGTCCCGTCATCTGTTCTGTCAGCCCGAAGATAAACGATGCCGATCCATCTGCATTCTGACGTGCGGTATGGGGTATACGGGAATGCGTGTAGACGGAGTGGCTTACCGGGAAGTTGAACTCCACGCCGCCGGATATCCAGGCGCCTCTCGTCGCGATCAAGGCCGGCTTGATACAGTCGTTGCGATAGAATATCTCGCGGCCCAGTATCTTGTCGAATGCCGAAAAGAGTCTGCATCCAAAGTTCGGTAGGAACGTCAGACGGATGAGCTCGTTCTCCAGTATTACGGCATCATGGGCGACTATGGTTCGTTTGCCGGTCAGTCTGTCTTGCAACCGGTATGGATAGGTATGCGCGCCCAGGCGTTTTGTGAAGCATGGGTTTGGGTTCTCCTGCGCAGTCTCATAGGTGGGCAGACTCAGTGATTCGCGTCTTATCTCTGTGGGCATGATAGACTCCGGTGAGTTTCGTTCACGAGTAATGTTCATCGTGGAATGGAATTTCGCCTGCCCGATCTGCTGATTGGGTATGTATACGTTTGGAAAACGCAAGTCAGGCTGAGGGAGGGTAGCCGGTTAGAGTTGTCGAACTAGCTCTCATGGCATCGGTATGTCAACAAACAACTGATGAATGCGAAAAGAGGATATGAGTTCTGTGAGCGGTAAGACTGATGATAAGCGAATACGTGTTGCGCTTCATGTACACACTCTGCACTCGGCCTGTGCTGAAACCAGAATCGAGCAGATAGGCGACTACTGCAGGGAGAAAGGCATTGATGTTATCGCGGTCACCGATCATGACGCGATTTCAGGAGCTCTTATGCTTCGTGACATGGCTCCCGACCTGCGGGTGATAGTCGGCTCCGAGATACTGTCTGCAGACGGCGAGATCGTGGGTCTGTTTCTAGAGGAAGATATCCCGACCGGACTGAGCGCTGAGGAGACCTGTGAGAGGATCAAAGCGCAGGGTGGTCTGGTGTATGTGCCTCACCCGTTTGACCCGCTGAAGATTAGAAGACTGAAACGCGGGCCGCTCATGAGGGTGCTGGACTACGTGGACATCATAGAAGTGTTCAACGCCAAGCTGAATCTGCCCGTCTATAATGTAGTGGCTGCGAGGTTTGCCTTCGATTACGGCAAGGCAGGGGCTGCCGGAAGCGACGCGCACTACCTGGAAGCGATTGATGTGTGCATCAACGAAATGGCGGATTTCAGTACGCCGCAGGAGTTTCTTACCAGCCTGCATACCGCCAGGCTGACCACCGTGCGCTCGTATCCTATGCGCACCTGGTGGATAGGGTTCAAGAACGCGTTGAAAGGGGAGGGCCACCATCTGAAAAGGTACGGCCGCAAACCCCACTGTTAGAGGCAGTCAGGCCGCCGCATAGGTGTGCCATTCGTGATAGAACAACAATAGTCAAGGAGGAGCAGAATGTTGTTACGCACATTGGTAGTACTGGTTTTGCTTGTGAGTCTGGTTTCGGGTGTGATTGCCGCGCCCGCCTCGTTCCCCGGTTCCAAGCTTGTGCTTGAGTTGACCTTCACCGAGAAGGATTTCCTACCGGCAATCAAGCAGTTCATCCCGGCGATGCCCGGCGTCATGTCGCAGGTACTGGGCGCCAAGATGCCAATGGGTAGCGAAGAGCAGAAGAAAGCCATCGTTGACGCAGCCGATTTGGTTGCTAAGAACATGGTGGAAGCGCTCTCCGGCTTGAAGGTGGTATCGGTGTCCGCATACAATGTCAAGTCGGCCGATCCAGATAAGATTGCGGACTTCTACCTCACCAAGCTCGGGTTGACGAAGGGATGGAACCAGGCGATTCATATGACCGACCCGAATGGAAAAGGTTCGGTTCGACTATACGTTAAGCCGGACCTGGAAGAGATGTTCGGCATTTTCATGGACAACTCCGAGTACGCAACGATTCAGACGTCCGGCAAGATTGACGTTCTGAAGATGACCAAGACGGTCACGGATATGATACCGTTGGCCATAGAGATAGCCACCAGCGCCAACGCAAACAAGCCTCCGGTACTTGAACCCGCGCCGACGGTAGATACGGTTCCCACACCGGAATCCGCGCCGTCCGCAGATGACGCAGCGCCTGCGCCGGTTCAGTGAGCCTTGTGCGAAACTGCCCGCATCATTCACAAACAGCTTGAACGATGCTTTTGAGAGCCTGCATTATGTGGAATACGCATAATGCGGGCTGGGCCAGGTATTGACAGTCAGCCGCCGTGCTGATATAATACCGCCGATACAAGTGGCACGGCCCGTTCGTCTAGCGGTCCAGGATACCTGGTTCTCAGCCAGGGGATCAGGGGTTCGAATCCCCTACGGGCTACCAATCAGAAAGCCGAGGAACTCTCTTCAGAGTCCCTCGGCTTCTTTCATTGTTGGTTATCCATAACCTTGACCGAAATTCTAGAACACAGAGTCTACAGGTGATAGTTGAACTGCAACTGTATCGCTCTCCGTCCCTGCGGCATCAGGTCCGATACGTTCTGAGGTTGAGCGTTGGCGAAGTACGTGGTGTCGAATAGGTTTGTAACGCCAAGAATGATATCAGCGTTTTTGATGAGCGAACTTGAAGAAAGAGTCAAGTTTGCTATCAGATGAGGGTGGACTGTATCTCTCATGTTCGTTCGGCTTGAGCTTACATACTGAAAGTCAGGAGATAAGAACGCTTTGCCTTTGAACGTGGGCATTGACGTACCCCAGGTGATTGTGGTGTGCGGTGAACTGGTCAGCAGCCGAGTCGTGTTGACATATTTGCTCCTCTGCATTGCCAGCCCGAAGTAACCTGATCCCCCATTTTTCAGCCGGTAGTCATATTGTGTTTCTATGCCTTTTGCTCTGATGTGGTATCGGTTCGAGCCAGAGCGGATGACATCAAACATGTTGTATCCGAAAAGGCTCGTCACGAGGTGTCCGCTGTTGCCCACCTGTTGGTCCCAGACAAGTTCGGATGTGTTGATAGACTCGGGGAACAGTTTGTTTGGGTTGTCAACCGTCCCGATCTCAGCCATGCTGGGCATCCGGAGAGCTTTGCCGTAGAGCAGCTTCAAGGTGGTCTTAGGTGACATTTTCTTGATCAGACCCATGCGCGGACTCCATTGCGGACCAAATATCGAATGATCATCCAACCTGGTTCCAGCAACAAGTCGCAGCGAGTCGGTGACGTTCCAATCGGTCTGTAAGTAGTAGGAGCTAAGAGTGTATTTCCCTGGCTGGTTCATCCTGAGCAAGTATGGATCTACAGTAAAAATGTATCTTTGAGACTCAGCGTTCAAGTACTCGGCGCCCAGGATGGCAGAGACACGAGGAGAGAGGGTCAGAGAGTAGCGTGCTTCGGCGCCCCAGGACTTCGCCCAGTCTACCCCTCTACTGTAGACGAGATCATTGTTCACTTCCACGTCTACATAGTCGTTCCAGTTGCTAATAGCGTTGTACCTGTCATGGTAGACACGGACGAACAGTTTGCCGTCTTTGGCGTAGGGCGTGGGATTCTCGTAGCTCAACTCAGAGTAATGCCTTTCGTCCTTCACGTCTATACCCGGCGTGTTGAATATGCAGCTCCAGGGTGCAGTGGGTAGTGTCTTAACACGCGCAACATTGCCGGCAACGAGCTTTATGCCCTTGTATGACATATTCAAGTAGCCGCGTCCTACGTGCTCGCCGTCAAGCGCTTCCGCTATGCCGTTGTTGGTTTCCGGGCTGTCAAAGTCCATGAAGTAGATATCCTTCTCTCCACGCGACTTCAACTCCGATATGCTTCCTGATACTTCAAGGCCGCCAGGTAGGACACGACCGAAGGAGAGATGCTGACCTGCCCGAAAACCTAGATCCTGTCTGACCTGCAAGCCATCAATATCGCTTGCGGTTTTGGTAATGCAGTTGATGACGCATAAGAGGGCCTCAGAACCCCAGAGAGCCGAGCCGGGACCCTTGACGACTTCAATGTGATCAACGTCCTGCAGGTCCACGGGAAGATCTTCATCCACAGGCGCTTGACCATAGAGGTAGTCGTTGACCTTGTGACCGTCAACTAGCACCAGAACTCTTCTGTTCAGGTCACCATTGGGAAGATAACCGCGTGCGCCAATGATGGTGATATATCGGTCGGTCTCGGTGTAGAAGCCCGAGATGCGCCGAACAGCCTGGCCGAGGGTCTGATAGCCGAAGCGTTGAATGTCTTCACTGGTAATGACGAAGACTGCGGCTGCTGTATTGGCAATGGTTTCGGGTTTTTTTCCCGATGTCACGACTGTGATGTTCATCAGGTCTTCGATGCTCATCGCAGTGAGGTCGGTGGCTTGTGGAACGGGCGCATTCGAATCGGCAGCGCACTGACCAGCCACGACTGAGCTGAGCAGTAGTGCGATAGCTATTCCCGCTCCGAGCCACAAGTATAATACAAAACGTCGAGTATGTACGAAATACATGAAAATAGCCTCCAACGATATCGTCTATCCCGATTATCGGTCGAACCCGGTAGAATAAACAGGGTTAAACAGCTCACTCATCTTGCGTATATGAAAGAGTCATTCGGTACGTTGTCCCGGGATTGCTTATGCTCCGCGCGACTTCGGAATACTCGGCGGCACATTCGTGATTGCATCAAGCTGGAATGGGGTAAATTGTGGATGGAATACAAATGTCGTCAGGTCAATAGCGTGTGCAAGCAGCCGTCGGATAAAGTCCCTCAGGCTGTTCGCGAAGATGTATTGGCGTCGGGCTAGGAGAGACGCGAAGGTAATATCAAACTCTGATACGGCCAAACGGCTCGACGAAGCATGGCGGCAAGACGGCAAGCGAGAACTGGAAACGATTTTATCTCGTGGCTGCCAGGCCAAATTGAAGCCAACAGGTAGAAATACCGGTTTCTTGCCATAGGCATTGACCAATGCCCCATTTTGGCCTATAATCAGTTAAAGTAGGGGTACTGTAACGGCCGTGTTGCCTGCACCATAACGATGGAGGCAGCGATTTCTCCGAGAGCAATATCTCATACGACAAGAGGTGCCCATGTTTAGAGGACATGAATCTATGCGGATGTTCAGATGTTTGGCACTGGTTGCATTGTCGCTCTTATGTGGCTTGCTGCCTGGGATATGCTATGCACAACGTGTTCTTGTTGTAACCACAGACCAGTTTGATACTCCCTACATCCCCGGAGTTCAGAACGGGTGTTACGCATTTACCGACCTTACTGCTGCCGGTCTGCCGTTTGATGTTCGCACCTACAGCAGATTCATGACCATGGATATGACGCCGTATGATGTCATCATACTGAGCGGCTACACCACACCGACTCCCGTCAGCCAGGTCGCTGACAGATGCGTCGCACTGATGTCTGGTGGCAAGAAGATATTCATCAATGGTTGCATGCCGTTCGGATGCTACAATGCCTCTGGAACCGCGTATACTGAGTTCTTGTACTATGTTGACCGCTTGTTCGGAGTTTCTGCAGGGTGGAGCGGAAACATCACCGGCGCTGCCGTGGTGCCACATGGTATCGAAAAAGATCCTGACATAACAGCCATAGGGGTCTCCAACACCTATATTCGATCATTCAACATGCCTACTCCCGCACCGCCGATGCAGATTACCATCGGGGGTAAGGTTGTTGGCTTTGCGGGACCGAAGGGCGGAGCGTTACGCGGATACAGCGAGTATGAGTTCAACCTGATTGACTACGGCAAGCTTGTGAACTTCATACGGAATGGTGACGCAACCATAGTAGGATTTGCGAATGACAGACTCCGCGGGAAGCCCATTGCGGCGTTTCACACGGATTGCCACGATCCCAGCACTACGGTTTCTGTTGACGCATTGACTGCGCTTTCGGCTCGGTATAACATACCTGTCACCCACACTTTGGTCTACTCTGCCATCAACTCCACTGGTATAGCCAAGTGGAACAGCATAGCAGCGAACCCTCTGGTGGGAATAGGCTCGCACACTCGCACGCATCCGAGCGACTGGCCGTCCGTAACGAATCTGGCTTCTGAAACCTCGCAGGCTATATTGGACGAAAGAGTTCTCATTCCTGCGACGCTGAACTTCCTTAGCTTCTCGGGATCGAAAAACCCTACGGACTCGCAGCTTGACTGGTTATACCAGAATAATGTGTTGTTCGACGGGCAGGGTCAGGGCGGAAGAAAAGTTCGATGGCAGGATGGTGCATACCGGGATTATCAGCTAATGCCCATCAACAACGACTGGCTGAAGTACCTGTCCAGGGCGCAGTATTGCCCCACATGGCCTTCCGAGACCTTGAGCGATGACATGAGCGCATATGTTTCCACTGTTGACTATTCGGATAGGATTGCTACTCAGTTCCAGCAGAACATCAAGTATGGGATGTACAGCTATGGATTCTTCCACGACACATTCCTGAGTCCCACCTCATATAGGTCATATAATGGCAAGCCGACAGGATATTACATAGATAAATCAATGAAGTACCTGTATGACAACGGCGCTCAGTTCATGTTTGCACATGAGCTTATTCCTCGACTTCAGGACTACGAAGCCGGCAACATCAGCTATGTGAACAATCTTGACGGGAGTATCACCATTAGTGCGCATCGGCCAAACCATTTGATCAATGAGATAAAGGTAGGATTCAAGGGCGATCTTACACCGGTTGCCGTTGCCGGACCATCTGTGGTGGCTCAGCGTCTTGGCGGAGAGTGTGCGTACATAGAGATGCCAGCTGAAGTGGATAGTGCAGTGCAGGTACAGTGGTCGCTTCTGCCTCCGGTTGCTCCCACTGTGACTTATACTTCACCGTATATTTCGGATCAAAGTATGGTGACATGGGTTGAGAACACTCATCCGAGCGGCATAGCTGAGTATCAGTATGCGGTGGGGCTGACACCAGGCAGCGCCAGTGTGCGGAACTGGACATCCACGGGCACATCCACCTCAGGACAGCTTGCTGCCGCCAATCTACAGAACGGCGGAGACTACTACGTTTCGGTTCGTGCCCGATATGTCGGTACCGGCTGGAGTCCCGCAGGTGTGGGTGGTCCGTATGTGGCAGACATGACTCCTCCATCAAAACCTGTGGTTGTAGATGGCGGTATCAGCCAGGCGTCAACAACCAGTCTCTCGGCACACTGGTCGTCAAATGATCCTGAGACCGGCGTGGTTGAATATATGTATGCGATTGGCGCCAGGCTTGGAGATAACAGTGTGCGGGATTGGACTACCACAACGGCTACCGATATGAGCGTGACAGGTCTGGACCTACAAGGCGGCCAAAGCTATTACACGTCCGTAAAGGCGAGGAATGGTGTGGGGATATGGAGCTCGGTCGGTGCGTCTGATGGGATAATGATCGTGACGCCAACAATCCGGCCTACAATAGGCGTTGCGAGGCAGGATGCAGATCCTGTACATGTGGTATTGGATGGCAACATTGTAACAGCGAAATTCAATGGCGAGTTTTACATAGAGAGTGCGGACCGATCGGCTGGAATACGAGTAGAGTCTGATCAGACCGTGGACTTGGATCAGGAAGTCACTATTGATGGCTACACGGGCCAAGATGGCTATGAAAGGGTGATTATGAATATTGCCCCGATTGTCATCATGGGTATTGGCCACATCAAGCCGGTCTTGTTTAAGAATTCTGAATTGGGTGGAAGTAATGATCCTGTGGTGTATGGACCCAGTGGCGGTAATGGACTCAACAATGTGGGGCTGCTAGTAAAGACGTTTGGCAAGATCACAAATGTTGGAGCGACCTACATTGACATAGATGATGGTTCCGCCGTGCCGGGAGTGGCAAGTCAAGTTGGTGTGAGGGTGACAGTATCGTCGCCGCATAGCTTTGCCAGGAACTCCTACATTTTCGTTACAGGAATCAGTACGCTGATCCCAGACGGTTCCAATCTGAGGCGCAGTATACGCACGCGTTCAAATTCGGATGTAGTTGTGGTTCACTAGTGCTGTTTTCAGCGAATAGCATTCTATCAGACCGAAAGATGTTCACCAACTGCATCTATTATGTGTGATAAACTTTCTGGTGGAGAATGAGTAAGGATGTATAGAATAGCCAGGGTATTTGTGCTGTTTCAAGTGATAATCCTATGCATGTTATCGTCTGCGGCATACAGTGATCGAGTGCTTGTGGTGACAACTCAGCAGTTCGCGAGTTCACCGAAACGGCTTCCTGAGTTGCATGAGTGGCAGAATGGGGAATATGTGATTACGGATCTGGTGTGTGCCGGTCAGCCTTTCGACGTGGTCACCTATAACAAGTTCGTTAATCTGGATTTGTCCATGTATGATGTTATTATCCTGAACGGTCACACCACCCCGGTACCGGTTTCTCAAGTGGCTGGCAAGTGCCTCTCTGCCGTTCAATCGGGACACAAAGTTTTCGTCAATGGTCAATTGCCATACCAGCGATACGACTCGATGGGGACACTAGTGGAGCAGCAGATCTACGCCACATCTCTTTTTCCGGTCGACAGCGCTGGGACTATGTCCTTAATGGGTCCTGCTGTTATCCCTTCGTCTATCGAAAAAGATTCTGCTGTAACTGCAGCCGGTAACTACTCTCAGTCCGTAAATTATTTCACTTATCGCGAAACGCCACCGCTTAAGATGACATTATCTGGAAGAGCCGTCGGTTTCGTGTACCCCCAGGGTGGCGCCATTGGCGGGGATGCGGAGTACACAATGTGCATCCTGAACTATGGTAAACTGGTACAATATCTCAGATACGGGGATATACCGCTTTTCGGGTTTGCTAACGACCGCATTGAGGGCTTGCCGATAGCCTCTTTTGAGGTACACTGTGATAACACGGGTACTGTGGTTTCCAACAACAATATGTCGGCAATGGCTACACAATATGGTATGCCACTATATTACCTGCTAGTAGAAAGAGCCGTAAGCGCATCTGTGGCCTCACAGTGGAATGTGATAGCGAATAGTCCCTTGGTGCGCATCGGTTCTCACAGCCATACACATCCTACCGATTGGCCCTCGCTGCCGGATCTGGCATACGAGACTACGGGTGCCCTTGATGCGCAGAGACTGCTCATACCTTCCACCGGCGCTTACTTAAACTTCTCAGGCAGCATGAATCCGACGAGTCAGCAAATTGACCAGTTGACCTCTTGGGGCCAGTTGTTTGGCGGCGCAGGACAGGGGTGGCGAAAGTGTATGACGTCCAGTGGCGCCCGTATGTCAGTACAGCCGATACCCACTCGCGCAGACTGGCTTATTGCTCTATCCCAATGCGATTCCACACCTTACTGCTTGGCGCACACCATGGAAAATGACTATAGTGTAATGATAAATAATCAAAATTATATGTCAGAAACAATTAAAAATTTAGCAGCTAATGCAAAATATGGCATGTACAATTTTGGATATATACATGATTACATGTTCAATCCTTCGCTAGGCTATCAGACGAATGGTGTGTTGATGTATGATCAGATCAGGGCTGGATTCGCTTACATGAAATCCCAGGGCGTGAAGTTTGTATTTACTGATGATCTCGTGCGCAGGTTGCGTGACTATGTATGCAGCAACATTAGCTGTGTGAACAATCTTGACGGGAGTATCACCATTAGTGCGCATCGGCCAAACCATTTGATCAACGAAATAAAGGTAGGATTCAAGGGCGATCTTACACCGGTTGCCGTTGCCGGACCATCTGTGGTGGCTCAACGTCTTGGCGGAGAGTGTGCGTACATTGAGATGCCAGCGGAAGTGGATAGCTCAGTGCAGGTACAGTGGTCGCTTCTGCCTCCGGTTGCTCCCACTGTGACTTATATTTCACCGTATATCTCATACCAAAGTGTAGTGACGTGGGTTGAGAATACTCATCCCGGCGGCATAGCTGAGTATCAGTATGCGGTCGGGATGACTCCGGGTGGAACAGATGCTTTGAATTGGACATCAGTAGGTACAGCAACTTCGGGCAAACTCACCGGCGCTAACCTGCAGAATGGCAGCTCAAACTATGTTTCAGTGCGTGCCCGATATGCCGGATCTGGCTGGAGTCCCATAGGTTCAGGTGGTCCGTACATTGCGGATAATACCCCTCCCAGTACGCCGGTCGTCTTGGATGAAGGCGTCAGCCAGGAATCAACGACTGACCTAAACGCGGGCTGGTCGTCAATTGACGCAGAGTCCGGGGTGGTGGAGTACAAATACGCGATAGGGACAAGTCCGGGAGACGCCGGTGTTCTGAATTGGATGTCCACAACAGATGCTACTATGGGGGTTCACACTCTGAGCCTTCGGTATGGCCTAACCTACTACATATCCGTGAAAGCCAGAAATGGTATGGGTATGTGGAGTTCTGTTGGTTCGTCCGATGGAATACAGATTGTAGTGCCCACAGACCGGCCATCCATTGGTCTTGTAAAGCAGTATCCATATCTTGTACACGTGGTATTGGATGGCAACTCTGTTACGGCTAAGTTCGATGGCGAGTTTTACGTAGAGAGCTTGGATCGCTCTTCCGGAATACGAGTGGAGTCCGCTCAGCCCGTGGAATTGGATCAAAAAGTGGCCATTGATGGATACACTCACGTGGATGGCGGTGAGACGGTGATGGAGGTTCTTGCCCCGATTGTGGTCACAGGAAATTGTCATCTCAAGCCGATTATGTTCAAGAACTCCGAACTGGGTGGAAGTACCGATCCGCTACGGAGCGGGCCTAGTGACGGTAAGGGTCTGAACAACGTGGGGTTGCTGGTAAAGACGTTTGGCAAGATCACGAATGTTGGAGCGACCTACATTGACATAGATGACGGTTCCGCCGTGCCGGGAGTGGCAGGACAAGTTGGTGTGAGGGTGACTGTCTCGTCTCCGCATAGCTTTGCGAAGAACTCTTACGTTTTTGCGACCGGAATCAGCACACTGACGCCGGACGGTTCCAATCTGAGGCGAAGCATACGCACGCGTTCAAACGCGGACGTGGTGGTCATTCAATAGTGCAGCGCATTTGCAATCCGCGCCTTGCGGATTAGCCTGGTTCTGCCGATAATCATCGTGTGGCAGGATAGTGGCTATCTTGGCGTCACGATGTGTCGTCATTCAGCTTGCTCCTATCCCTGCCGCATGATATAATCAATCAGTAATCCACGCTAGGAAGCCAACATGCCCGAGTCCGCAGCCAGATACCGCGCAATCAGCAGCATGGCCGCAATGTGTGCCGATGCCGACGACATAGAACTTGTCATACCAAGGATGTTGAGGGCAGCCGAGTCTGCGTTGCCTGGGCACGGCTTGGAGTTTCTACTGCAGGTTCGCGGGGATTATCGGCGCTTTATTTCCGCAAAGGCCGAGTCCGGTTCCTCGACAGAAGCGGAGTTTGCCGAGACTGCGCAGCGAATCCTGAGCTACGTAAAACCCACCTCCGTGAACATACCACGCAATGGGATAAAGACTAAGGCTTGGGCGGTGCCGCTTCACGGTTCGATGTCCGGTCGGGCTGCTTTGATCTCCTACCTTTCGGTTCTCAGCACAGGTGACAAGGAGTTTCTGCGTGCCGTGGCGGATCAGTTCGCAGTGCTTCTGGACGCACTAGGGAACGCCGAGATCTTGAACCAGAACAGTGGAGGGGTGGAGAAACGCATCGAAGAGGTGTCGGCTATTTACGAGATAAGCCAAGCCGTGCGTACCATGCCCATCAACGACCTTCTGAAAAAAGTTACCAGAACAGCAGCGCAGGTCATGGATGCCGAGGCGTGCTCGCTGATGCTGAAAGACCCCAACAAAGAAGAACTAGTGATTCGTGCGAGCCACGGTCTATCTGAGCGGATAGTTGAAGAAACCAGGGTGCCTTATGGCAAGGGTGTGGCCGGTCAGGTTGCTCTGACGGGCGAGCCGATGCTAATCAACGACTTGGATGGTGATCCCAGGTTCGTTAAAGGGCTTGTTCGTCCCAGACCCGGTATCGCGTCGTCCATCTGTGTACCGCTTGCCGATGAAGAAGGGCGCGTACAGGGAATTCTCAGCGTGCGGCGTGGTTCGCCATCAATCCCATTCACCGAAGATGACATGAAGTTGTTCAGTGTGTTTGCGGGGCAGGTGGCTCTGGCCATTTCCAACGCTCATCTCTACGCGAGCCTGCAGGATAGTGTGCAGGAGTTGTCCACTCTCTTCGAAGCCAGCCGCGAACTGAGCAGCGCGTACAGCCTGGACAACACTGCGCGTACATTGACCAGACTTGCCAGCGAGATGACAGGGGATTGCCCCAATGCGCTTATTCTCTTGGACTCGCGCCAGAAAGCTCGGATGGTGGCTTCATCGGGGTCTGGGGATACGGTGTGGCTGAACGTTGAGCCTTTGATCAATGATGATGTGGTGGCTTGGGCACGAGGTCTTCGTGATCCGCGCACACTGATAGTTTCGAACCTCAAGAGTTGGCCGGCTGCTCTGAAGCCGGTGGCAGAAGCGCTGGATGGTGTATTCAGCCGGGTTGTACTCGTGCCTTTGGTCACAGAAGACACCGGCATCGGTATGCTAGTATTGGGCTCCACTGACAAGCGCGCTGTGGACCAGCAAAGGATCAGGCTATTATCCATAGCTACGTCACAGGCTGCCACTATCATACGGAACGCCACCTGGCATGAAAGCCAAATGGAGCAGAAGGCTCTGGAGCTTACAGCGCTTTATCAGCTTTCCGAACGCATCAGCACGGCGTCCAGCCTCACAGAGGCGCTTGATTCAATTCTGGACATAGTGCGCGATATTGTCTGGTATGACGAGAGTTTCATCGCCACCGTGGATTACGAGCGAAACGTCGTTTCCGTTCAGGCGTGCCGAGGCGAGAATTGCGAACATATGATCCAAACAGAGTTGTCGCTGGACGAGGACAGCCTGACGAGTTGGTCCATACGCGAGCGGAAGGCGCTTGTTTCCCCTGATATCGGCAATGACCCGCGTTTTCGTCAGCCGGGGATAAGAGGCGGCACTGTACGGTCGCTCATGGCTATTCCGCTAATCGTGCATGATGAGGTAGTCGGCGTTCTAAATGTTCATGGATTTGCGCCGAACCTATACACCGAAGAGAACGTGCGCGTCTTATCCGTCATAGCCTCGCAGGCCGCTTCGCTGTACAAGGAGCTGGAGGCGCTGAGTGCGCTGGCGAACTACACAGACAATATTCTGCGCAGCATCGCGGCGGGTGTACTGACTCTGGACCGTGATGGTCGGGTGCTTACCTGGAACAAAGCGGCAGAGGGCATCATGGGTGTACAGGCATCGGATGCCGTAGACTTTTCTTTCGCGGAAGTTATAGACAAGATTGGTATCTCCGAGGATGACAAGGCCAGGCTGCTCAATGCCGTGAACTGGGTGATGATGACGGCAGACACATATGTCGGCTACAAACAGGAGTATCATCCTATCGGGCGTCCTGACTTGCACATCAACATGAACGTTTCGCAACTGAGAGACCACCTGGGCGGTATGCTCGGCCTCGTTATCATATTTGAGGATGTCACCAAGGAAGTCCTGATGGAGAACGAGATGCGACGCATTTCGGAGTTGGCAGCCGTAGGTCAGCTTGCGGCCAGCATTGCTCATGAGATTCGCAACCCGCTCAGCTCCATCAAGGGCGCTGCTCAGTATTTGCGGAAGGAATACAGCGATCACGATGCGCTTTGTGAGTTCCTGGACATCATTGTGGACGAAGTGAACGTTCTGAACAAGATAACCACGGAATTCCTCGATTTTGCCCGTCCCTTGAGGCTTAACCTGAAGCCCACAGACATCAACGATGTGATCTTCCGAACTCTGCAGTTTATGCATCTGGAGATCGCCAAGCACAAGGTGAAAGTCACAGAGCAACTTGCCTATGATATGCCGCGGGTGATGGCTGATGACAAGCAGCTTGAACAGGTTCTGCGAAACATCATCTTGAATGCTCTTCAGGCGATGCCGGAGGGTGGCCAGTTGTCTGTTGCTTCTATACCCGCCGAAGGAGGCGTAACGCTTCTGGTGTCGGACAATGGTGTAGGAATGTCGCCCGATACCGTGAGTCAGGTATTCGTGCCGTTCTTCACTACTCGCACCAAGGGAACGGGACTGGGGCTGTCCATAGTACACAAGATCATGGACAATCACGGCGGTCGAATTACGGTTAGCAGCAAACCAGGTGAAGGAACGACATTCGAGCTGTGCCTTCCGGTTTGCAGTGATAAGTCGCAAAGTGTTATCATTCCACTTGAGAATGACGGCGACGCAGATATGTTCAGGCGGGGGCGTTCCGGGTCTTGACGTGTACGGACGCAATGGGAGATTCAGCATTGGAGAACAGCAAATCAATACTAATAGTAGATGACGAGCCGAACATACGGCGTGTTCTCGAAGCGGTATTTACGAAAGACAGATACAGCGTCCTGACCGCTGAGAATGGCCGGAAGGCGTTGGATATAATCTCTGCCGAGCCGAATCTGGATGTAATTCTTTGCGATCTCATAATGCCCGATCTGAACGGTATAGAGGTTCTTAAGGCGGCGAGGGAGATGAATCCGGGGCTGTCCGTGGTGATGATTACCGCACATGGCACTATTCGTACCGCTGTGGACGCAATGCGGCTGGGCGCCTTTGACTACGTTACCAAGCCTTTCGATATGGACGAGATCAAGCTGATTGTAAAGAACGCGCTGGAGCACAGTCAGTTGATTGCAGAGAATGCTCACCTTAAGCAGGAACTCAAGTCCAGATTTAAGTTTGATGAGATCGTGGGCAGTAGCGGTAAGATGCAGGAAGTGTATAAGGTGATCGAGCGCGTGGCAAACAGTAACGCCACGGTAATGATCAGGGGTGAAAGCGGCACTGGTAAGGAACTGGTGGCAAAGGCGATTCACTACAATAGTCAGCGGGCTGACAAACCATTTATTGCTGTGTCATGCGCCGCACTTCCCGAGACGTTGCTGGAGAGTGAACTCTTTGGGTATGAAAAAGGCGCGTTCACCGGTGCAGGCGGTCAGAAGTTAGGGAGATTTGAACTCGCGAATCACGGCACCCTTTTCATGGATGAGATTGGCGAATTGTCTCCGGCCATGCAGGTGAAGCTGCTCAGGGTTCTTCAGGAACGGCAGTTTGAGCGCATTGGAGGCACAAAGACTGTCAGCGTGGATGTGCGCATGGTGGCCGCAACGAACAGAGATCTGGAGGCTGACGTTGCCAACAACTCGTTTAGGTCTGATCTGTACTACCGCTTGCAGGTAATTCAGATATTCCTTCCATCACTTAGGGAGCGCAAGGAAGATATTCCCTCGCTCACTGAGCATTTCATTGGGAAGTTCAACACAGTGAACGGTCGAAATATAAAATATGTAACGCAGTCCGCAATGGATTTGATGATGCAATACTCATGGCCGGGCAACATTCGCGAACTGGAGAATGCGGTGGAGCGCGCGGTGGTTCTGGCTGACACGAGTGCGGAACACATCACGCCAGACTTGTTGCCGCTTTCAATGCAGATATCCGCATAAACAACTTAATCTGAGTAATGAGCTGCTACATATTACCGAGGCCTGGTGCATATCGCGCCAGGCTTCTTGTATTTGCAGGGGATATAGCGCCTCGTGTTAGGAGGCCAAGAAAAAAAAGTGCATGGATGTGTTTGATTCATGGGTCGAATGGCACGGATTGTGCAATAGGATAGATTGTAGAAATAACGCACGCAGGATGAAGTAGCTATGCTAGATCCAGTTGAAAACAAGTTAGCCTGGGGAAGAACGAATCTCGCGCAAAGTGCGCGCCCAATGGAGTCGCGCGGTATCATGATGGATCAAAGCATTCTTATCGCCGACGACGAGACGAATTTGTGCAGGATACTTAGCGCCGAGCTAAAGAAATCCGGGTACGGCACCACAATAGTTCACGACGGTGCGCGAGCAGTGGAGGAAGCAGGCAGTTCGGATTTCCAGATGGTAATACTGGATGTCCGCATGCCGGTGCTAGATGGCTTCTCCGCACTCCGTCAGATCCGCAAGCTGCGAAAAGAAGTCCCCATCATAATAATGACAGCCTATGAAGGCCACGACACAGTTGCCAGTGCGCTTGCTATGGGAGCGACCGCCTGTGTGAGCAAGCCCTTCGACCTGGAGAGTCTGGTAGCCCTTGTGAAGGCGACACTGGATGAAGGTAGAGGCCAGGGTTCGATGCACTGGAATAACCAGATTCGAACTGTGCTATTCAATAAGCAGCAGCCTGTCATTGTTGAGTTGCACGATGGTGACAACGCAGGTCAATACCCGAGTACGATTGTCTACACCGATGATCAGACTCTGGGTGTGCTCTGCCCAGACCACGATGGCGGATGTTTGACACTTACGGCTGGGTCGCCGGTGACAATAGGATTTGCCGGGGACGATGCTTTCTACACATTTGAAACGACCGTGTTGACCACGCGTGATTCCGATGGTCCGATGATGATAGTGAACAAGCCGGCGGTTATCTACCGTGTACAGCGCCGCAAGTTCCGTCGAACCCCGGCCAGAGTGGCTGTGGATCTGGCACTGATGAAGTACACTTCGACGGAGCATCAGGCGCTCGTGAGAGTTTATACCGAGGATATCGGTGTTGGCGGGTTCAAGATAATAACCGAATGCGAATGGCCGGATGGCGCCGATCTGGATATTCGTTCGATCAGCGTCCCCGGACTCGGTCAGTTCTCAAGCTCGGGTAAGGTGACGCGAGTGTGCAAGGCCCCGATTAACAGCCATTATGGTTGGGAGTACGGCATCAAGTTCACCAAGATGGATGATGGCGTGCGGCGGGCATTGAGAGTTATGGTAGACACAGACGGCGTTAGCTAATACCGATTGACAACGAATGAAGGATACTCGAGGCCCCGGTGGAGACATCGGGGCCTTGTTTCGTTCGTTGCCAAATGAGCATAGCTGTGTTATCATTACGCTTGTCGGGCGGTATGCTCGATTGTGAATGGAGCGATATACCCATGAGAGCAGGCATAGTTGGAGCATCGGGATACGCCGGGGGTGAGTTGGTAAGAATTCTAGCCGGTCACCCAGGCGTAGAACTCACATATTTGTGTTCGGAGACCTACAAGGGTCAGGATATCAGTGCCGCCTTACCGAACATGCGTGGCCTACTGAGCAAGGAATGCGTGTCGTATGACCCGGCGACCGCGGTGGAGCAGTGCGAGGTAGTGTTCCTGGCGCAGAGCAATGGCTGGGCGATGAATCAGGCCGCAAAACTGCTGGAGGCCGGGCTTAAGGTCATTGATCTCAGCGCGGATTTTCGGCTGAAGTCCATTGCTGCATATCAGGAGTGGTACAAGCTCTCGCATACATCGCCGGATCTTCTGACAGGCGCGATCTACGGACTGCCTGAGTTACACAAGACCGCTATTCAGGCCGCGAACCTCGTGGCGAACCCAGGGTGTTACTGCACCAGCGCGATTCTGGCCCTTGCCCCGCTCCTCAAGGATCGGTTGGTTGAGCCTGATACGGTTATAGTGGATTCCAAATCGGGCGTCTCCGGCGCGGGTCGGTCATCATTCAAGCTGGACAACCATTTTCCTGAGCTGAACGAGAGCATGAAGGCATACAATATCGGCGTTCACAGGCATACTCCTGAGATCGAGCAGGAGTTGACTCTGCTCGCTGGTCGGGCGATGAAGATATCTTTCACGCCGCATCTTATCCCCATCACCAGGGGTATCCTGACTACCGCTTATGCAGGACTGATAGCGCCGGACTGGACTACCGAGGAGCTGATAACGCTGTATGCGGAGTTCTACGGATCGGCTGCATTTGTCCAGGTGTTGGACGCCGGGCAGTATCCGACCACGAAGGCGGTCTGCGGCGGCAACTTCTGCCACATCGGGCTGAGAGTTGACCCGCGAACGAACCGCGTGGTGGTCGTGTCTGCGCTGGACAACATGGTTAAGGGCGCGGCGGGACAAGCTGTGCAGAACATGAACCTGATGTTTGGGCTTGACGAGATGGCAGGGCTGGACAGAGCGGGGGTGTATCCGTGATGGCGGATGTGACAGGTGCGGTTACATTTCCAAAGGGGTTCAAGGCAGCGGGCGTTCGGGCCGGGCTGAAGGAACAGGGGCTGGACATGGCGTTGATCGTGTCCGACGTGCCTGCTGTTGCGGCAGGTGTGTTCACGACCAATGTGGTGAAGGCTGCCCCGGTCTTGCTGAGCAAATCGCGCGTGCCGAGCGACAAGGTTAGTGCGGTGATCGTGAACAGTGGAAACGCCAATGCCTGCACAGGCGAGCAGGGGATGGCGGATGCTGTGGCAATGGCTGAGCAGACTGCCCAGGGGCTTGGCATTTCAGCGGAAGCGGTTCTGGTCGCTTCGACGGGTATCATCGGGAAGCGCATGCCGATGGACAAGATCACGTCTGGAATCGCTGATGCGGTGCGGTCACTCAGCGCTGACGGTGGGGCCGATGCAGCGCGGGCGATTATGACGACCGACACTGTCCCGAAGGAAGCCGTTGCTGAAATCGTTATTGGTGATATCAAAGTGCGCATAGGCGGTATTGCAAAGGGCGCCGGGATGATTTGTCCGAACGTGGCTACCATGCTGACGTTTATCACTACGGATGCTGCCATTACGCCGGATGCTCTGCAGGGTTGCCTGGCAAAATCCGCTGAGGTATCGTTCAACTGTCTGACTGTTGACGGCGATACCAGCACGAATGACTCAGTGATAATGCTCGCGAACGGACTGGCTGGCAATGATCCTATCGCTATCGGCAGCGAACATGTTGCGAAGTTCCAGGAGGGATTGGACGGCGTAACGACCAGCTTGGCGCAGCAAATAGCCGCAGACGGTGAGGGTGCCACTAAGAACGTGACCATCACTGTGGACGGCGCGAAGACATACGATGAGTGCAGACAGATCGCGAAGACCATTGCCAATTCGCCTCTGGTGAAAACGGCAATGTTCGGGTGCGACCCGAACTGGGGGCGCATCCTGGCAGCGGCGGGCAGGGCAGGGGTGGATTTTGACCCTGCGGCGGTGAAACTGAGTATGGGTGACATTACGCTTGTTCTGGCCGGTGAGCCGATTGCTTTTTCGGAAGACGAGGCGCACGAATATCTGACCAACAGAGATATTCTGATCAGGCTTAAGGTTGGCGATGGCGGGTCGTCGTCTACTGTCTGGACATGCGATTTCTCATACGATTACGTGAAGATCAACGCGGAGTATCATACGTAGGCTTTTGCTTGGAGAGCCTCTGCACGGTGCGGCAAAGCGAGGCGGCTGCTTGTGGAGTAAGAGCAAGAGTACGAGTACGAGGAAGAGATACGAGGGAGAGATGAAGAATAGGGCTGAACAGGCGGAGATACTGGTTCACGCATTGCCGTACATCAGGCAGTATCACGGTAAGACCGTGGTCATCAAGTACGGCGGGAATGCCATGACCGACGAGGCGCTGAAAGAGAGCGTTACGAAGGACATCGTCCTCCTGCACTACGTTGGGTTGCGCCCGGTTGTGGTACACGGCGGCGGCCCCGAGATCACCGAGATGCTGAACCGCGTCGGCAAGGTGTCGGACTTCGTAAACGGTCGGCGTGTTACGGATGCCGAGACCATGGAGATAGTCGAGATGGTGCTGGCTGGGAAGACCAACAAGAGCATTGTCTCGCTTATCAACCAGCAGGGCGGTACGGCGGTGGGCCTCAGCGGCAAGGACGCGAATCTTCTGGTGGCGAAGAAGGCGATGCCGGACGGCGTGGACATCGGCCAGGTCGGCGACATCGTTGAGGTGAACACGGATATCATTCTGACGCTCATTGAAAAGGGCTACATTCCGGTACTCTGCTCGGTTGCAGTGGGTGAGAACGGTGAGTCATACAATGTGAACGCAGACACTGTCGCGGGTGAAATCGCGGCGGCTCTGGGCGCGGAGAAGCTGCTGATGCTGACCGATGTGCAGGGCGTGTACCGGGATTTCAGCGATAAATCCAGCCTGCTCAGCGAACTATCCGTCGCGGAGGCGGAGGAAGTTGCGAAGTCCGTGGATAAGGGTATGATACCCAAGTTGGAAGCGTGTATCACCGCGATTCGAGGCGGCGTTGGGAAGGCTCACATCATTGACGGCACGATACCACACTCGCTGCTGATGGAAGTTTTTACTGACACGGGCATCGGCACGATGATTGCGTAAATATCTGTTGACATAACACCGATGTCGGGGTTACAATAACGTTATACGATGGTTGCAGAGGAGATGGCATGAAGACGCCGGCGATTCTTCCAACCAAATATGGGTTTGCGAAATTCGGAGACAGGGCTTGACTCTGTCTCTTTTCGTTTCTGTGGTAATGGAGTAGTAGATGTCGGTCACTGAGAAAAAATACGATACGCGGGCAGTCATGGAAATGGACGCCGCTTACATGATGCATTTTGTGAACCGGTTGCCGGTAGTGTTTGTGCGCGGTAAAGGCATGCAGTTGTGGGATGCGGACGGCAAGGAATATTTGGATTTTCTGGCGGGTATAGGAGTGATGGGGCTGGGGCATTCCCATCTGGATTTAGTTGCTGCCATAAGCGCACAGGCGGCGGAACTGATGCATGTCAGCAATCTGTTCTACATGCCTCAGCAAGCCATGCTCGGCAAGCGGTTGGTTGAGCTTTCCGGCATGGGGAAGGCATTCTTCTGCAACAGTGGTGCGGAGGCGAACGAAGCTGCGATCAAGCTGGCCCGTAAGTGGTCAAAGGACAAATACGGTCCGCACAAGCACGAGATCATCACATTCTATGGTTCGTTTCACGGACGCACCATGGCCACAGTTACCGCGACTGCCCAGCCCAAGTACCATGAAGGATTTCATCCGATGCTGCCGGGGTTCAAGTATGTGTCGTTCAACGACCTGGCTGCCATCGAAGCGGCAGTTACCGACGATACATGCGCAATTATGTTTGAACCGGTTCAGGGTGAAAGCGGCGTCCATCTTGCGACGCAGGAATTCATGTCAGGAGTTCGCAAGCTGTGCAACGACCGGGGCATTCTGCTGATACTTGATGAGGTTCAGTGTGGTTTGGGTCGAACCGGCAAGTGGTTTGGATACGAACACTATGGAGTTAAGCCGGATATCATGACGCTGGCGAAGACACTGGGCGGCGGGTTCCCGATAGGCGCTTGTCTGGCGACTGATGATGTTGGCGGTGCATTTGTGCCTGGAAACCATTCATCCACGTTTGGAGGCAATGCGCTGGGATGCGCTGCGGCGCTGGCAACTCTAGATATTATGGAAAGAGAGAGCCTGATACGGAACTCTGCTGAAACAGGAGCGTATCTAAAAGAAAGACTACTGGAGTTACAGAGCAGCCGATCGGATATTTGCGAGGTGCGAGGTGTGGGCCTCATGTGCGCTCTGGAGTTCACCACTGAAATAGCTGCGGACCTTGGCGCGGAATGCCTGCGCAGAGGTCTGGTTGTGAATCCGATAGGCAAGAACATTTTGAGGATGCTTCCTCCGCTGATATGCAGCAGGGAAGATGTAGATATCGCTGTCGGCATCATTGCCGAATCAATTCAGGGCATTTCGTAATCCGCAAAAACACGCATCCCGCGGATTGCGGACCTCATTGAGGTCGTACTTGGAAACGGGAGGTACGTCACATGTGGAAACAGCTCACCCATAAGGCCAGGAAAGCTATCTGCCTGGCGCAAGAGGAAGCAGGGCGTCTGGGGTACAGCAATGTCAGTCCGGAGCATCTGCTCCTCGCGCTTTCACGGGAAGACGACTGCATGGCGGTGGCCATACTTGAAGGCATGGGACTCGATACCGGGACAGTTCGCGCCCGTACCATGAAACAGCTTTCGCGCGGCACAGATTCGCCGAGTCAGGACATGCAGTTGACCTTCGAGGCAAAGAGCGTTATTGACCTGGCTTTCTCGGAATGTAGAGAAATGAAGGAAGATTGGGTGGGAACGGAGCATTTACTTCTTGGTATATTGCGCTCCACGGAAAGCATGGCGGCCGGTGTGCTGGCGGAACTGGGTGTTGAAATGTCCAGCGTCCGAAATCAGATCAGAAATCTGAAGGCCGGTACACTTCCAATGGGTATAGTCAACGGAAACGGTTCTATGACTCTACTCAGCATATAGTCGGCATCCGGGCGAGGAGCGCACCAGGGAGTGCGGGATGTGGCAGAAGTTTACGGAACGGGCAAGGCGCGCTGTCTTCTTTGCTCAGGAAGAAGCCGCCAGGTACGGTTGGGATAAGGTTGCTACTGAGCATTTGCTGATGGGTCTCGTCAGAGAAACCGACAGCATTGCGATAAGAGCCTTGGAACGGATGAACGTGGATCTTCGTCGGCTGCGTGCGGACCTGGATCGGCGCGCGCCGAGGGCTGAGAGCATCAACAGCGGGCGAGACATGCAACTCACCGCGGACGCGCGTAAGGCTATTGACCTTGCGTATGTTGAAGCTCGCGACTTCGATAACAGCTACATTGGTACGGAACACCTGCTGCTTGGGCTTATGCGTGAAAATGATGGATTGGCTGCCCGGATACTCACAGACGCCGGCGCTGATCTGGAACAAGCGCGTTGCATCATCGCTGCCATGCAGGGAATTCGTCTCCCAAACACTATCCCACACGGCATTGATAACGCGATAAAGGCATGTAAGATGAAAAGCATTGACGATAGCATGAGAGGGAGAGACTTTCTCTCCATAAGAGATTTGAGACTAGCTGAGGTTCAGCGGATATTCACCGTAGCCTCGGAACTCAAAGACACGCCTCTGTCAGAGCAGGTGGAGAACCCGATATTGGCCGGCAAGACGTTGGCGATGATCTTCGAGAAGCCTTCCCTGCGAACAAGGGTGTCCTTCGAGGTCGGCATGACTCAGCTTGGCGGCCATGCGATCTACCTTCAGCCGTCGGATATCAAGCTCGGCGAGCGTGAGACAATCGCCGACGTTGCGCGGAATTTGGAGCGTATGGTGGACGGCATCATGGCGAGGACGTTCTTGCACTCCACGGTGACGGAACTGGCTAAACACGCAGGGATACCGGTTATCAACGGTCTATCGGACCTTGAGCATCCGTGTCAGGCGTTGGCGGACTACTTTACCATCTTCGAGAAGAAGGGTGATCTCTCCGCCGTTAAGCTTGCGTACATCGGCGATGGCTGCAACACCTGCAACAGCCTCATGCTCTTGACCGCCAAGTTCGGCGCATCCATGGTGGTGGCTTGTCCTGAGGGATATGAGCCGGACACCGCGTTGTTCACCAGTGCGCAGCGTGAGGCCCGAGAAAACGACGCGTGCATTACGGTGACGCATGACCCATATGAGGCGGTAGCGAATGCGGATGCGGTGTACACGGACATATGGACCAGCATGGGTTTGGAGGCGGAAGCGGAGAAAAGACTGGAAGCCTTCCGACCATATCAAGTGAATAGTGAGCTTCTGCGCGCGGCGAAGAGGGATGCGATTGTGCTGCACTGCCTGCCTGCACACAGAGGCGAGGAGATAACGGACGAGGTTATAGAAGGACCTCAGTCGGTGGTGTTTGATGAGGCGGAGAACAGACTTCACGTGCAGAAGGCTGTCATGGCCTTGATGATGTAGTTGGAACGCAAGATAAGGAGTATTTCTGAGATGAAAAAAGTCGTGCTTTCATATTCCGGGGGACTGGATACCTCGGTGTGCATACCGATGATGAAGGAGTTCTACGGGTTCGACGAGATCGTGACCGTCACCGTGGACGTTGGTCAGCCGGACAGTGATATCAAAGAGGCCGAAGAGAAGGCCAAGACGCTGGGTACCGAGCATTACACCATTGACGCCAAAGAGGAGTTCGCGGTGGACTACTGCTGGCCGTCCGTGAAGGCGAACGGCGACTACCAGGGATATCCGATTAGCACATCCATCGCCCGCCCGCTCATCGCGGTGAAGGCGGCTGAAATTGCGAAGAAGACCGGCGCAGAGGCGTTTTGTCACGGATGCACGGGGAAGGGGAACGACCAGTTCCGCTTCGAGTACGTTGTGCGGGCGCTGGCCCCTGAGATGGAAATTATCGCCCCTATGCGGGAGCGAAACTATACTCGGACGGAAGAGATTGAGTACGCAAAGCAGCACGGCGTGCCGGTTGGGCAGAGCTCCGACAAGATATGGAGCATAGACGAGAACCTCTGGGGCAGGTCTATCGAGGGCGGACGGCTTGAAGAGCCGAACTATGCGCCGCCGGAGGAGATCTTCCACTGGACGACGCGCGCACAGGACTGCCCGGATACCCCGGCGATCGTGCAGATCGGCTTCGAGGACGGTGTGCCTGTCTCAATCAATGGATTCAAGATGGACCCGGTTTCGCTCATCACTGCGGCCCACAAGCTGGCGGGTGACAATGGCGTGGGCCGGGTGGACATCATGGAGGACAGGATTCTAGGGCTGAAGGTTCGAGAGAACTATGAGTGTCCGGCTGCCGTCCTTCTCATCATGGCTCACAAGTCGCTGGAAGGTTTGGTCTGCACCAAGGATGAGCGCATGTTCAAGACCATGGTTGACCAGAAGTGGGGCGAGCTTGCATACGCCGGGCTGTGGTTTGACGCGCTGAAGGATGCGCTCGAAGCGTTCATCAACAAGATTCAGGAGCGGGTCACCGGGACGGTTTCGCTGGAGCTGTTCAAGGGCAACGCGAAGGTGATCGGACGGACCAGCCCGTTCGCGCTGTATAATGAGGATCTCGCCTCGTTTGACTCGAAGACCTTCGATCAGAGCGAGATGACGGGTGCGGTTAAGGTACACGGTCTGCAGTCGCGGATGTACTGGATGCTGAAGAAGGACTAGTGATGGCAAAGCTGTGGGGCGGTCGGTTCAGTAAGGAAACATCAAAACTAGTAGATCAGTTCAACGCCTCGATAGGCTTCGATTGCAGGCTGTGGGAGCATGATATTCGCGGCAGTATTGCGCACGCCTCCATGCTGGGCAAGTGCGGCATAATACCGCAGGCGGATGCTGAAGCGATTGTCGTCGGCTTGCGCGGCATTGAGGATGACATCCGCGTAGGTCAGGTGGAGTTCGACGTTTCCGCCGAAGACATTCACATGAATATCGAGAAGTTGTTGCACCAGCGCATTGGCGATGTGGCAGGCAGGCTTCACACCGCCCGAAGCCGGAATGACCAGATTGCTCTCGACCTTCGCATGTACGTGAAGGATCAGATAACATACGCCATTGAGGCCATCAAGGGCCTGCAGACGGCGCTGATTGCCACTGCTGAGAAGCATCAGGAAACGGTGATGCCCGGCTACACGCACCTCCAGCACGCGCAGCCCGTGACACTGGCGCATCACGTTATGGCCTATTTCTGGATGCTGCAGCGTGACGTGGAGCGATTTGCCGACTGCTACAAGCGCACTGACGTGATGCCTCTCGGTTCGGCGGCGATGGCCGGCACCTCGTATCCCATTGATCGTCAGTATGTGGCGGACCAGCTTGGTTTCTCACGAGTCAGCGAGAACAGCATGGACGCGGTTGCGGACCGGGATTTCGCTGCTGAGTTCCTTGCTGACTGCGCCATTCTTTCAATGCATATGTCGCGGTTTGCCGAAGAGATCATCATTTGGAACACCCGCGAGTTTGGGTTTGTGGAACTGGATGATGCGATGGCGACCGGCAGCAGCATCATGCCGCAGAAGAAGAACCCCGATGTTGCCGAACTGATTCGCGGGAAAACCGGTCGGGTCTACGGCGATCTCACTGCGCTGCTCACGGTGCTTAAGGGCCTGCCACTGACCTACAACAAGGATCTTCAGGAAGACAAAGAACCTGTGTTCGATGCCGCCGATACCGTGCTCCAGTGTGTGATGATGCTGCAGAAGCTGATAGAGACCACAGAGTTCCGCGCTGCCGCCATGAAGGAGTCCGCCAAGGGTGACTTCTCAACTGCTACCGATGCAGCCGACTATCTTGTTCGGCGCGGCATACCTTTCCGCCAGGCCCATGAGATTGTAGGACGCATGGTGGGGTACTGCATCGCTCAGGGAAAAGCCATCGAGGATCTGAGCCTGGAGGAGATGAAGTCGTTCTCCGAGGCGTATGAGGACTCCGGTGAGGCGTTCAACCTTGAACACAGTGTGGAGGCCAGGGGAATAATCGGCGGAACTGCGGCGAAGTTCGTGAAAGCGCAGATTGAGGCGGCACAGGCAGTCGTGAAAGCGGAAGCGATACCTGCTACAGAGTGACGTGTTTGACCATCGTCAGCACGTTCATGCCCTGGCGGGAGCAAATCTTCATCTCATCCATGCACTGGTTGATGAGATAAAGTCCCAAACCCCCAACTCTCAGCTCGTCGTGTTTTGGTCGAGTATTTGGAATCTCAGGGTCAAACTCGCATCCTTCGTTCTGCACCTCGATCTCCAATCCGTGTGATGTGAACCTGTACTCGACGACCACCGGGGTAGCGCATGGGTTGCTGTATTTGACGGCGTTGGCGCACGCCTCACCCACAGCCAGTGACATATCATCCATTTGCCTTTGTGTCAAAGAGAACTTGCGTCCGATCGCCTTCAGCACCATTCTGGCAATGCTCACATACCGCATGGAGCAGGGCATCTGTATTCGTATTGCTGCGTCATTTACCATGAACAGGAATCCTCTTGGTTCGGCGTAATGCTACCATAGCTATGTCGTCAGGTGATCGCTGCGAACCTTCGCGCATGGCAGCCTCATGGATATTATCGGTAATCTTTTGCGGATGATGCAGAGCATTTTCTGAGAGCATGCGGCCCAACGTCACCATCGGATCAAATGGTTTCATGTAAAGTGCGTTGATCAGCCCATCGGTATAGAGTAGCAGCACGTCGCCGGCGCTGAGCCGAGCGCGCCGCTCGGTGAAACGCGCTTCTGGATGCACGCCCAGCAGCATCCCGGAGCTATGCAGGTGACGTTGGTTGCCGGCACCCGCTTTGTGCAGTATGCCCGGCTCATGTCCAGCGGAGGCGTACACGATCTCGTCGTGGCTAGAGTCTATCAGCACATAGCACATGCTTATGAAACTGTCTTCCTCGATGTATTCACAAATGAAGCGGTTCATTTTGGCCATTAAGCGGGCAGGCGATGGGATATGCTCGGCCAGTGCGCGCAGAGCATACTTACACATGCCCACGCTCTGTGACGCGGCGGTGTCTTTTCCTGATACGTCCAGAATGGCGAGGCCGTAGCGGGATTCGTCCACTCGAATAAGATCGAAATAGTCACCGCCAACGTTGTGGGCCGGGGTAAAGCGCGTGCCTATCTGGAATCCGGGTATGTTTCCGGCTACACATGGGGTCAGCTCACGTTGTGTGACGTTGGCTATGGCCTTCTGACGCTCATAGAGGCGGGCGTTCTCAAAAGCTATTGAAGCGAGTTCTGAAAGACCTTGAACCAGGCTGATTTCCTGCCGGGAGAAACCGCCGGGGCGTGAACGGAACAGCGCTATGACACCGGAATTATTGTTCTTTAGACTCAGCGGTGCGAACAGGGCCGATCTCAGACCGGCACGAACCGCCATGTCGGTCATGCAAATGTTTTCTGAACTGTAGGACTCGTCAACAAGCAGAGCGTTGCCCGGCTCCAAGGTGGATACTATACTCTCAGGAAGGAGCGCCCTGTATGCTGCATCGCCACCCGCCATGCCGAACCCTCCCGCCACATTATACTCCCTCGAACGCGAGTCCTTGAGAAACACGGCGCATGTTTCGCATCCCACCAGCGATTTCAGGCTTTTCACAATGAGTTTGGCGATAAGATCAGGTTCTAATCTGGATGTGACGCTCTTTGCCACCCGGTGCAGGCTGCCGAAGGTCTTTATCTGAGTTCGCACAGCGTGGTGAAGGCGGGCGTTGTGCAGGGCCATGGCCAGGTAATGCGCCGCAGTCGTTGCAAGAGCCAGCTCATCATCGGTGAATTGCTGTTTTGTTGAAGATGTACGGTTTAGGTTTAGTACGCCAAGAACGGCCTTGTTGCTTATCAGTGGCAGGATCATGGATGAAACCACTTCGGGCCTTGGTATGGCATTTGGATAGTCAGTTCTGTTGGCGGAACCCTGGATCAACACAGGTTGATGCGATGAAAGCGCTTGGCCGGACACTGATCCACTTTCTAACAACAGCCGTTGTGGGAGCGCTTTCTTCTCCAGTCCTACTGCCGCGCCGATTCGAAGTGACGAGTCTTCTCGCACCAGCACTGACCCGCCGTCTGCGCCGACGAAACGGAGAAGCTCCAGGAATGCCAGTTCGAGCGAGTCATCAATGGAACTGCTGGCTATGGTCCGTATGCGTTCCAGTGAGTCAGCTCGCCGTCTATGTTCAGTGTCGCGATTACTGGACATGAGTGCGGCGGCGGCATGGTTGGCGGCTGTGTTTAATATTTCCAGTTCCCAAACGAGGAACGGGTCCGTGTCAACGCGGCTGCACACCAGTACGACTGGGCAGTGGCCGTCAGTGACTATCGGTATGCAGGCCAGGGTATGAGAGCCGGAAGTGTGCAGCAGATCGGCGCATGCTGAGATGGGACTGCAGAGGCGGCTAACTACCTTCGGTGATTGCGCGTCTGCGACGTCTCTTACGCTGCAGCCGTGATGAGCGTGACAATCTGCCGGTAGTCCCCATGAGGCGTTTTTGGATGCCAGTGGTACGCATGGTCCGCCGTCCGGTGAGAGGTGCAGGAGAATAGCGCTGTGGGCTTTCAGGCAGTCAACAGGCAACCCTACCACCGCATCAAGAACCTTTGTCAGGTCTCCGTCTGCGGTGTTTCGCGAAAGCGTCTGCAAGTATCCGCATGCATTTATCAGATGATTCGCAGGCGCGGCATCAGGTTCCGCTGCTACCTTGATCTTCATCCAACCGGTTCCTCGAACTACTCTGCGTAGTCCACATTGCGCGGATCATGATCCGCGTCCTTGCATATCGTGGAGCAGTGAAGCTCCAGTAATGTCGGTTGGTAAATCGCGGGGTTTGCTAGTCGGGCCTTGAAGCTGCTGTGGTATTTCCACAAACTCCGTATGATGATAGTATCAACATGGCACGAGTTTGTCAAGCATTAATTTCATTTCCGGTTTGCGCAGAAGGTAATCTGGTAAGCGCCGCGATGCTCTGGTGTGAGTATGGGATGCATCATAAATGACACTGAAACGGCAGCACGGCAGGACTTTTCGTTGGCTAGGTCTAACATCACCGTAATAGTGAGCATTCGGCTCACCTGTGAAACACAAAATCCTTAGTCAGGAGTTACTGATGTCATTAGTCCTTCCGGTTGTCCAGATAACGGCGAAGACTCTTCCCGAAGCATGGGAGAAATCCGTGCTTGAAACGTGGGAGCACGGCGCGAGAATAGCCACTCAGTATGATAAACCCGGCGACCCGGTCAGCCGCGACGCAATCTGCGTGATAGCGGTAACCGACCCGTTCGCGGAGCCTCGCATTCACCGAGCATTCCCCGGCGGGATAGTTGAGCTTGAGGCGTATCGGCAGGAGGTTGTCGAGGGTATTCACGACCACTGGGTTGACCCGGAGGCGGGCAAGTGGGAGTACACCTACCACGAGCGTCTGGCGGCATACTCTGTGCCCGGACTTTCGACGCCGATTGACCAGGTGGAGTATATGATCAACGCGCTTTCAGAAGCTCCGCATACTCGCAGAGCGCAGGCGATTACCTGGAAGCCGTGGGAAGACGCAGGCATCCACGATCCGGCGTGTCTTCAGCGAATCTGGTGCCGGATATTTGACGATGAGCTGGTGATGAACGTCCACATGCGCTCGAACGACGCGTACAAGGCCGCGTTCATGAACATGTATGCGTTCACTGACCTTCAGCGGATGGTGGCGGACGAGGTGTCGAAGCGGCTTGGCCGGACGATCAACGTCGGCCAGTACACGCATATCGCGGATTCTTATCACATCTATGGCGCGTATTTCGACGAGTTTGAGGGGTTCTTGAATACCCTCAAGGCGCGCACATTTGATGAGCGGACTTACTGCACTGAGGATGTTCAGGATATCACAGACGAGGCGAGGGAGCAGATCGCGAAATCCCTGTCCGCCGAAGCGGTATCGGGCCGCAAAGGACTGTAGAGGAACTGAAGAGTGATAAGTGATACGTGAACTGCCTCGAGATGGGTTCACTCATCACTCATTACTCTTATGCTGCATACGGAGGTGGAGAAATGCTTTTTCCAAAGGAAAAGATCGGTCATACCAACAGCTATCAGGGCAACGATTCGGAGGCCGGGTGGCTGGTGCTGAACATCGGCAACGTTGAGCTGGACGGCGTTACCAAGGTCTACATTGACCTGCGGGACGTTCAGGAGATCAAGCAGCGCGCGGTCAAGGAGTCCGACGCACTCGCGGACGCCAAGCGCCTACTGGGTGGGGAGTAGCCATATGGAGTGGATGAAGTTTCCGGATGATCGGTTCAAGGTGAACGGGCTGGCCTGGTGGGACGAGAATAAGCCTTCCCTCTCACGGCTGCCGATAAGGTTGAAGGACAAGTATCGCGAGCCGGTGTGGGAACTCGCGCAGTGCCCGGCAGGCGGACGGATCCGTTTCCGCACGGATTCTGCCACGGTGGGACTGCGCGCGAAGGGTCCTGGTAACGCGGTGATGCAGCACATTACGCTCATCGGGCAGAGCGGGTTTGACATCTATTCTGATGGATTCTTCATGGGTAGCTTGTGGCCGGACGCCGAGGGGAACATGCAGTCCGCGTGGCGGCTGGACTCCAAGAAGAGGATGCGCGAGATTACCATCCACATGCCGCTGTACAAGTCCGTAGAGATCCACGAAATCGGACTCGAGGAAGGTTCAGTGATCGAACCGCCTGCGCCGTTCGCGCTGAAGAAGCCGGTCGTGTACTACGGAACCAGCATAACGCAAGGCGGATGCGCCTCGACCCCCGGCACCACGTATCAGGATTTCATTTCGCGCTGGCTGAACATTGACTTCATCAATCTGGGGTTCTCCGGCAACGGCAAGGGCGAACCGGAACTGGCGGATACTATTCTGGAGATAGACAGCTCATGCATAGTCGTGGATCACTGGGCGAACACCGGAGCGGACTATGAGAAGAATCTGCCGGAGTTTGCCGGAAGACTGCGGAAAGGCAACTCGACCGTGCCGATTGTGGTAGTTGGCCCGTTTTACCTGTGCAGTACGGAGCACGGCGGTGGGGTTACGCCTCAGCAGCGCAAGTGGGCATCGGATTACGTGAGCAAGATGCGCAGGGCCGGCGACAAGAACATCCACTATGTGGACGGACTGAAGATGCTTTCCAAGAAAGAGAGTTTCGGGCTGGTAGACGGCGTGCATTGCAATTCGCTGGGCTTCTACTTCTGCGCAAAGGGCCTCGCGCCGTACCTGAAGAGGATTCTGGCACTATAGTTGAGAGAGGTGTTAGGTGGTAGTTGTTAGGTGTTAGGCCCGGAACCGGAGAGTTGTACCGGCCACCAGAGCGGTCTGGTGAGACCGTCAGTCCAACTCCCTGACTACCACCTACCACCAACCACCTGCCACCCACGGTTGTTGTCATGCACAAGCTTTCACCTACACAATATGCGTTGATGCTGCACTGCGTTCCCCACCTGGGACCGAAGGGCATCGTGCGTCTGATCGGTGAGTCGGCGGGTACGGCGCGTGACGGCGTGGACTTAAGCCGACTGTCTGCATGGGCGGTTTCGGCGGACACTCTAAAGGACGAGTACAAGCTGCACCCCGAAGCTGCCGAATGCCTGGCCGTTCGCAAGGCTGATCTTCTTAAGGCCTCGGCGGAGATGACTGAGTCCGCTGAGAAGATCGGAATTCGCGTGATGACGTGTACTGATCCCGACTATCCGTCGCTCCTCAGAGAGTCTGATTCCTATCCCCCGATCATCTACGCGTATGGAAACCTGGGCCTGCTCCGCGAGCGGAAGTACGCCGTCATCAGTTCGAACGGCATCAGCCCGCGCGGCGTGGAGTTGACGCGAGAGGTTGCCGGTACGCTGTCCGATGAGGGGCTGACCGCCGTCACCAGTCACAACACCGAGGCCTATCAGGTGGTGGGTCTGGCCGCAAAGAGCAGGAATGCCCCCGTGCTGATGGTCTTGGACCGTGGAATCCTGAGTGCGTTTCCGCAAGGCCTCGGCTTCGAGCCGATCAAGCAGGCGCGGATATGGGACCTCCGCTTCGACCCGGAAAAAGACCTCGTGCTATCCCGCTTCCGGCTCTACGACCACTGGATCGGCGCAAACGGTCGCGACCGGGACAGGATGGTCTTCGGCCTGGCAGACGTGGTGGTGGCCGTGGAAGTGCGCCCCGGCGGAGTGATGGAGACCGAGTGCCTCCGCGCACACAGGAATGGCCGTGATGTCTTCGTCCACCAGCCGGATGATGCAGTCCCAGAGGGTAACGCCTCGCTCTTGGCAAAAGGCTGCACACCCATCCCGGCTAACTGGTCACGCTCGTTGCTAACGACTTTGGATATTCTCTCAGATAGATCAGACGGGGATGATGTTCTCTAAGGAACCCAGGAAGTTATGATGATGACAGCGTATGTGTGTTTGTCGTCAGTGCAATGCACACCGCATATGTCATCGGGCCGTTGGCCCTCCAGAGAGGCTGCGATGAGTTGGCGGGGATATGATATTGATAGAATGTCTAGTAGGTGACTTCCTCCTGCTTTCTTGGCTTCCTAAGAGGCCTTTCTCCGTGCCCTCCGTGTCTCCGTGGTTTGTTCGGTTTTTCCTTGACATGCAGACTTAGCGTGTGCTAATCTTTGCGTGTAAGTTGCCCCACATTGGAGCGGTCAGACAAGGCCGCCAAATCATCGGTTTGTTACCTTCTTTCGGGATGTGTTTGCATGATTCTGAAAAAGCTTGAAATCCAGGGATTCAAGAGTTTTGCCGACCGTGTGGAGGTGCTCTTCAGCCCCGGCGTTATCGCTGTGGTTGGCCCCAACGGCAGCGGCAAAAGCAACATATCCGACGCTATTCTCTGGGTTCTCGGCGAGCAGAACGTTCGCGCGCTGAGAGGCGAGAAATCCCGAGACGTTATCTTCGCCGGTACGGACAAGCGCCGCGCCGTGGGGATGGCCGAAGTATCGCTCACCGTGGACAACACCAGCGGCAGGCTGCCGGTCAACTACACCGAGGTGACAGTCACCCGCCGCGCATACCGCTCAGGCGAGAGCGAGTTCTTCATCAACAAAACCCCGTGCCGCTTGAAAGACATCTACGAGCTTTTCCTCGATACCGGCGTCGGGCGTGAAGCTTACTCCATAGTCAGTCAGGGCGAGATTGACGCCATTCTTTCCGTGCGCTCCGAGGATCGCCGCGCGCTTTTCGATGAAGCTGCCGGTATCCGCAAGTACCGTGTCCGCAAGAAAGAGGCGGAGCGGAAGCTGGAGTCCACCGAACAAAACCTCAACCGGGTCAATGATATCGTCACCGAGATTCAGTGCCAGATCGAGCCGATGCGCGAGCAGGCCGAGACAGCGACCAGGTATCTGGAACTGGCTGAACGGCTTCAGGAGATCGAGGTCGGCATACTGGTGACGGACCTGCAGCGGTTCACCGGTGACATCGCTCGTGTGCGCGATGAGCGTGCGTCAGGCGTCAAGTCTATCGCCGATTCCGATGCCGTGCTTTCCGCGCTTGACGAGGAAAAGAGCGCACTGGCCGCCGATCTCTCCGCCGCGGATGCGCAGGTCGAGCGGTTCCACTCGCTTTATCAGGAAGCTTTGAGTCACCAGGAGCGCACTGAGAGCAGGCTCGCGCTTGTGAATCAGCGGCACACTGCCTCAATCAACGCCGAGAAACTGCTGGTTGAGGAGATCGCCCAGATCGAGGGCCGAATCGCTCAGCTTGAGGCCCAGCGCACCGACGTCTCCGCCGAGAAGGAAGGCGCGGGCGAAGAGGAACTGCGGCTCAGCGAACTGATGGCTGCGAAGACGGTGGCGCTTGAGGACATCCAGGCGAAACTCGATGCCGAGTCGAAGGCGGTTGAGGACCAGAAGGCAAGCTACATCGAACTGGCCAAGCAGTTGGCCGCTCAGCGGAACGAGTTGACGAACACCGCTGCCAGGATAGAGAACCTCCGACTGCTTCTTGATCGCCGGTCAGCCGATCTTCAGACCGCCGAACGCGCCTCCGCTCGCGCGAAGACCGAGTTCAACGGCGTCGAGAAGGAATTCGAGCGGATCAAGACCGAGTTGGCGTCGGTTAGCGAGAACATGGCGAGGCTGCGCAGTGAACTGGAAGAGAAACGCGCATCGGCAAAGCAGGCTGGTGAGCAGATAGTAATTCACGGGCGGGACCTAGCGGACAAGGGTTCGCGCCTTCACACTCTAAGAGAGATGGAGGAGGCGAGGGAAGGGTACTTCGCGGGCGTTCGCTCGGTCATGTCTGCGCTGAAGGGCGGCAAGATTCACGGCGGCTACAAGGTTGTGGCCGATGTGATAAAGGTTCCCAAGGGTTACGAAACCGCCTTCGAGGTTGCGTTGGGCGCGAGCGTTCAGGACATCATCACGGACACTGAGCGCGAGGCGAAGGACGGCATCGAGTATCTGAAACGCAACCATGCCGGACGCGCGACGTTCCTGCCGCTGAACATGATGCGCCATTCGGTTTCTCCCGCACTGAAGGATTTGGTTGGGAAGAACGGCGTGCTTGGGATTGGGAACGCGCTGCTTGAGTTCGACAAGAAATACTCTCCGGCGATAGACTCGCTGCTGGCCAAGGTGCTTGTCGCCGAGGACATAGACGCCGCAATCGCCGCTTCACGGTCCGCCATCGGGTGGAACCGGATAGTCACGCTGGACGGCGAACTGATCTCACCGAGCGGCGCGATGACCGGTGGCCATGCGGTCGGCAAGGTGGCGAACCTGCTCAGCCGAAAGCAGGAGATGGAGTCGCTGAAGACCGAGGTGCAGGGCTTGGAAGCAGGTATCGCGTCATGGGAAAAGAGCCTGGCGACACTGCAGAAGGATGGCGACGATCTGGCCGCGAGACTCCGCGTTGTTGAAGAGCAGGACACGAAGCTGAAGATGGGCATGCTCGAAAAGGAACGGCAGATCGAGTATGTGGGCAAGGAATCCAAGCGGCTGACGAACGAGCAGGAGTCGCTTGAAGCCGAGAAGGAAGACATTCAGGAACAGCTCAAGAAGGCGCGCGAAACTCATGCTGTTCTTACAGAGACAGTTGCATCGGCGGATAAGCAGAACACCACGCTGGACGGCACGATGTCCCAGTCGGCGGAAGAGATTCGCGGGCTGCAGGATCAGTATGACGCACTGAGCGCGGAGGTGAATCAGACTAACGTGACGCTGGCGTCGCTGACCCAGAAGCGGCTTGGCATTGAGCAGATGCTGGAGACTTCTGAGACCTCCAAGCGCGAACTGGCGGCGGAGATCTATCGGAAGCGCGATCAGCTCAAGAATGCAGTTCAAGAGAAGGCCGATACCGATACAGGTCGTGGTGATCTGGAAACCGAGCTTGAGAAATGCAGAGAGACCAGCGGTGAGACTCACACTCAGGCGGAGCAGTGGCGCAAGACCAAGCAGGAGATCATCGGGTCAAGCACTGAGGTGAACGACCGTATCAAGGACGTCAGTCGTGGGCGAGAGGAAGTGCAGCAGAAGGTCCACGCCTCTGAACTCCGAGAAACCCGCTTGGACGTGCAGATCACTCAGACCACCGCGCGACTGCTTGAAGAATATGACATAGCCCCCGAAGAAGCGCTGCGTCGCGAGCCGCCGGATGAGAAGCAAGGCTCAGCGGCGGAGGTGTTCAGACTGAGGCGCGAGATCAAGTCTATGGGCGAGGTCAACACCGGCGCGGTGCAGGAGTATTCCAGACTGACAGAGCGATACGACTTCCTGAATAGTCAACGACAGGACCTGTTCGAGGCGCGGCAGAAGCTGCTGGATGCGATCAAAGAGATTGACGAGAGTACCCGAGGCGTCTTCATGGAGACCTTTGAGGCGGTCAGGGTCGCGTTTCAGGACATGTTCAAGAGGCTGTTTGACGGCGGCAGCACGGACCTCATACTCTCGAATCCTGAGGACATTCTGGAAACCGGGATTGACGTTATCGTCGAGATGCCCGGTAAAAAGCGTCAGAACCTCATGCTCTTATCAGGCGGAGAGAGAGCGCTGACCGCTGCGGCGTTGATGTTCGCGCTGATGGTGGTTCGCCCCAGCCCGTTCTGCCTGCTGGACGAGGTGGACGCGCCGTTGGATGAGGCCAATGTGGAGAGGTTTGCCGAGGTCGTGAAGGACTTTGCCTTGACCTCGCAGATGATTGTGATCACCCACAACAAGGCGACCATGGAGGCTGCGGATATACTGTACGGGGTCACAATGCAGGAGCCGGGCATCTCGAAGCTGGTCTCGGTGAAGCTGAGCGAGGCGCTTCAGTCGAACTAGACTAGCTTAGGCCGCACCCTGTGCCCTGCGAATCTCCTCGCAGACACGTTGCGTAACGACTTCGAGTTCCGCCAGGTCCGGCCCCTCAGCCATCACTCTTACTAGCTTCTCAGTGCCGGATGCCCGCACCAGAATGCGGCCTCTGCCCTCAAGCTGTTCCTCGGCGGACTTGATCGCGTCTGCCACTGTGGAAACCCTGGTCCATGCGTCTCTGTCTGCCACTGCGATGTTGATAAGCAGTTGCGGAAACTCCCTCATCTGCGAGGCGAGTTCGGACAGCGGTTTACGTGACTCCGTCATGGCGGTCAGAACCTGGAGCGCGGTGACAAGTCCGTCGCCGGTCGTGGAGTACTGAGAGAAGATGATATGACCGGATTTCTCACCGCCGAGTGATATGCCGGATTTGCGCATCTCGTCCGACACATACCTGTCGCCGACCTGAGTGCGAACCAGCGAAACCCCCTTATTGCGAAGGGCGATCTCCAGCCCGATGTTGCTCATGACGGTGGCCGCCACGGTATTGCCCGCCAGTTTTCCCCCGCTTGCCATGTGCAGCCCGCACACCGCGAGAATGTGATCGCCGTCCACGGTCATACCCTTATCGTCAATCATAATTGCTCGGTCGCCGTCGCCGTCGAACGCCATGCCTATATCCGCGCGCTCTCGCACCACTAGCTCTCGGAGCGAGTCCGGGTACATGGAGCCGCAGTTGAGATTGATGTTCGTCCCGTCCGGCTGGCAGTTGATAGCGGTCACATTCGCGCCGAGTTTACGGAACAGCTCTGGCGCTATGTCATAGACTGCTCCATTCGCACAGTCAACCACCAGCTTCAATCCGTTGAGTGAGTAGGGGAACGTGCGTCGCAGATGGTCTACGTATTGCTCCACAAGCCCCTCGGAGCGGTACATCCTGCCGACTCCCGCGCCTTCTGGACGGTACATGCTGTCCAGTCTGCCGACCTGATCTTCGATCTCGGATTCTATCTCGTCGGGCAGCTTGAAACCGTCGCCGCCGAAGAACTTGATGCCGTTGTCGCGCATGGGATTGTGCGAGGCGGAGATCACTATCCCGGCGTCCGCTTGTATCAGCCTGCTGAGATAGGATATTCCCGGTGTGGGGATGACTCCGGTTAGGTGGACATCCACTCCGAGTGAGCAGATACCGGCAGCCAGTGCGCTTTCAAGGATATCGCCGGAGATGCGCGGGTCTCTGCCTATAATCATCTTGGAGCCGTGGTGTTTCGTGCGTAGGACGTATGCCGCAGCCGAACCCAGCCTCAACGCGAATTCCGCGCTGAGTTCCGTGTTTGCCACTCCTCTTACCCCGTCAGTTCCGAAAAGCTTGCCCACCTGCTGAACTCCCTATTCCGGTATTTACCACAAACTCACCGCCGTCTAACAGGACATAGGGTTGTTCGTGGTGAACCATGCATCGGTATTGTTCCATGAATGGGCAGCTTTTGGAGGATAACAGGATGCGCAAGTTCGGGGTTGGAATGGTTGGCTACGGCTTTATGGGCAAGATGCACACATATGCTTACCAAAGCCTGCGGATGGTCTACGATCCTCCTCCAGCAGATATTCGACTGGTGGGTGCGGCCACTGCCACGGAAGCAAGCGGCGTAAAAGCGATGGAACAAGGCGGATACGAGTTCGCCACGCGAGACTATCGCGATCTCTTGGCCCGTGACGACATTCATCTGATCAATGTGTGTGTGCCGAACCATCTGCACTGTGACGTGGTGATAGACGCGCTGAATGCCGGCAAACATGTGTACTGCGACAAGCCGCTTGCCCTGAACGTGGAAGAGGCCAGGGAGATGTGGGCTGTTGCGCAGAAGTCGGTGGGCATCAATCAGATGACATTCAACTATCGGTTCATCCCGGCCATGCTTCGCGCAAAACAGATCATGGATGAAGGGCGGTTGGGGCGTATATATCAGTTTAGAGCAGTGTACCTGCATTCGGGATACATTGATCCAAACAGGCCTATGTCCTGGCGGTTGGATAAGTCGAAGGGTGGGGGAGGCGCGTCCGCCGATCTGGGTTCGCACGTGATTGATCTCGTCCGGTATCTGCTGGGGGACTTCGATTCGGTCAACTCGCATCTGGAAACGATGATCAAAGAGCGCCCGATTGCTTTGGGTTCGGCGGAAAGCGCACCGGTAGGAGTGGATGATGTGATGTGGTTAACGGCGCGGATGAAGTGCGGGGCGGTTGGCACGGTGGAGGCCACCAGGCTTGCGACAGGCGCTTGTGATGAGATTCGGCTGGATATACACGGGGAACACGGAGCGCTTAGGTTCAACTCTATGGACCCGAACTGGTTGGACTACTATGACGTGCGCGCTGAGGGCGGGGCGTATGGCGGCGACAGGGGATTCAAGCGGATTGAGTGCGTGCAGGGGTATCCGTCACCATCCGCTCTGCCGGGTCCAAAGAACACGGTCGGCTGGATGCGGTACCACATCGCCAGCATGCACGATTTTGTCCAGAATGCGGCGGCAGGCAAGCAGTCCGCGCCAAATATACTCGACGGCCTGAGAGTTCAAGAAATATTGGGTGCTGTATATGGTTTGGAGGAACTGGAAAACTGGGTATCAGTGAATGACTAACGAATCGCGCAGATTCAGTGGCTATGCGTATCTGCCGAGATAAGCCTGATGTCTATGAGCGTCCTATGCCAATGGTGAAAAGTGTGTGAACAAATTAAGTAATTTTCGCGAAACGCATTGACATCCGTGCAAGCTATACTGTAAAATACAAGAGGTTGAACGTTCAGCATGGGACGACGACCAACAATCGCTTTGGGTGTTTGAAAGGAGCAATGTTTTATGGACTCGAAAGATGGAGCACGGGACTACGTAGGTATCCGCAAAGGTTTGGGTGGCCAGTCGCTTGGTGAACTAGAGGCTCAGATCCTCGACATCATTTGGGACTTGCAGCCGCCGGTCAGCACCACTCAGGTGTTCAAGATCATGTATCCTCGCAGGGAGCTTTCTTATTCCACCATCATGCTTACCATGGCCAAGCTTGCTCGCAAGGGCATTTTGGACCAGGAGCGAACTGGTGACAAGAAGACAGACGCTTTCATTTACAGAACGAACATTTCACGTGAAGAGATGGGCATCGCTCTGATGAATGCAGTGTCGAAGCAGGTTCTCCGCAAGCCGCTTGATGAGTCTCTCATGGAGATTTGCGGCGCTGATGCTAAGAGCGTTTCCAAGGTTAAGGCAATTGTCAAGAAGGCCGAGGCTCTGGGAAGTTAGTTCGCTAGTGCAACGCGCTACGGAATACTTGTAACGAACCCAAGAAGGGGCAGGAAGTAATTTCTGCCCCTTCTTTTTTTATGTCAGCCGCTCGCAGGCAGTAACCGGCCCAACATCGCGCCGAGTGTCTGAAGGTTGCCGGTAAAGATGACTATTCCGACCAGGATCATCAATACACCGCTCGCGATTTCAATTACCTTGAAATACTGACGGAACCTACCTAGCGCTTTGAGGACGGCACCGGTCGCGAAACCTGCTATTAGAAACGGCAATCCCAATCCCATCGAATATACCGCCAACAAGCTAACGCCTCGGCCTATCGTTTCGCTGTTCGCTGCAAGTCCCAGGATGCCCGCCAGAACCGGCCCTACGCACGGAGTCCAACCAAACGCGAACGTCAGCCCAATAACAAACGCTCCCAGATAGCTCACCTTGGACATCCTGGAATGGAAGCGCTTCTCGGTATACAGCGCCTTGATGCGGAAGAGTCCGGTCATATGCAGGCCAAATATGACGATGACCACTCCGCCGATCTTCATCAAGAGTTCAGCCTTGTCCGTCAGGAACTGCCCGATGGAGGCGGCAGTTGCGCCCATGCTGACGAACACAACGGAAAAGCCCAGCACGAACATAACGGATTTCAGTCCGGTTCGCCGCATGGCCTCACCGCTGGGCGCAGACATCAGTTCCTCAACGGAAACGCCGGACATATAAGATAGATATGCCGGTACCAACGGCAGCACGCATGGACTGAGAAAGGACAATAGCCCCGCCACGAATGCCGCCGGTATGGTAGTGGCAGCAGACAAATGCATGAACAACTCCTATTTCAGCAGTGATTTGACTGTGTTTTCGATCATTGATTCGGTATCCGGTCCCACACCAATCTGTATGGCCTGCACCACACCGTGTTTGTCAATGATGAATATAGTGGGTGTGTAGCGCACTCCATAAGGTCTCGCCACAGCGTTTCCAGTTTCACAAAGCATAGTATACGTGATGTGACGCTCATTGACAAATGGCTTTACCACGCTTGCACCTTCGCGATCCAATGCTATGCCGACGAACGCCAGCCCCTTAGCCGCATACTTCTTGTGGAGCATCTGGTTGAATGAGAGTTCATCCACACATGGCGGACACCCTGTGGCCCAGAAGTCCAGTATCACCACGCGCTGCTGCCCTTTTCGAGCTGGATCCTTTCTGATCTGAGAAAGACTCATTTGCTTTCCATCTATGGAAGTTAAAGTGAAGTCGGGGGCGGCAGAACCTTTCTTCACCATAGCCATGGCGTATCCCGATATCAATAGAGAAACCATGGCGACTATACATACTATTCGTATAAATCTGAAATCGAACTTCTTCATACATGAACCTCCTCTATCAGTACAACTGATCTGCAATAGTGACAGTATGCCCCTGACTGGCTGCGGCACACCTCTCTGTTCATAAGACGTTCGTGATGAGCGCTGCATTCCGCAATTGGGGTTTGAAATCGGGTGTGGTTTCGTGCTATGCTGGTTCACGGATGCAGGAATGATGCACTCGACTAAGAGAGCATCCCAGGAGGTCACATGGACAGGGCCGGACGAATTGCAGGCATGAGTGTTTTCCTGATCGGTGTGGGATTGCTGGTATTGGCATTCGGCTCGGCGCACAGTATGTTCGCTGCTACAACCACCGAGACGCTGGGCGGCGCTAATAAGGCAACGGCTATCGGCATGGGCACAGCGGCGGTCGGCATGTTCGTTCGCATAGGACTGCTTTTTGTGATGACGCTTGCCGGTTCGCTTGTGGCCGCACGTGGCATTCATCTTTATCTGGGCAGTTCGCGCGGTGTTGATACAAACGGAGACGACGGGAAAACCTGACGCATCGGACGCGGATTGCGTTGCGTATGCATCGGCGTTTATGTTAGAATCCTGACATTCAGTTTATTGAAGAAGGGTTGATTGTTTTGCAAGATGCTCTGATTATGTCCCTGAAACTAGTGATGGCTGGAGTGTTTGGCGGCATAGTTGGATATGAACGCGAAGTACACGAGCACCCGGCTGGGCTGAGGACGCACATACTGGTCTGTATGGGTTCTACGCTGATGACGATAGTTTCGATGTCGTTTCAGCCGCCCGCCAGCGATCCCAGCCGAATAGCCGCGCAGATTGTGAGCGGCATTGGCTTCCTGGGCGCGGGAACAATCCTGAGGCAGGGCAGTGTGGTCAAGGGGCTTACCACGGCGGCTAGTCTGTGGACAGTGGCCGGGATAGGCATCGCAGTGGGCGTTGGCGGCAAGGACGGTATATTCTATATCATCTCGGCTGTTGCCACGTTGGTGGTCTTTCTCACGCTCTCTCTGCTGAGCCGTTTTGAGCCGGGCATGAGCAAGAGATCAGCCAGGAGGTTGAGGTTCGAGACATCGGGTGAAGGCGGTGCAGTTCTTGGACTGGTTATGCAGACTCTGCTAAATCTTGGGGCAGAGATTCAGACTGTTCATGGTGTTGAATCGCATACACAGGGTTGTACTGCGTACAGGCTCAAGGTAGTCTTGCCAAGGAAACTCGGACCGGAGTCAATGCTGGAGGTCTTTGCGGGATTGAAGGCGATAGACAGGTTCGACTGGACTTAGCGTGCATGTCCCGCATAATCCGCAGCCTTCTGAGCATTATTCATGCTGGTCATGAATAATGCTGGTTAGAGAAAAGTTCTTGCACTCCGGCGTGGTTCCGTGTTATAATGATTTAGCTTTACGGGTTGGTACCTCGTTGAAAGAGTGGGTTTTCTGCCCACTCTTTTTATTGCTATGGTAGCTTTGTATGGAAAAGGGTGTGCCATGAACGGTGATTTTATCGATGCGCTGCGTGCCATCGAAAAAGAAAAAGAGATACCGCTCGAAGTCTTGATAGAGACTGTCGAGTCAGCATTGGTCACGGCGTATAAGAAGAACTTTGCTACGACCAGCGATATTCACGTGCGCGTGCAGTCCGGCAAGAACGGGTTCAAAGTGTTTGCCGGAAAGCTGGTTGTGGAGCACGTAACGAACTCGCACGCCGAGATAAACATAGAAGAGGCGAGACGTGTGCAGCCGGACATCTCGGAGGGCGACTTCCTGGAAGTCGAGGTCACTACTGAGGACTTCGGCCGCATAGCCGCGCAGACCGCCAAGCAGGTGGTCATGCAGCGCATACGTGAGGCGGAGCGCGACCATGTATTCGACGAATACAGCGAGAAGGTCGGCGATGTTCTCACGGGTATTGTGCAGCGAATCGAGCAGAGAAACGTATTCATCAACATAGGCAAGATAGAAGCGTTGCTGCCGGTGGGTGAGCAGGTTCCCAGTGAACCGTACAAGTTCAACGACCGGATCAAGGTATTTGTCCTCGAGGTAAGAAGAACGCCTAAGGGTCCTCAGGTGATAGTTTCCAGAACCCATCCGAGCTTGATTAGGCGCTTGTTTGAGCTGGAAGTGCCGGAGATTCATGACGGCATTGTCACGCTGAAGTCGGTAGCTCGTGAGCCGGGTTCGCGCTCCAAGATAGCGGTTCATTCCACTGACGACCAGGTTGATCCTGTCGGCGCGTGCGTCGGACACAGAGGCAGCAGGGTTCAGGCGGTGGTGACGGAGCTTTACGACGAGAAGATAGACATCATCAGATGGAACGAGGATTTGTCACGCTTTATCGCTGAGTCGCTCAGCCCGGCGAAGGTCGTATCTGTGACCATTACCGAGGAGAACAAGAGCGCATTCGTGATCGTGCCGGACAACCAGTTGTCATTGGCGATAGGCAAGGCCGGACAGAATGTGCGGTTGGCCGCGCGGCTGACCGGTTGGAGAATAGACATTCGCAGCGAGGCTCAGATTGCCAAGACGGCGCTTAGTGTAGATCCGGATGATGTTACTGAGGTTGCAGTTGAAGCCCCGCCGGTGGTTGATACTGTTGACGCGGTTGCTGAGACTGAGGAGATAACGCCGGTTATTGAGCCTGAGCCTGTAGTAAAGCGCAAGCGTGTGGCGAAAAAGGTTAGCAAGCCCGCTCAGGCAGAGGATGCCGATGAGTCGGAGTCTGTCGTTCCCGAAGTTGAGGCAGAAGAAGCAGTCGCCGAGAAGGTTGAAGAGGCGGCTTCAGATAAAGCCCCGGTTGAACCCGATGAAAACGCCTAAGACATCTATCAGAACGTGCGTGGCGTGCAGAACCAGCGGTGAGAAGAAATACCTGGTTCGCCTGGTACGGAGACCGGATGGGTGTGTGGTTTCTGATAACAGTGGAAAAATGCCTGGCAGAGGCGCATATATCTGCCCGTCGGCGGAGTGTCTTCGTCGTGCCGTGAAAGAGAAGCGATTGAGCAGGGCGCTTAGAACGGAAGTACCGGACGACGCGCTGCATGAGCTTGAGATAACCGTTCAGCAAGGGTCGGAACACATGTGAACACAGGGTGATATTCGGCTATAGAGTGTAATCGCACGCCGGCTCCACAGAAGAGTGGATGCGTGTGCTGATACTCAGGCCCTCCGACCGGCCAGGCATGAACCCGCGCAAGTAATGGGTGTTTCCTGTGTTCAGTTAGTAGAGGTGATAGGTACAGTGGCACACGTGCGAGTATACGAATTAGCAAAAGAATTGAATCTCAGCAATCACGATATGATTGCTAAGTTAGCCGAAATGGGCATTGAGGTCAAGAGCCACGCCAGCGGCCTTGAAGACGACATTGTCGCCAAGGTCAAGGGGTATGTGGCCAGTCCTAAGGCCGCATCGGCTCCGGCTAAGGCTAAGGCCAAAGTGAAGCCCTCTGTTACCCTAACCGCTGAAGTTACCGTGCGGGAACTGGCGGAGTTGCTTGAGGTTGCCCCCGCTGACGTTCAGAAAGTCCTCATTGCCGGCGGAGCGCTCGTTCGCATCAATCAGGCTATCGGCGCTGATTTGGCCGCCAAGGTCGCGGAGAGTCTGGGATTCTCTGTTATCTCTCCTGCACCGGTGAAAGAGCCTGTAAAGGAACCGGTCAAGCCGCCGGTTAAGGAAGAACCAAAGGCCGCACCGGTTGTTGAGGCTCCGAAGCCAACTCAGAAGATCGAAGCGCCGAAGCCCACAGCTAAGGCCGAAACACCGATACCGGTTCAGAAGAAGGTTGAAGCGCCGAAACCCGCACCCAAGGTGGAAGCGCCGAAGGTTGAGAAGCCTGCTGCTGCACCTGTCCCTGCGCCTCCGCCCGCACCCGAGGCGCCAACCGCCAATGTGGATCTGAAACCCAAAGCGGAAGGCAAACCGGCTCCTAAGAAGAAGACCCGTCTCACAAAACCCGAGGACCTGGTTCCCAGGCCGCCGATTGTCACCATCCTCGGACACGTTGACCACGGTAAGACTACTTTACTGGACGCCATTCGGCAGACTAACGTGGTGGATCAGGAGTTTGGCGGCATCACCCAGCACATCGGCGCATACCAGGTTGACGTGAAGGGTCGAAAGATAACATTTCTGGATACCCCCGGCCATGAAGCGTTCACCGCCATGAGGATGCGCGGCGCTCAGGTGACGGATATCGCGATTCTGATTGTGGCTGCCGACGACGGCGTTATGCCGCAGACCATCGAGGCTATTAACCACGCAAAAGCCGCCGAGGTTCAGGTCATTGTAGCGATCAACAAGATTGATAAACCGGATGCAAATCTGGACCGCACCAAGCAGCAACTGGCTGAACACGGGCTTGTGATAGAGGATTGGGGCGGCGACATAGTAGCAGTCGCTCTGTCCGCCAAGTCCCGAGATAACCTTGACGAACTCCTGGAGATGATTCAGTTGTCCGCCGACATGATGGAACTGAAGGCCGATCCGCATGCGCCTGTAGAAGCCACTGTTATCGAAGCTCAGCTCGACAAGGGCAAGGGGCCGATTGCCACGGTTCTAGTCTCCGAGGGTACATTGAAACAAGGTGACTCGGTAGTGGTCGGTGAGTCATACGGTCGCATAAAGGCGATGTTGGACGACCGGGGTAAGCGAGTGCAGAAGGCCGGGCCTGCTATGCCGGTTGAGATAGTTGGGCTGTCCTTAGTTCCCATGGCCGGTGACAAACTGGAAGTTGCCGCCAGTGAGAAGGAAGCCCGCCAGATCGCCGAAGTCCGTGTGCAGGAAGGCCGTGACAACAAGCTCGCGGCGAGCGGCCAGCGCATTACGCTAACCGACCTGTACAAACAGCTTCAGGACGGCGTTGTGAAGGACCTGAATGTCATCCTCAAATGCGATGTTCAGGGATCGGTTGAAGCCGTGGGGCAGTCGCTGGAACGCCTTTCCACCGAGGAAGTTCGCGTGAACATGATTCACACAGGCGTCGGCAATGTCGGCGAATCGGATATCCTGCTTGCATCAGCCTCCAATGCAGTTATCATCGGTTTCAATATCCGCGTGGATAATCCCGCGAAAGCCGCCGCCGAGGTGGAGCACATTGACGTTCGCACGTACAATATCATTTACGAACTCATTGACGAAGTGCGCGCCGCCATGGAAGGGCTGCTGGAGCCTGATATCAAGGAAACCGTCATCGGCCACGCGGAGGTTCGGCAGTTGTTCAGGCTTCCGAGGGGTGGCAGCATTGCAGGTAGCTACATCACCGATGGGCAGCTCAGGCGCAACGCTGAGGCCAGGGTACTGCGCGATGGCGAAGTGATCCACACAGGCAAGGTGTCTTCACTCAAGCATGTGAAGGAAGACGTGCGTGAGATCAACACCGGCTTCGAGTGCGGAATCATGGTTGATGGATTCAGCTCGTTCCAGGTCGGCGATATCGTGGAAGGCTATATCATCGAGTTGATCGCCCGACGTATCGGCTAGGCGAGACCCTGACGAGGTGAGTGGTGATAGTCGGCGTGCTGACCTTGAATCTGTTGATAGAAGACAGCAATTCGCTGAAAGACAAGCGGCAGGTCGTCAAAAGTCTGCTTGACGGCATAAAGCACAAGTATAACGTGTCCGCTGCTGAGTTGGCAGAATTGGATAAATGGAGGAGGGCGGTGATCGGCGTTGCGGTTATCAGCAATGATAAGAATACGGCGAACACCGTCCTCAATCACATATTGGACGGCATAGACTCTGATCCGCGAGTTGACGTGGAATCGTGCGAGATGGAGTTCCTATAAGATAGACCATGAGTACAAGACAAGAAAAGATCAACCATCTGCTGAAGGTAGAGATCAGCGATATAATACGGCGTGAGATCAGAGACCCCAAGCTGGGTTTTGTGACCATAACGGACGCCTCTGTAACCAAAGACCTGCGCGAGGCTATCATCTTCGTTAGCGTGCTAGGCGATGATGAGCAGAAAGCGCAGAGTCTGAAGGTGCTTTGGAGGGCTGCCGGGCACATACGCGGTGAGTTTGGCCGTCGTGCGTCCATGAAGGTCATCCCTGAGTTGAAGTTCAGGATGGACAGCGCAGTGGATCAAGGCATGCGCATATTCGAGCTACTGCAACAGGTAAAACCTCATGACGAAGAGTGACATGCAGTCTGCTGTTGATGCGTTTAAGGGCGCGTCAACGTTTCTGGTATTGAGTCACGTAAGCCCGGACGGCGACTCGCTCGGGTGTATGTGCGCTTTTGCACTCGCCGCTGAGTCGCTGGGCAAGACCGCTGTGATGCTCCATCCGGACGGCGCGGGCGAGCTGTACACTTTCCTACCGGGAATAGATGCCCTACTCACCACTGTCTCGAAGGACCAGCGATTTGACTTGGCTGTCTTGCTAGACTGCGATGGTCCCACCAGACTAGGGCTTGCTCAGGAACTGCTCTCTCAGTGCGATAAGATCCTCGAACTAGACCACCACCTTGGAACCGACAGAGTATCGGATTTTCGGATTATTGATTCAACCTCCGCTTCGACAGGCGAGGTGTTATATGATTTCCTCCGCGCAGCAGACGTGTCCATCAGCAGCGAGATCGCCGAATGCCTGTTGACGGCCGTGGTGACCGATACCGGCTGCTTCCGATTCAGCAATGTGAAGCCTTCCACACTCCGCGTGGCGAGTGAACTGGCTGAGATCGGGGCATCGGTACACGATATCGTTGAGCATGTATACGAAAGCCGCACGTTGAGCGCGGCGAGGATACTCGGGACCACGCTGGCAGCATTGAAGACTGCATTGGACGGTAGAGTGGCGTATTCCCGTATTACTCGCGAGGAGTTGCTCTCTTCCGGCGCAGATGAAAGCGAGACCGAGGGGATTGCCAACTACGTCCGTTCCATCCGAGGTGCGAAGATCGCGCTGCTGTTCCGTGAGGCCGAGGATGGCTCCACGCGGGTGAGCCTCAGGTCCGTGGTCGGCGGCGATGTCAGCGTGGTTGCCAAGCAGTTTGGCGGCGGCGGCCATCGCATGGCGGCGGGGTGTACGGTCGAGAAGCCCATGAACGAAGCCATCGAACTTGTGATAAGCGCGGTTGAAAAATGGATGGTATCCTAAACGTCCACAAGCTTTCCGGCCCGACTTCCCATGATGTAGTGGCTCGCGTGCGAAGGATAGCGGGGATGAAGCGCGTGGGTCATACCGGCACACTCGATCCGCTGGCGTCAGGCGTGCTGGTGGTCTGTCTGGGCAACGCGACTCGGGTGATAGAGTACATGTCCGGCTGGCAAAAATTGTACTCTGCGGAAGCGGTTCTGGGCGTGGAAACGGACAGTGAGGACTCCACCGGCGAGGTTCTTTCCAGATGTGACGCGTCGAGGATCACAAGGGCTGATATCGAGTCCGTGATACCGCGCTTTACAGGCAAGATCATGCAGGTTCCGCCGATGGTTTCAGCCGTCAAACATCAAGGCAAGCGGCTGTATGAATTGGCCAGGGCTGGCAAGACCGTCGAGAGAACCGCTCGTGAGATCGAAGTGTATTCACTGCGCCTGACCGAGTTTGAGGCTGGTGAAGAAGCCCGATTCGATATTGAAGTGATCTGTTCAGGTGGCACGTACATCCGCACGCTGTGCGCAGATATCGGCAAGGCGCTGGGCTGCGGGGCGCATATGTCTGCGCTCACGCGTACTGCTGTTGGTGAGTTTCGGATCGAGGAAGCTCTGACCACCGAAAGCCTGGAGCAGGTGGCCGCGGAGGGTCGGCTGGAACAAGCGCTCGTGCCGATGAGCCGATTGCTAGGGGATATGCCGTCGCTTATTGCCGCACCGCACGAGGAATTGCTTGTAACCAACGGCGTGGTTCTGGCGTTAGACCGGTTCACACCGGGCGTCGGAATACCGATCGAGGGACATCCTGTGCGTATCTGTGCTGAAGGAGATAGGCTGATGGCTATTGGCCTGTTGAGACGTGGTGTGAATGGGTCTCTGGAAGTAAAGCCCGCGAAGGTGTTCGCAATCAACGAGAATGATGAAGAAGCCTGACATGGAGATCATCCGAAGTATAGACGAATTGACTGCCAGAACGCCTTCAGTGGTAACCGTGGGCGTGTTCGACGGTGTACACCTGGGCCATCAGACCATCATGCGCATTGTTCGAGCCGATGCTGAGGAACGCAAAGCCCGGTCAGTGGCCGTGACTTTTGACCGTATGCCCGAGGAGTTGGTTCATCCATCATCGAACCCTGTCTTCATCACCACGCTGGACGAGAAGCTGAACCTCATCGCCGCGCAAGGCATAGACCTGACTGTGGTGCTTCCGCTTGAACAACACATCCTGGACATCACTGCAGATGATTTCATCCACGATATCCTCTGCCGCAGACTGTGTACGGTTCAACTTGTGGTGGGCGCCACCTTTGGGTTTGGCAAGGGCCGCGCTGGGAACCTGGATATGCTTCGGCGCGAGGGCGCGGAGTGCGGGTTCGGGGTTCTCGGCATGTCGGCTATCGAGTTTGACGGCGAGTTGGTTAGCAGCACTGTGATCAGGCGGTTGATTGCGGATGGTGATATTGATCGCGCGAACGAGATGCTTGGCCGTCCGTTTATGATGCAGGGCGAGGTGGTGCGAGGCGAGGGGATAGGAACCACGCTTGGCTTTCCGACGGCGAACATCGCTGTGCCTGAGCGGCAGGTTATGCCCGCGCGAGGCGTCTATGCCTGCACCGTGAATCTGGACGGACGGCGGTGGGTCGGCGCGATGAACATCGGCACAAGGCCGACGGTCGGCGGGCAGGGTACCCTTGTGGAGGTCTATCTCATCGGTTTCTCCGGTGAGCTTTACGGACGCGAGCTGAGGGTGGAATTCCATCATCGGTTGCGGGCCGAAACCAAGTTCCCGGACCGAGAAGCCTTGACGCGTCAGATACAGGTGGATGTGCAACAGATTGCCGAAATGCTGGAGGACGGGACGCGGTGATGTAGTGGGGTATTGAGGCGCTGAAGGACCTTGCGGGAGGCGATGTGAAATGAGATCGGATAAACACCCATTCTTGAGAGCAGCGACACTGATGTTTGTGGGATTGGCGATATACGCGCAGTCCATACCAGTCAATGCGTCCGCGCCTTCGTCCCCGAATCCGTTCAAAGATCAGGTCATCACTCGTGAGCAGCGGACGATGGGGCTTGTTACCGTCTATTCGCTCGCCAAACAGCACTTTGCGCTCTTTGACGACCTCCCAAAGCTGGACTGGGATAAGACGTTCATTGAGTACATTCCGCTGGTCGAGAAGGATCAGAGCCTCTACGACTACTACAGGGTGCTCCAGCGCTTCAACGCTCTCCTGGAAGACGGGCACACCACTATCAGCTTCCCGACGATTGTGCAGAAGGAACTAGACGAGCTGCCTATCCGCGCGAATATAGTGGAGGGCAAATGGGTCATCGTGACCCGCTTCCCCACGAAAGAGGTGCTCAAGGAGGACATCCCACGGGGATCGGAGCTTCTGTCCATCGAAGGCATACCGCCCGCGAAGTACTATGCCGACAAGTTTTATCCGTACATCGCAGCCGGGCGTGAGCAGTTCAAGCGTCAGAAGCTGTCCGCCTATGCGTTGTACCCCAAGAACACACCGATTAAGGTGGCGCTTCGTTACCCGGATGGATCGTCGCACGAGCGAGTACTCAAGGCCAACGCAGCGACAGTCAACTGGAGCGACGAGAGCCTCCTTGCGAAGTATATCATGCCCTGGAGCGTCGGACCCGGGTTCGCCTCCAGCGAACTCGATGGGGGCATCCTCTATATCGCTTTCCGGAGCTGCGACCGGGACAGCGAGAACAAGATTGTGAAACTACTGGAGTCGCGGAAATCGAACTGGCCGAAGGGCGTGATCCTGGACCTGAGGGCAAACCGAGGCGGGAGTTCGCCGGAGGACCTCATCGCGCATCTGATCTCCCAGCGAGTGGAATGGTATGAGGCGTTGTCACGCTGGTCGCTCTCCTACATGACAGCCCAGACAAAGGACAGCACCGAGGCGCAAGCGGCGGAATGGCTCAAGGGCCGGGGACTATCGGCGGAGTTCAGCCCCAAATGGTACAGAATGCCCTGGTCTCTCACGCCGGCGAAAATCCACTATGACGGCCCGCTCGCGATCCTGACCAGCCCCACCACCGGAAGCGCGGCCGAAGATGTCGTAGCGCTACTGCAGCAGGCGGGCAGAGGTAAGGTCATCGGCGACCGGACTGCCGGCGCTACCGGCCAACCCCTCTCGTTCGATCTGCCCGGCGGCGGATCGGGGCGCGTCTGCACGATGAAATGCCGATACCTCGACGGTCGGGAGTTCCAGAAGGTCGGTTGTCCACCGGACATCCTCGTGACACCGACGCTGAAAGGGATCACGGAGGCCCGTGACGAGGTGCTTGAAGTTGCGCTGAAGTATATCCGGTCATCGGCTGCGCTCTGAGACAGAGTTCCCGGAACGAGAAGCCCTGACGTTTCAGATACAGGCAGATGTCGCAAAGATAGCCGAGATGCCAGCTTAGAATACCGCAACTGTGGGCAAGATGATCTTGTCTGTAGATAGACACATTTGACAGAGGAGTTGCATTGTGTTATACTCTGTCAAATCTAGACCGGGCCATGTCGGCTGCGCTAGCGGCGGATGGGTTGCGGTAGACGACAGTCTGTAGATCATCTTCACCCAATGGTGAAGAACTCATGCCACGGTCTACAGCCTCCAGTCTATTGCCTCCCTGTCTTCCCCAGTTAGCCTGCGTGAGTCCTGCGAGAATCATCAGGAGAATACATCCAAATGACTTTGCAAAAAGACGACAAGAGCACCATCATTGACCAGTACCGTATGCATGAGGGTGACACCGGATCTGCAGAAGTTCAGGTAGCGTTGCTGACGGCGAGAATCAACTTGCTTACAGAACACCTGAAGATGCACAAGAAGGATCACCATTCCAGGCGCGGACTCCTAATGATGGTCGGGCAGCGACGCAGGTTGCTGAATTACCTCACCAAGGTGGACATAGAAAGATATAGGTCTATGGTTACACGGCTTGGCCTGAGGAGATAGGGAGAACAAAACAACATATGATTCATCAGGTTGAAATGGACCTGGATGGTCGCAGTCTACGCATGGAGACCGGCAAAGTGGCTCTTCAGGCCGACGGCGCCGTGCTTCTGAGCATGGGCGATACCGTCGTGCTTGCGACTGCCACAATGAGCAACACTCCGAGAGCGGGCATGGATTTCTTTCCGCTCGTCTGCGACTATGAAGAGAGAAAGTACTCCGTAGGTAAAATACCCGGAGGATTCGTGAAGCGCGGAGGCAGGCCCTCTGAGCACGCGATTCTGGTTTCAAGACTGATTGATAGACCGCTAAGACCTATGTTCCCGGATGGCATGAGGAATGAGGTCCAGGTGATCGCGATCACTCTTTCGGTAGATTTGGACAATCCGCCGGATGTGCTGGCAATGCTGGCGTCATCGGCGGCCCTCAGCATCTCCCGGATTCCTTTCGCAGGCCCCATCGGCACAGTTCGTGTGTCGCATGTGGACGGCGAGTTCATCTGCAATCCTTCATGGGAACAGCAGAGCGCCGCGGAGTTGAACCTGATTCTATCAGGCACCCGCGACACCATCCTCACAGTTGACGTTGAAGCCAACATTGTGGACGAATCACTGGTCATTGATGCGATCAGCTTCGGACACGAGCGCATCGTGAAGCTGATTGACCTTCAGGATGAGCTGGCTAAGTTGGTCGGAAAAGCCAAGGTTGAGGTAGAGCTTCACAAGACCCCGGCTGAGATCGTGCAGGCAGTGCGTGACAGTGCAGGCGCTGACGTTCGCAAGACAGCTCAGAATCCCGACAAGGCGCTGCGCGAGTCCAATCTGCAGACCCTTAAGACTCAGGTGATCGAGCGGATGACCGAGCAGTTCCCAGAACAGGTCTCCGATCTCGGTGAGGCCTTCGAGAAGGTGCTGAAAGAGAATGTCCGCAGCCTCATCCTTGATGAAGGCGTGCGAGTTGACGGCAGGAAGCCGCAGGACATCAGGAATATCTGGAGTGAAGTCGGTCTGCTTCCGAGAGTACACGGATCAGGTCTGTTCACCAGGGGCGAAACCCAGGTGCTGACCGCGTGCGTTCTCGGATCGCTGGAAGACTCACAGATCGTTGACACGGTTGAGGAAGACACTCGGAAGCGCTACATGCACTTCTACAACTTCCCGCCATTCAGCGTGGGCGAGACTCGGCCGTTGCGCGGTCCGGGTCGTCGAGACATCGGGCACGGTGCGCTTGCAGAGAGAGCGCTGCTGCCGGTCATTCCTTTGCAGGAGGAGTTCCCGTATACCCTGCTGCTGACATCCGAAGTGCTTGGTTCCAACGGCTCGACATCTATGGCTAGTACGTGCGGAAGCACGCTAGCGCTTATGGATGCCGGTGTAAAGATCAAAGCGCCCGTAGCCGGCACCGCGATGGGACTGATGACCGACGGCACGAAGTTCGTAGTTCTCAGCGACATCATGGGACTGGAAGACTTCTCAGGCGACATGGACTTCAAGGTTGCCGGAAGCGCGGAGGGCGTGACCGCCATCCAGATGGACACCAAGATTCACGGCGTCCCTGCTTCCATTCTGGGCAACGCGCTTGCCGAAGCGAAGACAGCGCGTCTTCACATTCTCGGCAAGATGCTTGAGACTCTCGAAGCGCCCAGAGAAGAGATGTCCGAATATGCGCCTAGAGTTCTGATCATTGAGATCAACCCTGAGAAGATCGGTGAAGTTATCGGCCCGGGCGGCAAGGTGATCAAGCGGATCGAAGCCGAGACAGGCGCGTCGCTGAGCATTGAGCAGGACGGCCATGTGTACATCACCGCTGCGGACAAGGCCGGTGGCGAGGCGGCGTACAAGATGGTGGACGAGATCACACGCGATGTCAAGATAGGCGAGACCTATATTGGCCGTGTGACCAGAATCCAGCCGTTTGGCGCGTTCGTCGAGATTCTTCCAGGCCGTGAGGGTTTGGTTCACGTTTCGCAGCTTGCCCCGCACAGAGTGGAGCGAGTCGAAGACGTGGTGAAGCTGGGCGAAGAACTGATGGTCAAGGTCATCGAGGTCAATCCGAAGATCGCTCTGACCCGCAAAGGGTGTACCGGCGCAGGTGATGAACCGTCAGGCGACCAGGGTGATTCTCAGCGTGAGCGCGGCGGACGCGAAGACAGGCGTCCTCGCGAAGAGAGAGCGCCTCGCGAGAGCAGACCTGAGCCTGCAGCAGAGCCTGTTGCAGAGGCTCCCGGCGACGACACGCTTCAGGCGAAGTTCAGACCGAAGCGGTAGTCTCGGGTATTATCAGAAAAAGTCACCGGCCGGAGCAGGATGCGAATAAGCGCCTGGTCTGGCCGGTTGTTTATCTGCCCCACATTATTCCCTAGAAAGGTGAATAATCCAGGCTGGATATTGGAAAGAGGAAGCATATCAGCAAGGTTGAGCGCATCATAAGAAAAAGCGCCCTGCCGAATGGCGTGCGCATTCTGAGCGAACGAGTGCCATACGTGCAGTCGGTCTCCATCGGCATGTGGATAGGCTCCGGCGCGCGGGACGAGGACGACTCTAACCGGGGCATTTCGCACTTCCTTGAGCACATGATGTTCAAGGGCACGGAACGGCGGACTGCCAGGCAGATTGCCGATGAATTCGATTGCGTCGGCGGTCAACTGAATGCCTTTACGGACAAGGAATACACCTGCTATTACGGTAAGATTCTCTCGGAGCATCTGCCGTTAGCGATTGACGTGTTATCGGACATGCTGCTTCATTCGCTGTTGGACCCGGCGGAGATCGCGGTAGAACGCAAGGTTGTTCTTGAAGAAATCAAGCGACATGAAGATACTCCAGAGGACATGGTACACGATGCCTTTGCGGAGAAGGTGTGGGGCAACCATCCGCTAGGGAAATCCGTCTTGGGGTCTGCGAAATCCGTGAGGGGAATGTCCAGGGCTGATCTGGTAAAGTACATCGAGTCGCGGTACAGCCCGGATAGCATTGTCGTCTCGGCTGCCGGTTTGCTGGATCATGACGAACTGGTTGAGACCATATCGGCGCTTTTCGGTGGTTTGCAGGGCTGCAAGGCGACAAGTGTCAGTGAAGCGCCGACCTTTACCTATGAGTCCGTGCTGACGAAAAAGCGGACGGAGCAGGTGCATTTCTGCATTGGCGCTCCGGGGTATTCTCAGCTTGACCCGGATCGCTATGCCCTTGCCGTGATAGACACCACGCTTGGCGGAGGCATGAGTTCGCGCCTGTTTCAGGAGATTCGCGAGAAACGCGGTCTGGCTTATGCCATAGGTTCCTACTCGGCGGCTTACAGGGAGGGCGGACTCTTCACGGTCTACGGCGGGACCAGTCTGGAAAACATGGAAGAAGTGCTCAACCTGGTCAGGGTTGAGTTTGCGAATGTGAAGGCCAACAACATAACACAAGCGGAACTGGACAAGGCCAAGAACCAGATGCGCGGCGGATTGGTGCTTTCTCAGGAGAGCATGAGCAACCGCATGATGCGCATGGCGAAATCGGAATTGTACTTTGGCCGAATCATTGATTTGCAGGAGTTGATTGACTGCATCGTGAAAGTGACTCATGACGACGTGGGCCGCGTCGCCGGGCGCATATTCGCGGATTCGAATTACCCGGTGGTGGCTATCGGCCCGTTCAAGAAACGAAAGGTACAAGCAGATGATTGAACCTATACGCGTGGCGGTTTCCGGCGCGGGCGGACGAATGGGCCGCGAAGTCGTGAATGCGGTACTGGAAGCGGCTCCCGAGTTTGCACTGACGGCTGCGGCTGATCCGGTCTATGCCGGGCGGACGGTATCCGTGGCGCTGGGCTTGGAGTCGGATGTGCGAATAGAGGCCGATCTGACTTCGGCGCTGGGAACGGCTAAGGCCGACGCGGTAGTAATATTCAGTCTGCCGGGCGTGGTGATGAGCGACATCGAAGCGGCTATGGTCGCAGGCGTCGTCCCGGTGGTAGGCACTACGGGAATCACGCCGGAGCGACTGGCTTCGATAAGGGCATTTTCAGCGCTGCACGGGGTTGGAGCCATCATAGCCCCTAACTTCGCGATAGGCGCGGTGCTGATGATGAAAGTCGCCGCTGAGGTTGCGCAGTACATGCCTTCAGCGGAAATCATCGAGTTTCACCATGACAAGAAGCTTGACGCGCCGTCCGGCACAGCCGCAAAAACCGCGGAGATGATGGCAGCAGCCAGGCCCCAGGGGTTCACGCAGGCGGCGGGTGAGAATGTGCCGGCAAGGGGCGACGAGTTCTTCGGCGTACAGATACACAGCGTTCGGATGCCGGGGATGATCGCCCATCAGGAAGTGATCTTTGGCGGGGTAGGGCAGACGCTCACTATCAGGCACGATTCGTATGACCGCAAGTCGTTCATGCCGGGCGTGCTCATGGCGCTCAGGAAGGCTTACGAGCTGAAAGAGGTCATCTACGGTTTGGAGAACATTTTGTAGGTAGTCCGCGAGGTTCGCGGCAGTTTGCGAGTAAGAATCATCAGAGGGGGTTTCCAGTGGATCGTTTCAATGTGGCGGTAGTCGGGGCCGGAGCTGTCGGCCAAGAGATGCTGAAGACGCTGGCCGAGCGCAACTTCCCGATCAACGAGTTGAAGGTACTGGCTCGCTCAGCACGAGAGATGACTGTTGACGGCAGATCATATCAGGTGCGCGAGACCGTTCCTGAGGAGTTTGACGGTGTAGACATCGCTCTCTTCGCGGGCACCGAGGGTGAAAGCGGCGCAAGTAAGCTTTTCGCTTGGGAAGCTGCCGGACGTGGAGCCGTCGTGATTGACAACTCCGCGACGTTTCGGATGGATGATCGCGTGCCGTTGGTAGTACCGGAGTGCAACCCGGACGATCTGGCGTGGCACAAGGGCATCATCGCCAACCCGAACTGCTCAACGATTCAGATGGTACATGCGCTGAAGCCGTTGCATGATCGTTCCAGGATTACCAGGATTGTGGTCAGCACCTATCAGGCGGTTTCCGGCACCGGACGAGATGCTATCACCGAACTTCACGACCAGTCCGCGCTGTTGGTCGCAGGTAAGGCGATTGACCCGCCCGCCGTATATCCGTTCCAGATCGGTTTCAACTGCCTGCCGCAGATCGGCGGATTCAGGCCGGACGGATACACCTCTGAGGAATGGAAGATGGTGGCGGAGACCCATAAGATACTGGGCGATAATGAGATCAAGGTCACCCCGACCACGGTTCGCGTCCCAGTCTATAACGGACACTCGGAGTCAGTTTACATTGAGACCGAAGAGAAAATCACGGCGGACGAAGCTCGTGAGCTTCTGGCGAAGTTCCCGGGAATCAAGGTTGTGGACGATCTGAAACCGACCGAAGGCGATCCCAACTGCCGGACGTATCCTATGCCCATCGAGGCATCGGGCCGTGACGAGACGTTCGTTGGCCGTGTCAGGGAGGATCCGTTCATCGCCACTGGATTGAACATGTGGATCGTATCGGACAATCTCCGCAAGGGCGCGGCGTTGAATGCCGTGCAGATCGCGGAACTGCTGGTGGCAAAGGGCATGCTCAAAGGCAGATAGTAAACAGCATAAGATAACATGCAGGCGGGACGGTGGCGAGAGCGTTGCTGTCCCGCGCTTTTTCGTGTACCGGCAGAATGAAGGACAAAATGGATAAAGACAAACTAAGAATCATCCCCTTGGGCGGCGTCAGCGAGATCGGCAAGAACATGACTGCGGTAGAATACGGCGGCCAGATACTAATCATAGACTGCGGCCTCATGTTCCCCGACGAAGAGATGTTGGGGGTAGACATCGTCATCCCAGACGTGAGCTACCTTCTGGAGAACATTGAAAAGGTTCAGGGAATCATCCTTACGCACGGCCATGAAGACCACATTGGCGCTTTGCCTTACGTCCTTCGGCAGATGAATGTGCCTATCTGGGGATCGAGACTCACACTGGGGTTCGTGAAATCCAAGCTAGACGAGCATCACCTTACGGATACGACGGAGACGCACGAGATGGAGCCGGGTGATCGGTTCAACATCGGGCTATTCGACATCCAGACCATACGTGTTACCCACAGTATACCCGACTGCATGGCGCTTGCGGTTCGGCTGCCCGTCGGTACACTGCTCCATACCGGCGACTTCAAGTTCGATCTGACTCCTGTGGACGGCAAACCCGTGGACATCCCTTCGTTCGCGCAGCTTGGCAAAGAGGGTGTAAAAGTGCTGATGATAGACTCCACGAATGTGGAGAAGCCGGGGCACGTGAAGTCCGAGCGAGTGGTTGTCCAGATGTTTGAAGAGGTGTTTGCGAAGGCGCGAGGCAAAATCATCGTCGCCACGTTTGCTTCGAACATCAACCGAATCCAGCAGGTCTTCAATACCGCCGCGCTCTTTGGACGCAAGGTGGCCGTTGAAGGTCGTAGCATGGCGCAGAACATAGACATCGCTGAGGATTTGGGCTACCTGGTCATACCGCCGAATACCAAGATTCAGCTTTCTGAGATACCGGGTCTCTATCCCGTGGAGGTAGCTATTCTCACCACAGGCAGTCAGGGTGAACCGCTCTCCGCGTTGACGCGTATTGCCACCGACGATCATAAGAAGATTAAGATTGCGAAGGGTGACACTGTGGTCATTTCTGCAACCCCGATACCCGGAAACGAGGACTTGGTCTCTCGTACCATCAACCGGCTCTTCGGGCGGGGTGCAAACGTCATATATGACGCCGTACAACCCGTCCACGTCTCCGGACATGCCAACAGTGAGGACATCAAGCTGATGCTCAATCTCACCCAGCCGGAATTTGTAATACCGGTTCATGGTGAGCGGCGGCACATCGCGAAGTTCACTGACCTGGCTGAGGATATGGGTATCCCTAAGGAAAACTGCTTCGGCATGGATGTGGGCCAGGTTCTGGAAGTGGATGAGGACGGTGCGCGCATTGACGGCCAGGTGACTTCCGGGGATGTCCTGGTTGACGGCATAGGCGTCGGCGATGTCGGCGAGGTGGTTCTGCGCGACAGGCGGCACTTGGCTAGCGATGGGATGTTCATGGTGGTGATCAGCATTGACCGGAAGTCCGGCACTATCGCGGCGGGACCTGATGTCATATCCAGAGGGTTCATATTTGTTGACGAATCCGAGGCCCTTGTAGAAGAGGCCAAGAACTGCGTCGTGGAACTTTTGGAAGGTATGGACCCGGATGCATTGGTGGAATTGACTACCATCAAGGCCGACATACGCAGCGCGGTTGCCAAACTGCTCTATACTCGAACACGCCGCAGACCGATGGTTGTACCTGTGATAATGGAGATATAATGGCACCGGTTGCTGATCTAGCATCAGTGACTTGTGACATCATCAAAGATATACTCCGCAATCTTGCGTTTTTGTCCGTTCGAAAAATAAAACCCGTAAAATTGGTCGTTTGGCAGTCCTCCAAGTGTAAAAACTGGAAAAACTGGTAATGTTACTAGTTGACGGCGGGGCGCGTTTGCAGTACAACTGTGTATAGTGAACTAGGTACGCGTACGGAGGCCGAAACAACGGTCTTCGGCATAGTGCCGGTGTGGAGGAGACTTCTCAAAGAGATGAAAACATTTACAGGATCGCGCGTAATCCAATTCAGTTTGCCGGCGGACCCATCAGCCTTGTCAATAGTCCGCCGTTTCATAAGTGAAATTGCAGGTACCACTACTTTGCATGTTGAAGAAGTGCGCAACCTTCAGGTGACGGTGACCACTGCTTTCCATAATGCGTTGGGGCAACAGCGTTTTCCCGGTGAAGGCCGAATAGCCCTCAGAATTCACGCATGGGATGATCGGATATCAGTGGATCTCGTCTACCGGGAAACTGATTTCCCGCCTGCAGAGTTCTTCTCCAGATCCTGAATTACGGGCAGTGTAACGCTGCGGGCATCTATTCCTCGCCTGACGCATTGACATTTGCTCGCCTGCAGGGTACTATTCTGTAATGCTCTAGCTTGGATCACGCGTAAAACGCAGGATCCAAGGCTTTCGGAGCATTATTCACTCTGTTTGTGAATAATGCGGACTCGTGCGCGTTCGGAGTTAGACCAATCATGACTTCTACCATCAAGCGGTTTTATGCCGCATTCCTGCTGTTTCTTATTTCCATGTCTCAGTGCTGGTGCAGCGCCCGGTCTGAGCGTGTGCTAGATGCTATTTCGCTTATTCAGACAGGTCGCTACAACGAAGCTGCGGCATCGGCGGCAAAGGCGTTGGATGCGGATGAATCCGATCCAGTGGCAAGTGCGGTGCTGGGCGTCGTTCTCCTTCACACAGGCAGACTCGCGGATGCTCGGGTACAGATGCAGAAATCGTTGGCGGTGTGGCCAGAGAACTGGCAGGCTCATTATGCGTTGGCGGTGATTGCAGTCCTCGAAGATCGTCCGGTTGAGGCCGAGAAACAGCTTGCAGAGATCGAAGGCGTACCGTCGGCGGCACGAGTAGTAGCAGTTTTTCGGTCCTATCTGAAGTTTGTGAATGGAGGATCGTTCAACGTCAATGATCCGCGGGGGATGTTGCCGGTGGAGGCAGAGATATCAGCGGTGCAACTTGCGAGGGCAGGAAAAGACACCGAAGCAGAGTCGTTGTTTGCCTCTTTGGTCAAAACAATGGGGCCTGCCGGTTTCGCCGAAACACATGCGCCGCTTCCTACCATGGAGCCGAACCAGCCTATCTCCGTTCCCGGCAGCAAGTTTACGTGGAAACCCGCTGCTCCATCGAAAGTTCCGGTTGTGAACGGCACGGCCACGCTACGAGCGGACGCCGACAAGCTTACTGATGTATCGTTTGTCTCGCTCTTCGTGGACGACGCCTGCATCTCAGTCACCAACAACTCGCCTTACCAGTTTGACTGGGACACCACCACTTACTCCAACGGGCTGCATCGCATCAAGATCGAGGCCAAGGGTAAAGCCGGGTCTACGCTGAGCAGCAAGTCGTTCTCGGTGCGTGTGGCGAATGAGCGCTCTGGGGTTGCGTTCAATTACTCTCAGGAAGACATGGATCTCATGTCCAGACTGTGGGCGTTCATACAGCTAAGTCCGTCCAGGAAACTCGCGCACTACGAACTTGGACGCATATGTGAAGCATCCGGCAGACTGGATGAGGCGCAGACCCACTTCGAGTATGCGGTGGCCGCCGACCCGAAGTATAGAGACTCCCGATCCAGGCTGAACAATTTGAGAGGGTGGGGTACGAAGTACGCGGAGGCCTGGCGGGGCAGACCGGGCGGCAAGATGGTGGCGCTGACCTTTGATGACGGCCCCAACGAACGGACCGCGGATATGCTGGAGGTTCTCGCTAGACTGAAGGTTCCCGCGACGTTCTTCGTGGTTGGATTCCGTGCGGAGACGCAGCCGGAGCTGGTGCGCGCCATGATCGCCGGTGGGCATGAACTGGAGAGCCATACCTATACTCACACAATCCTGACCACTCTTACCGCCGATGAGATCGAGGTCGAGCTGTCCCGAAACGAAGCTATTCTGCGGTCCTTCACCGGGAAGGACGCGCGGTACTTCCGTCCACCAGGCGGGCATGCAAACGCGACTGTCAGGGAAGCGGCGGGGCGTCAAGGGTTCACGGGGGTCTTCTGGACGGTGCTGTGCAGTCCGTATGAGGGTGCCAAGTACCCGGACATGGCTCGGTATGTGATAAAGAATACCACCGATGGGTCCATCATTCTCATGCACAACGGGGAGATCGCCGCCACCTCATTCATGCCTCAAATAGTCAAGGAGCTTCGGGCAAAGGGATACCGCTTTGTGACATTAAGCGAACTCCTCTCGCGCGGAATTCTGGGAGCGCGGACGTCCTCGTCCGCTTCGAAATAAGTGATAGTCCTCGCTCTCTCCGATTGAGTGCAGAAATTTATCTTGACAGGAAAAGGGAGTCGCTGCTATACTATAAAAAATCGAGCGAACGCCTTTAAGTTGGTCCGGCGAGGCCGACAAGGGTGCGTGTGATTATTCATCTTGTTGTGACGACGAAGGTTCACGCCTCCTTGCACCTCTGCAGGGAGGCGTTTTTATTGGGACACGGGAGAGGCGAACTTCCAACGTCCAACAATCAACTTCCAACATCCGCGTCCGATTGTTCGATGTTCGTTCCCCAAGGGGGTCTAGGATGGCAGAGCAGCGTTCCCAGGTTATGGATTCCGATGAACTCAGAAGGGCGCTCACGCGGGTTGCCCACGAGATCATCGAAAAGAACAAGGGCGCCGAGCGACTCGCCCTTGTCGGCGTGCGGAGCAAGGGCGTGCCTCTGGCCGAGCGTCTTGCCAAGCTGATTGGCGAGATCGAAGGGACGAAGGTTCCGGTCGGCGCGCTGGACATCACCCTCTACCGCGACGACTACATGACCCGCCAGTCGGAAGTCGGCCAGACGGAGATACCATTCGACGTGAACGACCGAAACATCGTACTGGTGGACGAGGTGATCTACACCGGGCGAACCGTGCGGTGCGCCTTGGATGCGCTGATAGACATGGGAAGACCGGCCTCGATTCAGCTTGCCGTGCTGATTGACCGGGGCCACAGAGAGCTTCCGATCCGCCCGGACTTCGTTGGCAAGAACCTGCCGACATCGCGCAAGGAGCTTGTGGACGTTCAACTCCGCGAGATCGGCGGCGACGATAAGGTTTACATCCTGAAGCAGGATTGACGCAGGGAGGCCATACAATGCGCCTGAAGAGAAAAGACATTTTGGGCTTGGAGGAGATGTCCTCAGACGAGATAGAGCTGATACTCCAGACGGCTCTGTCCTTCAAGGAGATATTGGGCAGGCAGATCAAGAAGGTGCCTACTCTGCGGGGCCGGTCTGTGGTGACGCTGTTTTACGAACCGAGCACTCGCACGCGAACTTCGTTTGAGCTTGCCGCCAAGATACTAAGCGCCGACACTTCCAGCATAGCGCCGTCAACCAGCAGCGTTGTGAAGGGCGAGTCGCTGAAGGATACCATCCTCACGCTCAGGGCGATGAAGCCGGATCTATTCATTATGCGCCATCAGTGCTCAGGCGCAGCGCACTTTGTGGCGAAGATGATACCCGAACACGTGATAAACGCGGGCGACGGCATGCACGAGCATCCTACTCAGGGACTGTTGGACATGCTCTCCATCCACGAGAAGAAGGGCAAGATCAGCGGACTGACCGTGGCGATAGTGGGCGACATTCTACACAGCAGGGTAGCACGCTCCAACATGTGGGGGCTGACCAAGATGGGCGCAAAGGTGCGGCTGGTCGGTCCGAAGACCCTCATCCCCCCTGAAGCAAGGAATCTTCCAGTCGAGGTTTACACCAATCTGGAAGAGGGACTGAAGGGCGTGGATGTGGTGAACGTCCTGCGAATCCAGCTTGAGCGCATGAAGAAGGGGCTGCTGCCGAGCCTGCGCGAGTACTCCACGATGTTTGGCATCAGCAAAGAACGCCTGAAGGCGGCTAAGGATGACGTGATTGTGCTGCATCCCGGTCCGATGAACCGAGGCGTGGAGATCATGCCCGAGGTCGCGGATGACCCGGTATGCCTGGTTACTGAGCAGGTGACGAACGGTGTGGCGGTACGTATGGCGCTGCTCTACCTGCTGTTAGGAGGGACCGAAGATGCGGCTGCTGCTTAAGGGCGGAAGGATTCTGGACACGTCACAGGGATTGGACAAAGTTGCTGACCTGCTGATAGAGGACGGCGTCGTAGCGGAGATCGGCAGCATCACAGCGAAGGCCGACGACCAGGTGGAGGACGTTACCGGCAAGGTGGTTGTCCCAGGACTCATTGACATGCACGTACACCTCAGAGAGCCGGGCTTCGAGCACAAAGAAGACGTTCGTTCGGGCACGCGGGCGGCGATAGCGGGCGGATTTACGTCCATAGCGGCCATGCCGAACACCAAGCCTGTTACAGACAACCGCTCGGTGGTGGAGTTCATCCGCATGCGGGCTGCTGAAGCGGGACTTGCGCGAGTTCATCCCATCGGCGCGTTGACCAAGGAATTGAAGGGCGATGAGATTGCTGAGATCGGCGACATGATCGCAGGCGGCGCGGTGGCCTTCTCGGACGATGCGTTCCCGATTGAGAATGCTGGTCTCATGCGCCGGGCCATGGACTACTGCGCGATGTTCGACAAACCGGTCATTGTCCACTGCGAAGACAAAGCGCTGGCCGACGACGGGTTCATGAACGAAGGGCTGCTCGCCACCATCCTGGGGCTGAAGGGCATACCGCGTGAGGCCGAGGAGATTGCGGTCTACAGGAACGTCATGATCGCCAATCTCACCGGCTGCAGGCTGCACGTAGCGCACGTCAGCACGCGGGGTTCGGTGGAGATCATTCGCCAGGCCAAGGAAGACGGAGTCACCGTGACTTGCGAGACATGCCCGCAGTACTTCACACTGACCGAGGACGCGGTTAAGGGCTACGATACAAACGCGAAGATCAACCCGCCGCTGCGCTCGGCAGACGACGTAGCCGCTATCAAGGAAGGCCTTGCGGACGGCACTATTGACGTGATAGCGACCGACCACGCTCCGCATGCAATTGAGGAGAAGGAGACCGAGTTCGCCTACGCGTTTTGCGGCATGGTAGGGCTTGAGACTGCTCTGGGACTGGCGCTTACGGAGTTGGTTCACGCCGGAGTGATCTCGCTGGCGTCAGCGATTGAGAAGATGACTGCCGCGCCTGCCCGCATACTGGGGCTGGAGAACGGCATTAAGATCGGAAATGCAGCCGACATCACCGTGATTGACCCTGACGCGAAGTGGACGGTTGATCCGGCGAAGTTTTATTCGAAATCAAAAAATACACCACTCGGCGGTAGAGAACTAATTGGAGCAGCGTCGCTCACGATTGTAGGCGGTCGAGTGGTTGCGAGAAACAATGAGGTAATCGCATGAGAAAAGCAAAAGTAGCGCTGGTAGGACTAGGCGGATGGGGCGGGGAGCAGAGCCTGCCCGCGCTTGGTGAGTGTGAGACTGTGGAATTGGTCTCATGGTATGATGCTAATCCGGCAATCGTGGAAGACAGGCGACCGATGATCGCCGCTCCGCCAGCCGGTTCGTACGATGAACTGCTGGACAACGAAGAGGTCGAGGGTATCATACTCATCGTTCCGAATCACATCCACAAGCAGCTCACGGTACAGGCGGCAGGGCGCGGCAAACACGTGTGGATAGAAAAGCCCATCGCCAACACAGTGGCCGAAGCGGACGACCTGATCAGTGCCTGCGAGGACGCGGGAGTCATACTGCAGATAGGTCACAGCCTGCGTAGAGCGCCTGCGATGAGACTGATGAAGAAGATGATCGGTGAGGGCAAGATCGGTGAACTCGCTACTCTGGAAGCGCATCAGTCGCACCGAGGCGGATGGGCGCTGGACTCCACCATGTGGCGCTGGTATCGGGATAGGTGCCCGGGCGGACCGTTGAACCTTTTAGGTATCCACCAGATAGACAATATGAACTACCTTTTGGGCGGCGCGGAAGAGGTCACGGCAATGGCGTCGAAGCGCGTGCTGGAGTGCGAGATAGACGAGATTTTCCAGGTTGTCATACGTTTTAGCAACGGAGTTTTGGGGAGCGTATCGGATACTTACATAACACCCGGCAAGACGTTCATTGCGGCTTACGGAACAACCGGTTGGATTGAGTACAACTCGCTTACGAATGTGCTGACCCTTTTCGATATAGAGGGTGTTCCACAGCAGATTGAGGTTGAGAAGATCAATCTGATTGCGGACGAGTTTAAGGAGTTTGGTGAGTGCATAGTCACGGGCAAACGCCCGGAGACCGGCGGACCCGAGGGCCGGGCAGCGGTGGCGATCATGGAAGCGGCCATCGAGTCCGCGCGGACAGGCAAGACCGTGAAGCTGTAAGACAAGCAGGGGAGAAGTCACGTTGAAGAAAGCAATACTTGCGCTGGCAGACGGAACCACATACGAGGGATTGGCGTTCGGCGCTGAGGGAACCACGTTCGGCGAGGTGGTTTTCAGCACATGTATGACCGGATATCAGGAGATGCTTACTGATCCGTCATTCGCAGGCCAACTCTTGGCGCCTACCTACCCGCTGATCGGCAACTATGGGGTCGCACCGGAGGACTTCGAGTCGAAGAAGGTTCAGGTCGAAGGGTTCATCGTCAAGGAGCTTTGCGAGGCTCCGAGCAACTGGCGGTGCAAGGGTACACTCCAGGATTTTCTGGCCGGACATGACATTGTGGGCATACAGGGCATAGATACCCGCGCATTGACCAAGCATCTGCGGGTCAGCGGCGTCATGATGGGGTCTATCTCGACCGAGGGTACGCGCGCAGAGGTGCTCGCGCATATCAAGGATGCGCAGGACTACGGGAGTATTGATTTTGTGAAAGCGGTTTCGACGGACAACCCCTACGTCTGGCGGGAAAGCTCCGACGACATGGACAAGCGGTACGACATCGCACTGGTGGACTGTGGAGTGAAGTATAACATCATGCGGTGCCTCGCCAAGCTGGGCTGCCGCGTGACCGTTTACCCCTGTGACACACCGGCGGAACTGATACTGGAGCAGAACCCTGACGGCGTTGTGTTCTCCCCAGGTCCCGGCGACCCCGCGCTGCTGGACTACGTTCTGGATGTGGTGAACGGCTTGGTCGGCAAGAAACCTATCATGGGGATATGTCTAGGCCATCAGGTACTTGGTCGGGCGTTCGGCAGCACGACGTTCAAGCTGAAGTTCGGCCATCGCGGCGGCAACCATCCGGTGAAGGACACCAGGACCGGCCGAGTATACATCACCTCCCAGAACCACGGTTATGCGGTGGATGCCGACGGACTGAAGGGTTCGGGCATGGAAGTGGCGTTCCTCAATCTTAACGACGGCACAGTGGAAGGCATGAGACACACAGAGCTGCCGATCTTCTCCGTGCAGTATCACCCTGAGGCGTCGCCAGGCCCAATGGACAGCAGATACCTTTTCAGCGAGTTCCTCGACATGATCGAGAAGTCAGGAGTCAAGTAGTGCCCAAACGCGAAGGAATCAAGAAGGTAATGGTTATCGGCAGCGGCCCTATCATAATCGGGCAGGCTGCGGAGTTTGACTATGCGGGAACTCAGGCTTGCACCGCGCTCCGCGAAGAGGGCATTGAGGTCGTCCTGATCAACTCCAACCCTGCGACGATCATGACGGACACCGAGATCGCCGACAAGGTGTACATCGAGCCGCTGAACGTGGAGTTTGCGGCGCGTGTCATGGAGATAGAGCGCCCGGACGGTCTGCTACCGACGCTTGGCGGGCAGACGGGCTTGAACCTGGCGACTGAGCTTGCGAACGGTGGTTACCTGGAGACGTACGGCGTGCAACTCCTGGGAACTCCGCTCAAGGCCATCCAGCAGGCCGAGGACCGCGAGCATTTCCGCAACCTCATGAAGGATATCGGCGAACCGGTTCCAGATAGTTGGATCGTCGAGACCGAGGAACACCTGCAGGAGATTGCCGAGACTGCTGTGTTGCCGCTCATCATTCGTCCGGCTTATACATTGGGCGGAACCGGGGGCGGAGTGGCGTATGACAAGGCGCAGCTCTTGGAAATAGGTGGTCGCGGACTGAAGCTCTCCATGCGCCACCAGATACTGGTCGAGCGCTGCCTGCTCGGGTGGAAAGAGGTCGAGTACGAAGTGATGCGCGACGGTGCGGATAACTGCATCACTATCTGTAACATGGAGAACTTCGACCCGATGGGCGTTCACACCGGCGACTCCATCGTTATCGCGCCGAGCCAGACGCTTTCGGACAAAGAGTATCAGATGCTGCGCACGGCGTCGCTCAAGATCATCCGCGCGCTGGGTATCGAGGGCGGCTGCAACGTGCAGTTGGCGCTCAACCCGCACAGCTTCGAGTACTATGTGATCGAGGTGAACCCTCGCGTGAGTCGCTCCTCTGCACTGGCATCGAAGGCCACGGGATACCCGATTGCGCGCGTCTCGGCCAAGATCGCTGTCGGCTTCACGCTGGACGAGATTCCCAACGCCGTCACCAAGAAGACACTCGCATGTTTCGAGCCTGCGCTCGACTACTGCGTTATCAAGATTCCGCGCTGGCCGTTCGATAAGTTCGTCTCTGCCGACCGAACCATCGGCACGCAGATGAAGGCAACGGGCGAGGTCATGTCCATTGACCGCAGCTACGAGGCCGCGCTGATGAAGGCCGTGCGGTCCATGGAAGTCGGCATGCACAGTCTCCGCCACAAGAATGCAAACATGTGGAAGGAGATGGAGATCGAGGAGAAGATCAAGAGGCCGAACGACGAGCGGCTGTTCGTGATTGCTGAGGCCTTCCGGCGCGGCATGATGCTGGAAGAGATCGCCGAGCTGTCAGATATCACCCCTTGGTTCCTGGAGGGTATCCAGCGTTTGGTCAACATGGAATCGAAGGTCAAGGAGATGGCCGGTGAGTTCAGGCTGATGGCCGCTGGTGACGTCTCGACTTCCATGCGCGATTTGTTGGTGCCTAAGATGCTCCTTGAAGCGAAGAAACTGGGGTTCCCGGACAAGCTGATCGGCGAGCTGGTCGGCATGGACGAGATGCATGTGCGCGAGTTCCGCAAGGCGCTCGGCATACTCCCGACGTATAAGATGGTTGACACCTGCGCGGCCGAGTTTGAGGCGCAGACGCCCTACTTCTACTCCTGCTACGACGATGCGGATGAGGCGGAGAACTTCATCCCGATTCACGGCGGCGAGGCCGTGGAGAAGGACCGGAAGAAGGCGATTGTCATCGGCTCAGGACCGATCAGGATAGGGCAGGGGATCGAGTTCGACTACTGCTCGGTTCATTCGGTCTGGGCGCTCAAGGAAGCGGGCTACGAATCCATTATTATCAACAACAACCCCGAGACCGTCAGCACCGATTTCGACACCTCGGACAAGCTATACTTCGAGCCGCTGACTGCAGAAGACGTGCTGAATATCATTGATCTGGAGAAGCCGGAGGGCGTGATAGTTCAGTTCGGCGGACAGACGGCGATCAATCTCGCGGAACCGCTGGACAAAGCGGGTGTGCGAATCCTGGGGTCGTCCTTCAAGTCCATAGATATCGCTGAGGACCGCGATAAGTTCGAGCGGATTCTCAACGAATTGGGCATTCCCAAGCCGCCGGGACGCGCCGTCACGACAATCGAGGACGCGGTGAAGGTTGCGGAGGAGATCACCTATCCCGTCCTTGTGCGCCCATCCTACGTGCTGGGCGGACGTGCCATGGAGATCATCGGCAACACGCAGGAGCTAATGGCGTACATGACCTACGTGGTTGATGTCTCGCCGAATGCCCCGATTCTGGTGGACAAGTACATTGTCGGCGGCGAGGCTGAGGTGGACGTGATCTCGGACGGCGTGGACTGCTTGCTGCCCGGCATCATGGAGCACATCGAACGGGCGGGTGTTCACTCGGGTGACAGCATGGCCGTCTATCCTCCGCAAACCATGACCAAATCGGTTATTGACCAGATCGTCAGTTCGGCGATCAAGATATCGAAGGCGCTGGAAGTCAAAGGCGTGATGAACGTCCAGTACGTTATCGAGAACGATACGGCGTACGTGCTGGAAGTGAACCCGCGTGCCAGCCGGACCATACCATACCTGTCAAAGATCACCGGCATTCCGATGATCAACGTCGCTACCAACCTGATACTGGGCAAGTCACTTAAGAGCCAGGGTTACTCAACCGGGTTGGTTCCATCCCAGCAGAATGTAACTGTCAAGGCTCCGGTCTTTTCCTTTGCCAAACTTGTACAGGTAGACATCGGACTAGGCCCGGAGATGAAGTCCACCGGCGAGGTGATGGGCGTGGACAGCAGCTACTCCAAGGCGCTGTACAAGGCGATGGTTGCTGCTGGGATTGACGTTGCCACCAGCGGCTCGATGCTCGTCACCGTAGCTGATCAGGACAAGGAAGAGTCCATAGATATTATCAAGGGATTCGTTGATCTCGGCTATAGCGTTCATGCCACCAAGGGCACGGCGGATTTCCTCAACTCAAAGGGGGTACAGGCCGCTGCGGTCAACAAGATCAGCGAAGGCAGCCCGAACCTGGTTGACCTTATCAGAAGCGGAAATGTCTCCCTGCTTATCAACACCATCAGCAAGGATAAGAAGATCGAGCGAGAGGGAGCGGTGATTCGTCGGGCGTCGGTTGAGCACGGCATTCCGTGCCTCACATCGCTGGATACCGCCAGGGCGCTTCTGTACGCGTTATCATCACGCAAGGAAGGCGAGACATTCGGCTGTCTCACGATTGACAAATATGTCGTCCAGCGTTAGGCAGACAAAGTGCCGGATTCTGCAACACGAGTGCGACGGGAACTTTCGGCGGTTGGTGTTCGAAGCCCCGGAGATCGCCGCACTCGCGCGTCCCGGTCAGTTTGTACATCTGCTCTGTGGTGGCACGCATGATCCGCTCTTGCGCCGTCCGCTTAGTATCTATCGTGCTGAGGCGGACCAGGTGGCGGTACTCTACGAGATCAGGGGTCGCGGCACTGCTCTGCTGGCCGAGAAGAAACCCGGCGATTTGGTGGACGTGATAGGTCCGCTTGGCACAGGATTTACCTTGCCGGATTCGCCGACTCAGCAGATTGTGCTGGTTGGCGGTGGGATAGGCGCACCCCCCCTGTCTTTCCTTGCGAGTACAATCGCCAAGTCGTTCGGCTGCGAGCGGCTGACTACCATGATAGGCGCTCAGACTGCAGAGAAGCACATCTGCGCGGACGAATTTCGCGGTCTATCGGTTGATGATAACGCATGTCTGCTCGCGACGGACGACGGGTCATGCGGGCACAGCGGACTGGTAACCGATATACTCCGCGAGCGTTTGAAGTCCGAGTCACTTATTTCACCCATGATATATGCTTGCGGACCAACTCCAATGCTGAAGGCGGTCGCGCTGATTGCGAAAGAATACCACCTGAAGTGCCAAGTCTCGCTTGAGGCCAAGATGGCGTGTGGAGTAGGTGCGTGCATGGGATGCGTTATCAAGGTACACAACGGCGGCGGCTGCAAGTACGTGCGCGTCTGCCACGAAGGCCCGGTTTTCGATGCAGAAGAGGTGGTCTGGGATGAATAGGCTCACGACCGACATCTGCGGTATCCAGATGAAGAACCCGGTAATGGTCGCGTCCGGGACGTTCGGCTTTGGCAAGGAATACGCCGAACTGATTGACCTGAACCTGCTAGGCGCAATTGTTACCAAAGGCACTTCGCTGGTTCAGTGGGACGGTAACCCGCCTGAGCGAATCTGTGAAACCCCCGCTGGGATGCTTAACGCGATCGGCCTGCAGAATGACGGCGTAGATAGCCTCATAAACGATAAGATTCCGTGGCTACAATCCGCCGCGGCGGATACGCCTGTGATCGTGAACGTCGTCGGCAAGACCTTGGATGAGTACGCCGAGGTAGCCCGCCGACTTGACGGGGTGCCTGGAGTTGCCGGTCTTGAGATCAACATCTCGTGCCCCAACGTGAAGCACGGCGGCATTGCGTTCGGCACTGACCCCAGTATGTGCGCCGAGGTTGTCCGCGCTGTGAGAAAAGCCACGAGTCTGCCTCTCATACCCAAGCTCTCTCCGAATGTGACCGATATCACGGCTATGGCGAGAATCTGCGTTGATTGCGGGGCAGATGCGCTATCGCTGATAAACACGCTGCTCGGCACGGCGATTGACATCAAGACGCGGAAGTTCAGACTTGCGAATATCACTGGCGGTCTCTCCGGCCCTGCTGTCAAACCGGTCGCACTGCGCATGGTCTGGCAGGTGGCAAGTGCAGTGGATGTGCCGGTTATAGGCATGGGCGGCATCATGAATGCGGACGATGCACTGGAGTTTCTGTTGGCCGGGGCGAGTGCTGTGCAGGTCGGTACTGCGAACTTCGTGAATCCGCAGTCGGCCATTGAGATTGCACAGGGAATTGACGATTATCTGGTAACTTGCGGCGTCGAACATGTGGACGAGATCATAGGAACTGTGCAGTCGTAGAAGGAGACGCAATGGCAGCCAAAGACAAGATCATACTTCCATTGGATGTGAGCACTGAGAGTGAAGCTGTTGAATTGGTCGCCGAACTCAAGGACTGCGTCGGCGCCTTCAAGATCGGGTTGGAGTTGTTTACATCCATTGGTCCGCGCATCATTGAGTCGGTGAGGACTGCCGGGGCGGAGCGGATATTCTTCGACGGCAAGTTTCATGACATACCGAATACCGTGGCCGGCGCAGCTCGTGCAGCAGTTCGCATGGGCGTCTGGATGTTCAATGTTCACGCGCCGGGCGGATCGGCCATGATGCGCGCTGCAGTGGATGCTGCGTCCGAAGAAGCGGACAAGCTCGGGATCGTGGTCCCCGTTATCATCGGCGTGACCGTGCTCACCAGCATCAGCGCGGATGTTCTCAACAACGAGCTTTCTGTGCCGCTGGCAGTGGAAGGTCAGGTCGCACATCTCGCGAAACTGGCGCAAGCCTCAGGCATGAACGGAGTGGTGGCGTCACCCCACGAGATTCGCACAGTCAAGGCTGCTTGCGGTACAAATTTCCTTGTGGTCACGCCTGGCGTGCGTCCATCGTGGTCGGCCAAGAACGATCAGGCGAGGATTATGACCCCCTCAGAAGCCGCAATGGCCGGTGCAGACTACATGGTGATCGGTCGCGCGATAACAGCGGCGGATGACAGGCGCGCGGCGGCAATGCGGGTGATTGCGGAACTTGAAGAAGCATAGTGGGGAGGATGGGCAGGGGGCATCTGCCCATCCTCAGGGGCTCACGCGGGCGGGTCAAGGAAGATTGTCCGCATTACTCACGAACAACGTGAATAATGCTCTTAAGGCTAGAAAACGCTATTCCAGGTGTAGCGAGTGAGTCATGCCTTCGGAAACCGGTCCCGGACACTTGCCAATGATGTAGGCTCCGTATACCGGTACGTACGTGAGGTCTTCCACACGCACCACTTTCCTGCGCTTCCGCCCCGAGTTGTCGGTGCAGGTTATCCAGCAGTTTCGTCCAGCAAATTGTTCTGTATAGTGTGATCGCATAGTTGGTTTTCAGTGGGATGCTGCGAAATGCAGACGCCCCACGCCGTGAATGACCAAATAAATCGCCAGGCTGAACGAACATCAATCGCCCGCGCCCGAACTCCTCGAAAAACTCAAAGAGATCTCTCCCCAGTGGCGCACGACAGCGACATCAACTCGACAGCCTGGCTGTCTTACCAGTACTCGGCTTTCATCGGCTGCACCCCGGTTCTATAGGTTATTGCGGGGTTGTCTCGCAGCCATTGACCGCAGCTTACTGGGCTAGATCCTGGCTTTGGTTGGCGCCCTTTCGAGCGCTTCGCTCCGGCTCTTATTCGGTTACAGTGTGATTGTGCCACGCCTGCAGAAGTAGTCGCCCGGTATGTATGCGGGTTTCAATAATAACCCGGCATCTATGACAGGGTTTGCGGGTGTGGAAGAGGAATGTGTGCGGGAAACAAGTCGAATTCTACCCTTACTCAGGCTGAATGAGCGGTGAAATCGAGGCTGTTTGTACGAGTCTGCTCAGCTTCTGTGGATCTTGCCGGTATGTAACTCTCTCTCGGCGTAAGCGGTCGCCTCTTCCCAGTCCAGGGCTAAGACGTCCTCCTGGGGTTCGCATGTGAGACCGGTCACCACGTCCTGATAGGATTCAGACTCCATCATCCGCCAGTGGTGATCCGCGTCACTCTCCGTGTATGGATCCCAGTCAGCATCCGGTCTTGGCATAGTGACACCTCCGTGCGGTTTGCGGTATTTACAACCCCACGCTGGAGACATTCCCATCCGGACTGCAGTCTAAACTCAGAAGTTGAACTGGTCTACATTTTCTTTAGTTATTATCAGTCCAGGCATGATGATGACGCCGGTGGGGCTTACCTTCAGCTTGCCGACGCCTGCCATCTCCATGCCGTCGCGGGGCTTCTTGCCGTCAAGATAGTCGTTCACCAGCTTTGTGGTAACGTAGGTGAGTTTGCCCGGGTCCCATATCGTCAAACCGTTCACGATGCCCTGCTTGATGTAGTCGCGGTTTTCGCTGGGTATGGACAAACCCCAGATTTTGATCTTCTTGTCCTTGCCTGTTTGTATGAGCGCACGAGCCGCACCAGGAACGCCCGGCGAGTTCACGCACGCGAACGCGGCCAGGTCAGGGTTCTTTTGCAGCAAAGTGATCGCGCCCTGAATCGCCTTCTGCTGGTCGTCGTCGTTGTAGATGTACGGCTTAACGAGCGTGATGCCGGGATACTTCTTCACGCCCTTTTCCACGCCCTGCACGTGAAGCGACAGGTTGAGCGCGTTCGGGCTGCCGGTCATCAGCGCCACTTTACCCTTGCCGCCGATCTCCTTGGCCACGCGGTCTATCACTATCTCGCCGATGCCTATGTCGTCCGCCGCAGCCACGTAGAATATGCGCTTACTCTTCGGCGCATCGGAGTCCCACGTGAACACCTTGATGCCCTTGTTCATGGCTTTCTGTATGACCGGTATCACGGCCTTGTCATCGTTCGGCGATATCACTATGGCATCCACACCGCGCGATATCTGGTCCTCGATGATGCTGATTTGCTGAATGGTGTCGCCGCCGGTGCTTGGGCCAAGGAACTCGGCTTCAATGCCAAGCTCTTTCGCGGCTTTCTTCATGCCTTCCTCGCACACGTTGGTGTAGGGAATGCCTATAAGTTTCATCACGAACACTATCTTGCGCTTGTGTTTGGTGGACGTTGGCTTGGTGACAGTGGTAGTCGTCGTGGGCTTTGTGGTGCGCCGCGTGCATCCGTTTATTGCGAAAATCGCCGCCAGCACAATGATGGCCGCGCAGACCATAGCAAGGGTTCTTGATGACTTCAACGCTGTAATCCTCCTATAACAAAACATGGCGAACTGCACTTCACGCCTCGGCCTTTGATGGCTCCAACGCTTGCTGCCGACTCTCCAGCCTACTGCGCATCCACACGCGCAGGTTGTCAGCGAGCACGGCCAAAATAAGCATGGCCCCCAAGAAAAGCACCTGCCAGGTGTTTGGCACGCCGCGCAGATTCAAGCCGTTCCTGAGAATCCCCATCACGGCGACACCTATCATGGTGCCGATAATACTACCTTCACCACCGCGCAGGCTGCTTCCTCCCATTACCACGGCGGTTATTGCCTCAAACTCAAACCCGTTGCCTGCATCGGGTACGGAGGACGCGACACGTGCGGTCATCATTATACCGCCCAGTCCGCACAGAAGACCTGTCAGCGAGTATGCGAACACCTTTACCTTCACGACGCCGATGCCCGAAAGACGGGTTGCTTCCTCGGAGAAGCCGACCGCGTGTATCATGCGGCCAAGTGATGTGAACCTGAGTAGAACAAAACCGCACACTGCGAGCAAAAGCGCCAGGCAGACAGAGAGTGGGATGTAGCCGATGAACGGAACCGGTCCCACCTCGGTCTGGCCAAGTCCGACGAAACTATCGGGAAAGTCAGCGAGCGATCTGGCGCCCGAAAGCACGAATGCCAGTCCGCGCGCGGCGCTCATCATGGCGAGAGTGGCGACTATGGGTTGCACACCCAGTTTTGTTATTACCAGACCGTTCAGTGTGCCGCAGAGCAGGCCGACCGCCATCGCCGCCGCGCATGCCGCCCAGACGTTCATGTGCATCTGACCGGCCAGCACGCCTAGTGTGATAGAAGACAGGCCGACAATAGAGCCGACCGATATGTCTATGCCGCCGGTGATGATAATCATGGTCAGCCCGACCGCAACTACTGCCAGCTCGGAGTACTGCCTCGCGATGTTCAGCAGGTTGTCCACCGACGCAAATCGGTCAGTGGTCACGGCGAATGCGGCAAAGACCACGATGAACATCAACAGAACGACTGATTCTTTGGCCCTTATCAAGGATCTCATTTGCGTCCCAATGACCTCATCTTGTCGAACAGCACGGCTGTCAGGATAACCCCGCCGATGATGACCTTGTGCCAGTGGATTGGCACACCCGTGAGTATCAGCGCGTTGTACAAGACGGCCATGATAGCCGCGCCGATCATCGTGCCGGGAACGGAGCCTTGTCCGCCCGCTATGCTTGTTCCGCCGATCACCACGGCTGCTATCACGTTGAGTTCGTATCCGGTCGCCACGTTTGACTGGGCTGATGACATGGATGAGGCTATGATCAGCCCGGAGACCGATGCCAGCAAGCCGTTGAGCGAGTACACCAGAGTACGCGTCTTTGCGATGGAGACACCGGAAAGGCGGGCGGCCTCTTCGTTTCCGCCTATCGCGTAGACATATCTGCCCGGCCTGGTGCGGGTGAGAAACAGTGTAGATAGGGCGGCGATGCCGATTAGCATGAGCAATGGGACGTATCCAGTACTCAACACGTCAAGCGCGCGCGGCAACGGGGCGATGCATCTGGCGTGAGTAAACAGGGTCGCGCCGGCCCGCAGTATGCCCATTGTACCCAGTGTGGTGATGATTGGAGGAACTCGAAAACGGTTGATGAGTATTGCGTTCACTAGACCGAGTATCAGCCCCACCACAAGGGCGGCCAGGATAGCTATCCACACCGGCGTTCCGTCAACCATCAACTTGGCCATGACTACCGAGGAAACCGCGAGGATGGAACCTACGGAAAGGTCTATCCCGGAGGTGATGATTACCATGGTCATGCCGCAGCCCATGATCCCTGCTATCGCCATTTCCCTTGCTGTGGCGAGCAAGTTGACTTCCAGACGGAAGCTTGGTATCTTGATCCACAGCACGGCTACGGCAATGATCAGGAATGCCAGCGCAGGCAGTTCGCGTACAGACCAGAGTTCGACAGAGCGTTTTGATTTCATGAGATGTGTACCGACCAGACTAAGGTCAGTATACCAGAGCGAAATCAGGCGGGTCAAACGATGAACGGGTCATATTTGGGAATTCTGGGTATATATAACAGATGGAGTGTATACTGTATACAGGGGGCTGCCATGCGAATGACCAGGGATACATATGCCAAAGAAGTTCTGAGGGTTATCAAATCGCTGGACGAAGGTGTAGAGCATATTTTCTGTCCACGCGAGAATTGTGAGAGCGAGTTGAAGATCCAAGTGAGCAGTCTTCAGGCCGGCGCTCAGGTTATATGTCCGGATCACGGCATCATTTTTAGGGACTAAGCCGACCTGGATTGAAGGTTCCGCGCAGGGTTGAGTCGAACCGTACAAGCACTATGGAGTTCACATTCAGTACGGTAAAGAAGATAATATTTGGTCCTGGGAAACGGCGCGAGGTCAGCGTGGAGGCTGCCATGCTTGGGACTCGGGCATTGCTGGTTTCGGGCGGCGGCTCACTCAGAAGGGCGGGACGGTTGGCCGAAGTTGTGGATTCTCTGCGGAGTTCCGGCGTGTTTGTTTGCGCGTTTGACGGGGTTCCCGCTGAACCGGCGTTGTCATTGGTGGATCGCGGCATCAGCGTTGTGGCAGAGAACCATTGTGATGTCGTGATTGCGATAGGCGGCGGTAGTGCGATGGACGTTGGCAAGGCAGTGGCGGGTCTGGCGCAAGCGTCCGGCTCAACCTCGGAGTATTTCGACGGCAGAGTTGTGGAGAAGAAGGGCCTTCCATTTATCGCTATTCCCACGACTTCCGGCAGTGGCGCAGAGGTTACGCCCAACGCGGTACTGACTGACGAGGGGCGGGGGGTCAAGGCCAGTATCAGAAGCTGGCATCTGCTGGCCGATGTCGCGATAGTTGACCCCGAACTTACGCTCTCCTGTTCGCCGGAGACCACTGCATTCTCAGGCATGGATGCGCTGTGCCAGGCGCTTGAGGCTCTGGTTTCCAAAGGCGCAACACCGCTTACGAACTCTCTCTCCCGCGATGCGGCCGTAGGTCTGCTGAGACACCTGCCCGGCGCATACGCTCACGGAGATGATCTGGGCGCGCGCACCGAGGTGGCGTTGGGCAGTCTCATGGGCGCGATGGCGTTCTCAAACTCACGGCTCGGTCTTGTCCACGGCCTCGCGCATCCCTTAGGTGTGCTAACCGGCTTGCCTCATGGTCTTATCTGCGGCTTGTTCCTCCCGCCCGTTATGCGGTTCAACGCGCATACATCCGCAGGGGCATACGCCGAGGTCGCCAGACAAGCGGGCATGACATCAGCGAATGACAGTGATGACCACGCCGCTGCCATGCTCATCCGCAGGATTGAGCGCCTGAACTCAGATATGGGGTTGAACCCGTACAGAGAACGGATTGCCGTACCCACAAGCGCTCTGCGGTCGTTCGTCGAGCAGACCCTCGCATCGGGTTCGACGAAGAGCAATCCCCGTGTTGTTGCCGAGCCGGATATACTGCAGATACTGGACACCGTCTGACAGCGGGTTTCCTTGACCTCGCCGGTGGTCGGTGGTAGAATGGCGCATCGAATAACCTCACGCACGAAAGTTGGTAAGGATACAAAGCATGAACTTTGAATTGTTGACTCTGCGACGGCTGACTGTCGGCCTGCTCTATCAACCGGTGGCGCTTCAGACCGTTGACCTGAACAGACTATACGCCCTGATCACCGAGAACTACGCGTACCAGGCTCTTCAGCACCTGCCCGACGGCGTGCGAATGGCCAATGCCGACAATGACTGCTTCATCCAGCAGTCGCGGATCCAGTTGAACGAGGAGGTTATGTACTTCGCCGCGAGTAAGGAAAAGTGCCTCGATATATTTCGCGTGGTCACCAGCAAGCTGGGGTTGAACCAATTTGTGAACTTCGGGGTAAAGCTGACGGCGTTCATGCCGATGGATGATGAGAACGCGGCCACGAAGTTCATCGAGTCCCGGGCGCTGGCGGTGAGGCCGGAGGAGTGGGAGATACTCGGCGCGGGTCGTCAGGGCACCGGTCTGCGAATCGTTCTTCACCGAGACGGTGTGCATGAACTGAGGATTGAGCCGTTCTTCTCCGATTCTTCTCAGTTGTACGTGGAACTGGATGTACAGCATCCTGAGCCGTTCACGGGGTTGGAGAGCCTGGACGGGAAGATGGACGCAGCTTACAGCTTCATGTTCGACAACGTAAAGCCGTTCCTGAATGCGCTGAAATAGATTATACTTGTAACTACACACCTTCTTGGGAGCGCGATCCGCCGCGGCGGACGCCAAGACAGGAGCGCGGACGTCCTCGTCCGCTCTGGAAGCGAGCGGGGACGCTCGCGCTCCCGGCTAGCCCCGTACAAATACCTGTTTTCCGCCTTCCTCTTGCCAAGCAAACAGAAACATGATAACATGACATTGTTGTAAGTCTACCGAAGAGTCAGACGAATTGTGAGGAGCGGAAATTATGAAGAAGATTCTTCGGTGGGAGCGCGAGCGTCCTCGCTCGCTTTTTTTGAGAGGGAATGGGAGCGAGCGAGGACACTCGCGCTCCCAGGAGGTCATTATGTTCTCAAGGATTGCAGGGTTTCTTGCGTTGATGGTGTGCTTCGCATTGCCCACCTGGGCCGCGGCGCCGGTGGTGAGCAATGTGTCCGCGTCTCAGCGGTCGGACGGCAGCAAGAAGGTGGACATTTGGTACAACGTGTCCGATTCGGACAGCCCCACGCTGGTGATCTCCGTCAGTGTGTCAAGTAATGGCGGAAGCAGCTACACGATCAGCCCAACGTCTTTCGGGCCGGGTAGCGATGTAGGCAGCAACGTGGCTCGGGGGACCGGCAAGCACATAATATGGAATGCCGGGACCACTCTGCCTGGCGCGTACGGAACCAGCTACAAGGTTGCGGTCACCGCCAGCGACTCAGCTTACGCAGGTCAGATGATCTACATCCCCGCCGGGTCTTTCCTGATGGGGAACTCGAATGTTGGCGCAGATGCGACGTATCGCAGCTCGTGCCCAAATGAACTCCCCCAGCACTCCGTCTCCCTTTCAGCCTACTACATCGGCAAGTATGAGGTCACGCGCGGGGAGTACCGGGCGTTCATGAATGCCGGTGGGTACACCAACTCGTCGTATTGGTCCAGCGCAGGCTGGTCTTGGAAAGTGAGCAACAGCCGCACAGAGCCGTCCTACTGGGCCGCCGCTCAAGACTGGTACGGCGGTCAGCCTTTCACACAGACGGACAATCACCCGGTAGTTGGAGTGAGTTACTACGAGGCAGAGGCATTCTGCAACTGGGCGGGCGGGCATCTGCCTACGGAAGCCCAGTGGGAGCGCGCAGCAAGATGGAACACAACTACAAGTCATCCTAATGTATATCCCTGGGGAGATACCTGGAACCAGGAGTACTGCAACAACTACTATGACAGCAACCCCGCTGGAGGTGGGTATCAGAGATGTCAGACTGCACCGGTAGGGAGTTACTCAGCATACGGAAGTCCATCCGGTTGCCAGGACATGGCAGGAAACGTGTGGGAATGGTGCAAAGACTGGTACGGCAGCACATACTATTCTACAAGCCCTTCAAGTGACCCACCAGGGCAGTCAAGTGGCAGCTATCGTGTCTTGCGGGGCGGTAGTTGGGGCAACGACGCCTACTACTACTACCGCTGCGGTTACCGCTACTTCAACTACTCCGGCCCGAGCGGCAGCGACTACTACAGCGGGTTCCGCCTGGCCCGCTAGTCGCTATCGGTATTGGAGTTTGCACTTTGTCTGTTTT
>JANYKG010000154.1 GCA_025358205.1 Armatimonadota bacterium
CTCGCTTTTTCCGGAGAGGGTGGGGAGCGAGCGAGGACGCTCGCGCTCCCACAAAAATGAAAACCCATAAGAACCTGTATCCAAAGGTCTGGGATTTTGAAAATCTGCTGGTGGCCGCGAAGCTGGCGCAACGCGGAAAGCGGCGTGAGCCGGATGTGTATGCGTTTAACACGTGTCTGGAGAAGAACCTGTTTCGGCTCCAGGAGGAATTGAAAAACAGAACGTGGACGCCGGGTCAGTACAGGGATTTCTACGTTTACGAGCCTAAGAAGCGGCTTGTATCCGCCGCGCCGTATGAAGACAGAGTGGTGCATCACGCGCTGTGCCGGGTACTGGAGGCGGTATGGGAGCCGATATTCATATATGATTCCTACGCATGCAGGGTAGGCAAAGGCACACACGCGGCGGCAGACAGGTATACGGAGTTTAGTAGAAAGGCGAAATACGTACTAAAGTGCGATATCAGCAAGTACTTTGACAATGTTAATCACGAGATACTGTTTGGCGAGATAAGCCGGTATGTGAGGGATGAGGGAATCCTCGACCTCGTGGCGAAGATCCTGGCATCGAACGACACGCGGTTTGTGGGAGCGCATACAATGGGAGCGCGAGCGTCCTCGCTCGCTTCCGGAGCGGACGAGGACGTCCGCGCTCCCGGGCGGGGTATACCTATCGGCAACCTGACAAGCCAGTTTTTCGCGAACGTTTACCTGAACAGGTTCGACCATTGGATAAAAGAGGACCTGCGGCACAAGTTCTACATAAGGTATGTGGATGATTTTGTGGTACTTGCCGATGAGAAGGCCGTTCTGCATGAAACTTTCAGGCAGATAGAAGGCAAACTGGCCGATATAGGTCTATTGGTGCATCCGAGGAAGCGCAGTGTGTTTCCTGTTTCGGAGGGGTGCGATTTCATGGGATATAGGATCTGGCCGGAACACAGGCGGCTGAGACCGAAGACCGGGTATCATTCGAGGCGAAAGCTGATGCGGCTGGCGCGAAGATACGGGGACGGTGAAGTGACAATGGACCGTGTGCGTGCATCCGTGGCGGCATGGATAGGTCATGTGAAACACGCGGATACCTGGGGCCTGCGAAGAGCGCTCCTAGGTGGATTGATATTCAAATGTGGGACGGGCCATAACGGGGCTATCGTGTCTTGCGGGGCGGTAGTTGGAACAACAACGACAACAACAACCGCTGCGCTTACCGCAACAACAACAACCCGAACAACTATAACAACAACAACGGGTTCCGCCTAGCCCGCAAGTCTGCCGAAGCCGGGGCATGCGTCTTCCGAAAGGGATGCGCATGGAGAGCGTGGCGAGACTAAAGGTTTGTTCCCGAGCCGCTTTGTGGAGCGGACAAATATAGAAATGAACTAGTCGTGGTGGTAGGGCCGAAACCGAAGCCTCGGCAGGTTTGTAGTGAAGAAGATTTGAGAAAAGTTCCGAGTTCCAGTGGGGAAAGAGGACAGCTATAGGTGATCAGTAAACTGCACGCTTCCGTCTTCCATACTGCTGACTGTTCACTGATTACTTCTCGGTGCGGGCCGCAGCGGATCGCGCTCCCAACGGATAAGAGACAAGGGTGGAGACTATGAAGAAACTAATAATTCTGTTTTCAGTGCTCGTGCTTGCGGCGTGCTCTGCTGCGGCATTCGCAGACTCACACACGGGGTACTCAGGCGCCTTCACGGTTGACAACCGCCGCGGCGGCACTGGTGGAACCGGTGGCTCGGGCGGCACAGGGTCTTCGTGGAAGGTCGTTCTTCTTGTGCGCGGACTGCGCCCACCGGGTGGCACAACCGACCCCTACAACTACTGGGGTGCAGCGTTCGATTACTTGAACGCGAACTGCCCGAATACAATAGTCATCGCGGTTGGTACCGATATTTTCAGCGGCAGTGGCCGAACTGCCTCAGCAGGCCAAAAGCTTAAGGACCTCGTGATCACCTATGCAAACCAGGGGAAAGAAGTTCACATAGTCGCGCACAGCATGGGCGGCCTCGTTACCCGCGATTGCATCAAAGGCCTTACCCTGGACGGACGCCGCAACGCGGTGAAAACCGTGACGATGCTATCCACACCGAACTGCGGCAGTCACGTCGCCGATATCGTAGTGAGCAAATGCGGAATCCAGCCGAACGGTTCTGCAAGTTTATGGGCCAGTCTGGGATTTGCAATGGCGGTTGACGGCGCCGGCAGCGCGCAGGCGGTATGGGACCTTCAGACGGATGAGGTTCTCAAGCAGCGCGAGTGGTGGAACGATGGCGGCAGGAGGTTCAACCTCTTTGGCGGTACCAGTCCCGGTTCGTCCCGCATGTACCAGGCCGGTTCGAATCTACTGTACGGATGGCCCGTCGGCAGCAACCCGAACGACGGCATGGTGACTAACAACTCGGCTCTGGGAGTCTGCTATCACTACAACGGCGGAGCACACACGGTGGGGACGCTAGGCAACTCTTTGACCTGGTCATACGGGCTTAACCACGACCAGATCAAGTCCAGCAGTTCGGTTCTGGGAGTGGTGGCCGCAATCATTAGGGGTGACTACGGCGGCGCAACGATACTCAATTCCCCTATGATGAACGCAATCGTTTCGGAAGAACCGCCCACAACGGAAGTGATACTGGAGCTTTCCTCGGCAAACATCTCGAATGGGACGACTAACGAGATTGACGTGCCGGTGGACCAACTTTCGCCGGTGGAGTTCTCGCTCACCTACCAAACCGGCGGCCCGACGTTCGCGCTGGTCAACCCTGACGCTACCGTTATCACCCAGTCGCAGATGCAGGTGGTCGCGCCAGCCGACGCGGAGGATGGAACAGGTCGCGCTACCTACTCCACCGATACGCCGAAGCTGGGTCACTGGAAGCTTCGCGTTACCGGCACGGCTGCCGATACCAACACCGAGTACGGCTTGATGGTTCACGGCACGGGTACGCTTACCCTTTCTTCTTCCACCCCCAAGGTTCAATTTGCGGATAACTGCGTGGTACTCGCCGCTGTTTCCGACGCTGGAACTCCCGTCACCGGGGCGACCGTCACTGCCGACTGCAACAACCCGAACGGCACGCAGACCACCGTCAGTCTGCTGGATGACGGCGCTCACCAGGACGGCGCATCCAACGACGGCGTTTACGGCGGCACACTTACCAACCCGATCGAGGGCGTCTACACCGCATCCCTGAAGGCGACCGGCGCTTGGAACGGCAACGATTACACCAGACTCGAAGCGGCATCGTTCACCGTCTCGCCAGCCACCGCCACCCTCTCTGGCGAGTACTCCGCACAGGGGATAGACGAAGGCGGCAACCCCGGCTTCGAGAAGCTGCGCGTCAACGCCGGACTCACCGTTCAGACCGGCACATCGTTCCGCGTCTATGGCGAACTTGCGGACTCAGCCGGCAACACCATCGCCACCGCATCCACCGAGCGGACCGACCTGGTGATCGGCGCAAACACAGTTGCGCTCGACTTCGACGGCGACATGATCCGTCATAGCGGCGTCACCAGCGCGCTAACCCTGACCAACGTTTCGGTATCCGATCTCAGCTTCGACCCGGCGCTCACCGTCCTGCAGGCGCAGAACGTCTACACATTCACCGGTTTTGCTGCGCCGAGCTTTGTGGACCTAACGCCTCCCGAGCATGTCTTCGACCTCGCGGTCTCGGACAAGGGCGCGAGTTCCGTCACGCTCACCTGGACCGCCCCGAGCAGCGAAGGATCGGCGGCGGCTTCTTACGAAATGCGCTGGTCGAACAGCGCGCTCACCGCTTCCACCTGGAGCGAGGGTATTCTTGTTTCGGGCATCCCGACACCTACTGCACCGGGCACGCTCCAGACCGTCACGGTCAATGGGCTCGATGCCGGTAAATACTACTGGTTCGCCATCCAATCGCGCGATGCACTTGGGAATCTCTCCGATCTCTCGAACCTGGTAGTCACCGATCTCACCGCGGATTACACGCCCGGCATTGCGGAAGGGGCTCGGTCTAAGATCAGCGGCATTGTGACGGCCGCCTTCCCGGGGCGCATCTACGTGGAGCGTCCGGACAGGGCAAACGGAGTAGCGGTAGATATAGCGGCCACAGACGTATACACCCCCGGCCAGACCGTTGATGTTTTGGGCGATGTTGCGCTGGAGAACGGCGAGCGGAAGCTTTCCACCACCGCGATACTCCCTACCGGAACGGCTGTGGTTCCCAGACCCATAAGTCTTATTGGTAGATCGCTCGGTAAGGGAGAAGGTAATGGCCTGGATAATACAGGCCTTCTGGTAAGGATGTGGGGCACGGTGACCTACGTGGGTACCGGCTTTATGTACATAGATGATGGTTCGGCGGTCAGCGACGGCAACAAGCTCGGCCCGGGTGCAGCGTCCGTGCTCGGTCGGAAGGTGCTGGTGCCAGCCGGAGTTACGGTCTATCCCGTCGGCAGCTACGTGGCGGCTAGTGGGATTTCCGCACGCGACCTGGTGGAGGGGACGGCGGTTCCCGTGCTGCGGATGCGGTCGGGCGATACCATAGCGTTCCTTTCCGGCGCGACAATTGCGGGTACCGTGACTCAGAGCGGCGGAATACAGAGCGTGAACCAGACCGTGGAATGTCCGCATAACTACCCGAACAACTACAACAATACCTGGACGGTTACCGGGCCGACGAACGCGACCAGGATGCGGGTTCACTTCACGCAGATCGCGCTTGAGAGCGGCTATGACTACGTGCGAGTGCAGAACGGCGCAGGGACTACCCAGCAGACCTACAACAGCAACTACACCGACACGTGGAGCAACTGGGTGACGGGCAACACGATTAAGCTCAATATGACATCGGACAGCTCTGTTGTCTACTACGGTTTCCAAATGGACAAGTATGAGGCCGAGGTGCCGGGCGGACCAAGCCAGCCGATGAGCGGGGTCACCATGACGCTGACACCTGGCGGCGCGACAACGACCACTGGAGCGGATGGGACGTATTCCTTTGGGCAACTGTTCTCCGGAACCTATACGGTAACTCCGACAGCATCGGGATACACTTTCACCCCTGCGAACCGAAGCATCACCGTGGGTGTAGGCACGACCTCGGTCGGTAACAACTTTACGCGGAACTGAGATTGGCTTTGGGAGCGCGAGCGTCCTCGCTCGCCAAAAACGGGAGCGCGGACGTCCACGTCCGCGCTCCATTGGCGATCCACAAAGGTGAACCGCGCTCCCGCAAAGCGAGCCTGGAGACTCGCGCTCCTGATACCCTACTTGTAGCTTGGCAGGATGATACCCCGCATGATGATGTTCTGGCAGAAGACGAAGATCAGCAGGGTAGGTATCGCCGTCATCGTCAGGGCTGCCATGGTCACGTACTTCGGCGCGAGTATCTGCAGCTCGTACAGCCAGACCATCATGGTCCACATCTTCTGGTTCTGGCACACCAGGAACGCGAACATGAACGCGCCGTATGCCGCCGTGAACGCGTTCAGCGCCATGACCGCGAAGATCGGCTTGGACAGTGGCACTGTGATCTGCCAGAACATCCTCGGCTCCGATGCCCCGTCAATGATCCCCGCTTCGTATAGCTCCCTCGGCAGGCTGTCGAAGAACCCCTTGAGCAGGAATATGAAGTACCCGCTCGCCATGCTCGGCAGGATCAGCGCCCAGAATGTGTTCAGCAGGTGCAACTGCTTCAGCATCAGGAAGTTCGGGATGGCGGTTACCTCTGCCGGGAACGCCATGGTCGCCAGCAGGAACAGGAGAACCTTGTACGAATACTTCAGGTTGTACCTGGACAACGCGTAGGCACAGAATGGATTGACTATCAGCGTGATCAAAATGACCGCGCCGCAGAATATGATTGTGTTGAGAACGGCTCGACCGTGGAGAACCATATAGCCAAAGACCGTGCTCTGATTTCGAGTGAGAAAATGCCTTATGAGATAACCATGGTTGCGGCTCACGTAGTCCCAGTCGGCAAGCGAGTAGGGGGCGTCAAGCTCAAGGATGTTCGACATCTTCATGCCATACGATTTGTTGGCGGCGTCCACTGTGACGTACTTCTTGATCACAAAGTTGCGGAACAAGTTCTCGGCATTTAGCGCGTGAATTGCAGTGACCGGGCATTCCTTGGAGATAAACTCCATCCAGTCAGTGAGCGGAGTTCCTGTTTCGGGGAGCGCCTTAGGAAGCGGGATCTGCGCGAACGATGTGTACTTCGTCTTGTAGATTCTGTTCAACTCGGCGATGTTCCCGAGGTAGCGCTTTGAGAGATATGTCCGGTATCCCGGCTCAGCAGTCAGCGTCACCGTCATGAAGCGGAACGGTAGGATGGTGCGGGTGAACTCCTCCCAGTCAGGCCGCGCCTTCGGGTTGGCGGGCATATCGGGGGTGAGGTGTACATCCGTGAACGCCTTGTAGTGAGTTCCGTACGCGGTATTCAACGCCTTGATGTCCGTATCGTACTTGTCTTCCTTCAGGAACTTGGTGAAGAGCTGCTCACATCCCACTACTCGCAAGAAATCAATCGGAAGTGACGACACGAATGTCTGCCATTCCTTCATCTTGGTGGACTTCTCCGGCAACCACTCGCGCTGATCGGTTCGCTCGAACGGGGCAAAGACCGTCTCGAACCCGGTGTTTTCCTCCTGATAAGCTTTGTTCAGCGCGTCAATGTTGTTGTCGAACCTTTTCACCAGCCACGAACGATACTCGTCCAGCAGGCGGCTCGGGCAGTTGGATGTGCCTGATATTGGCCCGTAGTTGGCCTGCTTATAGGTCATGGGCAGCGTCTTGATGAAGTCGTTCCAATCGCCGACAAGCACGGTTTGCCCTGGGGTCAGCTTCGTGGTCTGCGGGGCGGTTATCGTCTCTAGTTTCGAGAAATCCGCGCGGTAGTATCCGTTTACCGCATCAATATCGCCGGCGAATTTGATCTCGGCATACTTGGAGAAGAGCGCGCCTTTGTCATAGAGATACTTCGGGACGACGGCATAGTCGTTCACATCCACGGCGCTCTTTACAGCAGTGGAAAGCATGACAAGGAACGGATATACCATGGTTATCGCGCCGACGGAGAGGACGAGGTATATCCCTCCGATGAGCATGCGCATGGACCAGGATTTTCGACCGACGGTCGGTATGATAGCCACGTTATGAATCCTCCCGCCCGGATGTAGAGAACTTGATGTGTTTGAGTATTCTGAGCTGGTACATCGTGAAACCGATCAGCATGCTGCCCATGATCCATGCCGCGGCAGTCGCGTAACCGAACTTCAGGTACATGAAGGCGTTGTACCAGATTTCCAGGCTTACAGTGTGCGTGGCGTTCAGCGGACCGCCGCCCGTCATGACGAAGATGTTCTCCATCGCCTTGAACGATCCGATGAACACGCCTACGAAGTTGATGATGATCAACGGGCTGAGGGTCGGTACTGTGACGTGGCGAATCTTGTGCCAAACGCTCGCACCGTCGAGGTCCGCCGCTTCGTACATTTCGTCCGGGATGCCCTTCATGGCGGCCAGATAGATGATGCTGCCCGGTCCCGCGCCTGCCCAAATGCTCGGCAAAATGATGCAAAGCATGGCGAGTTTCGGGTCTGATAGCCATGTCTGCTGACTCATCTGCATATGCTGGAAGAAGGGGCTGATATGCTCGGCAAGGCTCATAGCCATGTTGTTGTAGTACCCGATCAGCGTGTTGAACAGGCCCTGCGGTGACGGATCGTAGAACCATTTCCACAGGAAGATGACTACCAGCGAGCTGGTGACCGCGGGCAGATAGAAGAGTGTGCGGAAAAGCATCTTGCAGCGCGGCACTTCGTTCAGCAGCAGCGCCAGGATGATCGGCACGCAGAAGCCCAGCCCGATGTTCAGGCCAACGTACATGAAAGTGTTGAGAACGGCTCTGCGGAACGTCTCCGAGCAAACGGCCTCGATGAAGTTGTCCAGTCCGATGTACGATCCGCCACCCAGGATCTTGTAGTTCTGGAACGCCATCATCATTCCTCTGGCGAGAGGATAATATGCCCAGACTGCGATGGAAAGAACCGCGGGCGCCATGAACAGCCACGCGACAACGTGTATCATCTTGCTGCCCCGAACAACGCGTGTGTCTTCGGTGTCCGCTATCTGCGCCTTCGCCAAATTCCTGACGTTGATGGTCGCCATGGATGCAATCAAGAGGAACAGAAAGCCGAAAGTGAACCACGCAACCTTGCGTCTGTGGGCCATGACGAGCGGATCTACGAAGCCCAGCATCTTAGTGTCTATACGCTCAGCCGCGCGGTTGAGGATGTCCATCGGATCTCTGTTCGGGTACAGCTTGATCTCGTTGAGCGGCTGATCTAGTTCGATGTAGATCATCTCGCAGTTCTTGCCGTGCGGTTCGGGGCGTCCGTCCTTGAATGCTTCCGTGTTGGCATCTACCCAGCCTTTGGGAATGCCCCGCAAATACTCCGTGTATCCGTACTTCTTCAGCTTGTCTGGGCTGAGCAGCTTGCCTAGACCTGCCTCCACGTAGGCTTTGGTGCGTATACGGTCTGCATCATCGCTTGCCATGAACTTGATGTATTCCCACGCGGCATCCCTGACACGTTTGTCTTTGATAGTCGCGTTGATACCCCACATACCGGCGTTTATCTCGTTAGCCCGCCCGGCAGGACCCGCAGGAAGCGCCGCTATGCCCAGAAGACTCGGGTTAACGCCGCCCTGCTTGTTGGTGACCATGTCCGACGAGTAGTTGAACCACTGAGCGATCTTGTCCTGAGTTATGTCCGTGGCCCACGATGTAGTGTGAGAAGCCACTCCTTTGAAATGTTTACCGTCCGACGGGCGCACCCAATCATCCACCACGAGTTTTCGGAAGAACAGCAGCGCTTTCACTCCGGCCGGGGTGTTGAAGACGCAGTGCCATTCGCCTTTGTCGTTCTGCGCGACGATGTCTCCACCAGCTTCCCAGAGGAAGTTGATCCAGTGGAACGATGTGCTGCTGGGGTTGGAGGCGAACCCGAAGCCGTACTGGCCCTTCTCAGGAATCGTGAGTTTCTTGCAGTATTCGTAGAACTGATCCCAGGTCTGCGGCGGCTTGTTCGGATCCAGCCCTGCAGCGCGATACATGTCTTTCCTGTAATACATCGCCATGACCGCTTGAAACCACGGGAGGGTATACACATGACCATCAACCGTGATGACTTTGCGAATCTGAGGATGGACCTTTGCCATGATAGCCGGGTCGTTCTTGATGTACTCGTCCATCGGGTACAGGAAGCCTTGGTTGATATAGTTGTTCAGCTTGCGGAGGTTCACGTAGAAAACGTCGGGCGCTGTACCGCCGGCCATTGCCATGAGCAGGCCGGATTCCGCTGCGGGTCCTTGAACCTGCAGTCCGCTGGAGCTTACGATGTTGATATTCGGATGGCTTTTCGCGAAAGCCTCGAACACCTGCCGCTGTGCTCTGCGCCAGGGATCGGTCGAGTCTTTGGCGGGTATGCCGTAGTCGCCGCCCCACAGCCGGAGCGTGACGACGTCCGAGCCTGCAGCGGATGAATCAGTCTGTGCGCAGACCAAGGAGGCGCTAGCCACCATCATCATTGTCAGCGCTAACGTGAGAAAAGAAAACGCAATACGTCTATACAAGTGTGTACCCTGAGAGTCGCCACTGAGATGGGCGGTACTTGAGGAGAAATGCAGGAGGATTATATCAAGAAGTCGGCGCTCTGTCAATATATGTAAACGTTTTCAGTTTCTGCGAGGAAGGGTAGGAAGGCGGATACATCCGCCTTCCTACAGTGATGCTAGAAATCGGCTCTTCGGGCTGAGTCCGGGGCTATCGTTTGCTTTGCCTTCAGGTAGCTGATGATCGCCTCGCGTGCATTTGTCCTGATGTCCACGACCTTGATATCCTTGGGAATGGAAGTCTCCGCGAAGAACGAGTGCGTGACGCCCTTGTATAACGTCGAGTCGTCTATCGGTTTGCCGCCTATTTCCGCGAAGACCAGCTTGCCGTCTGCCACTCGGTACACGATGTTCGATACCGCAGGTCTGCCGCCGTGGAGCAGGATGTCCTTCAGTTGCGCACCGGTGGCCTCAAATGTCACGACTGTGTTGTTGAACGGGAAGAGCATAGTGATGTCGCCCATGGTGAGCGGTCCCTCGACCAAGTCTGTCCGCACACCGCCGTAGTTCTGCACCGTGAAGTCGGCGCCGGTGGCATCGCGCATGGCATCTGAGACCATGTTAGCGGGCGCTTCGCCGATGAAATCCGCCTCTGCGTTTCCTATCACTACATCGTACTTGGTCGCGATCTTCTTGTGGTACTTCTCCACAATCGCGCGCACGGCAGGGTCCTCCGGGATGTCCTTTGTAATCGGAATCAGCTTGCCGTCGTAGCTCATCAGGGTCCAGCCCTTGTCTCCCTGGCGGAATGTCAGGTCAACCTCGCCGAGGTCGCCGCCCCATTGGAAATCCTGCGCGATCACGGTGCCGTCGAGGGTGAACGGATCGTCATCAGGAGTGTGCGCCACCAGCGCGGGGTGCTCCAGCCGGGTGTGCGAGTGGCCGCCGATGATGGCATCTATGCCCGGAACCTTCTCAGCCAACAACCTGTCCTCGTCGTAGCCAATGTGAGTGAGTAGGATCACCGCGTCCGCCTGTTCGCGCAGCTTGGGCACCATGACCTTCGCTACCTCGATAGGATCTTTGATCTCCAGCCCGCCTTCCTTGACCGCAGTGTAGGTGTTCGGCGTCACCAGACCGAGTATCGCGATGCGCATACCGTCTTCATTCTTGATAACATAGGGGGTCAGCAGCAGGGTACCATCCTTCTTGTAGACATTGGCCCCAAGCACGGGGAACCGCGCCTCGTCCAGCCGTTTGGTGAAGTTATCGTATGTGTTGCTGTACTCATGATTGCCTGTGACCACGACTTCGTAGCCTGCCGCCCCTGCCGCCGCGAACTCCGCCTCACCGGCGAACTCAACCGAGAACGGCGAACCGTCAATGAGGTCACCGGCGTCCATAACCAGCACTGGACTGTGCTCCGCCTCCAACTGCTTGATGAGTGTGGCCCTGCGCGCGATTCCGCCGATATTGCGGTACTCCTTGAGCGTGATGTGCTGAGCCGGTCCGTCGTTAGCGACCTCCAGCGACGCCGGGTAGCTGAACGGAAGCAGGTGAGAGTGCGTGTCGTTTGTGTGCAGTATCGTCAGCCGAACGTATTTCGCGCCGAACACCTGCCCAACGGAGAGCGCGGCCAGCAGTGCGGTGGTAATGCCAAATGCCTTAAGTCTCAAGCGATAGTTCATCGGGTCATCCTCCGGCAACCGTCTATGATACGGCTATCATAATGCCGCCCGGTGCTCATGTCAAGCGATTGTGGGTTTGACCGGCAACAGGAGAAACCATATAATGGCTCACGTGGCTGGGGTAGGTCCGCATTATTCATGGAAAGCATGAACAATGCTCTGAAGGCCTTGCATTATGCGTTTTGGTCGCATAATGCAAGCGAGGGAACTTCTCGAAGCCCGGAGTCGTTAGTTAAGTAGAGGCCGTGCATGGATTTGTCCGTTGTCATCGTGAACTGGAATACCAAGGACTTCCTGAGAGGGTGTCTGCGGTCAATAGCTCAGTTTCCGCCGTCATGCTCGTATGAGGTGATAGTGGTTGACAACGCCTCGGCGGACGGTAGCGCGGACATGGTGCGCGACGAGTTCCCGGACGTTCGGTTAATCGCGAACACCGGGAACCTCATGTACGCGGAAGGGAACAACCAGGGGATTGACCGCTCTTCCGGCGAGTTCATCCTACTCCTGAACCCGGACACGGAAGTGAAGGCCGGCTCGTTAAATGCGCTGCTTGCGTCTGGGCGTGAGCATCCTGATGCGGGTGCGGTTGGGTGCAGGCTGATCAGCCCTGATGGATCGGTGCAGTGCTCGGTTCGCGGCTTTCCCGCACCGATGGCGGTGTTGTGGGAGTATTCCCGCCTTAGCATCGTTTTTCCCAAGAGCAGGAAGCTTGGCGCTTACCGGATGCGCTATTTCAGATATGACCGCGAGGCTGAGGTTGACCAGCCGATGGGTTCATGCCTGCTGCTGAGCAGGGCTGCGTGGTGTGATGTGGATAAGTTTGATAAAGAATTCCCGATATTCTTTAACGAAGTGGACTGGTGCTACCGTGCCAAGCTGAAGGGGTGGAAGATCTACTTCACGCCGTCTGCTGAGGTGTTTCATCATGGTGGCGCGGGTACCGGCCAGATGAAACCGGAGATGTGCCGGGAGTCTCACCGGTCGCTGTGGCGGTTCTATAAGAAGCATTACAGGTCGCATATACCGATACCGGTCTACTGGCTGATAGGCGCGGCCATTGCCGTGAACTCATTCCTGACGTCGAGGTTCAAAGCTCTTGCCGACTAACGTATCCAACAACCGAACAGGTCAGCCAGATATTTCCATCGTAATCGTGAGTTGGAACACGCGTGACGACCTGCGCCGTTGCCTTGTGTCGCTGCTCGCCGAGAAAGGCGCATCGTATGAAGTCATTGTGGTTGACAACGCCTCAGCGGACGGCAGCGCGAAGATGGTTGGTGCGGAGTTCCCATCGGTGACGCTAATCGCGAACGACGCCAACTCCGGTTTCGCGAAGGGCAGCAATCTGGGCATCGCGGCTAGTGGCGGCAGGTATGTTCTGCTGCTCAACCCCGATTCAGCGGTTCAGCCTGGGTTTATTTCGGAGTTGGTCGCTTTTGGGGATGCGCACCCTGAATACGGCATCTTCGGCCCCAAGGTGCTGAACCCGGATGGGTCGCTTCAGTACTCCTGTCGGAGGTTTCCTACACTGGCCGCCGGGTTCTTCCGAAACACCATCCTTGGCAAGTATTTTCCTCACAACACCTATCTGATGGACTACCTGATGGCGAACTGGGACCACAACGATGTGAGAGAGGTTGACTGGGTTTCGGGTTGCGCGCTCACGGTACGGAGGGAAGTCCTCAACGACATTGGAGCGCTTGATGAGCGGTTCTATATGTACGTTGAAGACGTTGATTTCGCCTATCGCGCGAAGCAGAAGGGGTACAAGGTCGCCTACAATCCCAGTGCGGTGGTGGTGCATGCCCGTGGTAAGAGTAGCGACAAGACGCCGAACCGCATGATCGTGGAGTTCCACAAGAGCATGTACCGCTTCTACAAGAAGCACTATGCGAAGAACTGGTCGCTGCTGACCAGGGCGATTGTGCCGATCGGGCTAATCGCGAGGGCGGCTTTCTTCATTGCGAGGAACGACTACAAGCATTTCGTGTATCTGCTTGCCTTGAGAACTGGTCGAGGTCGCAAGAGAGGCAAAGGGGCTGAGTGATGAAGCGCAAGACATCTTCCGCACCCAAGACAGGAGTCCTCACGCTGCTTACGGCCCAAACGGCGTTGCTCTGTGCTGTGGTCTTTCTCTCGCCGCTCATTGCAGGCAGGCTGACGGCCATCCCATCGTTGTCCATGCAGGCATTGGTTCTCACTGCCGCTGTGGTGTGGATGGTCCGGTCGCATCGCGAGGGCGCGGTCGTTCTGCCCGGCAGGTGGATATCGGGCCTCATCCTCGCGCTGGCTGCCTGTTTGCTCTTGTCAGCCTGGAAGTCCGCGAGCCTCTATCTCACCATTCGCGAATTGCTGAACTTCGCAAGCTACCTTCTGGTCTTTCTGATGGCGATGAGTCTGGCAGCCCATCGAAAGGCTCTTTATGCGATCATCGGTTCACTCTGTATCTCCGCGCTGATTGTGGGGCTGCAAGGGGTGAAGGAGTACATACTGACCGGCGGCGGTGGATGGCGTGTATTCTCTACGTTTTTCAACCCCGATTTCCTTGCGGGGTTTGCGGCTCTTATGCTGCCGGTCGCCCTGGGATGGTATCTCTCCCGAACGTCGTTTGCGGTGTCTCTCGTTTCGTGGCTGAGCGTGCTTTACCTCACGGCAGCAGCGCTCATGACCGGCTCCAGGTTTGGCGCGTTGTGTGCGGTAATCGGTGTGGTGATATTCTGCGTGCTTGTGATAGTATCCGGCAATGCGAGGCGAGTGCGGTTTGTGCGAGTTTTTTTGTTGATTCTTCCTATGATAGCCGTGTACAAGGTTCTCTCTCTCCCACTGACCGCGCGTGTCGCCTCCACAAAGGCTGAGTCGCATTCCGGCGGATTCCGAATCTGCACGTGGAAAGGCGCGGCTGATATGGCGTTGGCGAACCCTATCCACGGGGCCGGGCTGGGGACGTTCACGGTGTCATACCCGAAGTATGCGATTGTTGGCTTTACGAGATTGGCGCACAACACCTACCTGCAAATAGCAGCGGAGGCAGGCATTCCCGCGTCGGTTCTACTAGCGCTGCTGCTGGCGTCGGCCTCACTTGGGCCAATTGGTGTGTTGATCCGAAGAAAGCTCGTTGATGATGGTGAGTCCGGCTGGATGCCTGAAACCGGGCTGATGCTCAGCGGTTTGCTGGGCGGTGCGGCGGCATCCATGGCGAGGAATGTTGTAGACTCGGACTGGTACGTCACTGCAATCGGCCTCAGCTTCTGGGTGGTTCTGGGCGCGGGCGTCGCAGTCAGCGGGTCTGGGATCAGGAGCATCCATTTGTCCCGCAAGGCAGCGGGCGGTGCAGTCGCATCGCTTGTTCTGCTCATCATCGGCACGGGTTCCATACTCACAGGCGAGTCCATGTCGGCTTTGGCCGAGGTCTCAGGACCGCAGAACCCAGAGAGCGCGATGCGATTCTACCGACTTGCGGCCAAGTTCGAACCGCTCAACGCCGACTATCATCGGCGGATTGCGGGATTCTACCCATACATGGCGCAGGTGTTACCCGAAGGCGATACCCAAGACTCAGCTATAAAGGAGATTACGCAAGCCATCAGCCTTGAACCCGGCAACGGAAAGAACTACTACCAGCTCGCCCGACTGATGGGATATTACCGCAAGCCGAAGGAAGCCATTGCCGCCTACGAAAAAGCGTTGACGTGTAATCCCAATGCAGTAGAGGTCATGCTTAGATTGGCGCGTGCATACGAGGGGGTGGGGCAGGGGACGGACGCGCTGCGTGTGTGGCGTCGGATGGTGAGCGTGGAGAACAGTCCGTATGAACAGACAAAAGCTGTGCCGGAGCTAGTTGCGCCGGAGTATATCTTCGCCCATGAAGCCCTCGGTGCGCAGGCGGAGTTGGATGGAGACAAGACAGCGGCGGTGCGTGAGTACAGGTCGGCGCTCAGCCGAATCTCGCGATACCATGCTTCCATAGACGCGATGAAGGCTGTGCTGGACGCGAATAATCGTCGGAACCCCGAGATGGAGAGCGCGGTAGATGCGGTGCAGACCAGGCTGCAATTGCGGTTGAAGCAGCTACCTGCCCAGCCTTGATAGGTGGCACGACTCGTTGATATGCTCGATTATGAACCGTCCGTCAGCCCTGCTTTCGACGACATTCAACGCTGCATTCAACTGACCGATCTGCTTGTAGCGGTTGATGTCCATCCCCAACAAGCAGCAGAGCAGTGCGCGGTTCGTGCTCTTGTGCGCAACAACTGCCACGTTTTCATCCGAGTGCGCCTCTGCTATCCTGCAGAATGCGGGATAGGCGCGGTCCCTGAGTTGGCTGAACGTCTCTCCGTTTGGCGGGCTGACGTTGGCGGGGTCTGCCTTCCATTGGCGAAAAAGCTCCGGATAGCGCACGGGAAGCTCGGATTCCGGCATGCCTTCCCACTCACCGTAGTCCAGTTCCTGCAGCGCGGGAATGAGCATCACGCTTAAGTCCAGCCGTTCGCCGACGATCTCCGCCGTCTCCCTCGCCCGTGACAGATCGCTGGCATAGATGGCTGCTATGCCTTCCTTGGCCAGTCGTTCCGCCAGAAGCGCCGCCTGTTCTCTTCCCCTGTCGTTCAGCGGAATATCCGTTGACCCAACATACGCGTTTGCTGCATTCCACGCTACCTCACCGTGGCGGATAAGATACACTCGGCCCATAATACTCTGTTCCTACTTTCTAGGGGGAAGATCAAAACCCAACAATACTGAATACTACGCGGACGCGGCGCTCTCCTGCAGGAATCGGCATGGCGCTGACTAAATAGGTATACTGAACGCAAAAACACGAGGATCGCATCTTGAGGAATCGAACAACAAGCCGACCGTTCACCGGGGTTGAGGCATACAGGATCACCAGGTTTCTATCGGAGGGCATCGGGCAAAGGGTCGCCGAGTCAGATGCCGACCGAGCTGCGGCCCTGTTCATCGCTGATCTGTTTCGCGGCGCCGGTCTGACCGTGTCCACACAGGAATTTCCGCTGCCGTCTGGTGGCGCGTCGTGCAACGTGTTTGCCTACCGTGGGCCAATCATGCCGGAATCATATATCGTGGTTGGCGCGCACTATGATTCGGTTGCAGGCACGGGCGGCGCGAACGACAATGCGTCCGGCGTCGGCGTGCTGCTGGAGACGGCCATTTCGCTCGCGGGTGTAGCCCTTCCGGTGCCGATTGTCTATGTCGCATTTGGCGCAGAAGAAGGTCCGCACGCGGGTTCGAAGCATTTCGTGGCGGAACTGAGTGGCGTTAGCTCGGTCATCGGAATGGTGAATCTGGATGCGGTGGGCGTTGCTGACGGAATGGAGATTGGCTGCTACGGCGAAGTAGATCCCTGGCTTGCCGCTCATTGCCAGGAGACGGCCGAATCGTTGGGCTTTCATCTCACCGACACCCATTTCGGCGGCAAGAGCGACTACGCCTCGTTTGCGGATGCCGGTATCCCAGTCGCCTGCTTTGCCCGTACAGATCAGCCTACCGCGCACACACCGGACGACAACATGAGCCTGATTTCGCAGCAGGGCATGGCGGAGATAGGAACTATCCTTGTCAATGCGCTGGTCAGCTTAGATCCCGGGATGTGGATGACGAAGTGACCTCCGTGGCAACTATTAAGAATTCCTTAAGAGTTCATCAGGCAGACCATGGCAAGCCAGCCGTGGTCTTGAGCGCTACTATGCTGGTGCCATCAGTGTAGTTCAGGACAACTCACAAGTAATTCTTGTCTGTTCGTCGTAAATGTTCGCGGCGTGCTGATCGTCAAGCCTTATTGCTCAACCTTGACGCCAGCGGCGCAGGTCAGCTTGACACCTGACTGCCGCTCGCCTATCATGTTGGCACAGATACAGGAGCAAACCATGAGATACTACCGATCAGCCCTGATAATCCTATCCATCCTGCTCAGCGCAAACGTCTTTGCCGCCCAGCAGCCGCTGAAGCGTGTGTTCGCGTACTACCAGGTTCCCGCGCTGGACCGGTCCGCCGATGCCGCACTTGAGGCGTACAAGAACAACATCACCGATCTTTCGCCAACCATCATCGAGATCATGGACGGTATGGGCAAGGTGGAGGTCACGCCTGAGACCAAGTACCTGGACATCCTGCAGGGTGACAAAACTACCCAGATCGCACCGCTCCTGCGAAACTTCAATTTCGACAAGAAGCTCGCTAAGTGGCTGCTCCTCAGTCCGTCCGCCCAGCAGCGCGTGGTGGACGCCTGCCTTGCCATTCTGGAGAAGGAGCCGCGTTACGTCGGCATCGTCGTGGATATCGAGAACACCTCGCCGACCGACCGCGACTTCTTCATCGAGTTCATCGCCAGGCTCTACAAGGCGCTTCATCCCAAGGGCTTCAAGGTCTACACAGTCGTCGGCCCAAAGGAAGTGGACATCCCGAAGGCTCTCTGGACCCGCGCTTTCGACTACAAAGCGCTCGGTGAGAATTCCGACTACGTGATTCTGATGACCTACAATCAGCACTGGCGCGGCGGTACCCCCGGCCCGTGCGCCGACCGTGAGTGGTTCGAGGCGTGCGTGAAGTACGCGTGCGAGTGCATGTCCGCAGAAAAAATTATCGCCGGCATCCCGTTCTACGGCTACACATGGCCGGAGAAGGGGCCTGCAACCAGCCTGACGCACGTGAAGGCGGAGGCGCTCATCGCCCGCGTGAAGCCCGATATCAAGTGGAACGAGCAGTGGGCGACCCCGTACTTCAACTACACCGAGGGCGGCGTGAAGTGGGAGGCCTGGTTCGAGGATGTGCGCAGCATCCAGGCGAAGGTTGACGTGGCCAAGAAACTAGGAGTCGGCGGGGTCGCGGTGTGGCGGCTGGGCGACGAGGACCCGAAGTTCTGGGACGTGATCGGCAAGTATTCGAGGGGAGAATAGGAAATGCTCGACGACCTGAAGGCGCTCGTCTGTAAGTACAACAAGCTTTTGCCCACACACGGTCTGGTCACCATGACCAGCGGCAATGTCAGCGGGCGCGACCCGGATACCGGCATGGTGGTCATCAAGCCCAGCGGCGTGAGTTTCGACGACCTTACGCCGGAGGACATGTGCGTGGTTGACCTGCAGGGGGGCGTAGTGGAGGGGCGGCTGAAACCGTCCGTGGACACGGCTACCCACCTGGTCGTCTATCGCGGCATGCCTGAGGTTTGCAGCGTCATCCACACGCACTCCAACTACGCCACCGCCTTTGCCGCGCTTGGCAGGCCGATTCCCTGCTGCCTGACCGCCATTGCGGATGAGTTCGGCGGGCCTGTGCCGGTGTCGGATTATGCCAAGATAGGCGAGGAAGAGATAGGCGAGGAGATCGTCCGCAAGATAGGCTCATGTCCGGCCATCCTCATGAAGAACCACGGCGTATTCACGGTCGGGCGCACGGTTGCGGATGCGTTCAAGGCGGCGGTAATGGTGGAGGATGTGGCGAAGACCCTTTCCATCGCGTTCTCTATGGGCGAACCGTTGGAGATTCCCACAGAAGAGGTCGTCCGCGCGCATCGCCGGTATATTGATAAGTACGGCCAGACAGAAAAATGAACCACCGAGGCGCAGAGGACACCGAGAGGGAAGGGAAAAGGCCGGTCGACTCGAAACGAATACCAGACACACATTTACATTACTAACCACAGGCGGTGCGGATGAACGTCTTCTCTGTGTTCTCCGTGTCTCTGTGGTTTATCTGGAGGTTTCCATGTCAGACAAGCGTTTTGCACTCGGCATTGACTACGGCACCAACTCGGTCCGCGCGCTGATCGTGGACATTAGCACCGGCGAGGAGGTCGGCACGTTCGTCCACAACTACATCAGAGGCAAGGACGGCATCATCCTGGATGACACCGACGCCAACTTCGCGCGGCAGGACCCGCATGACTACGTTGAGGGGCTGCAGGCGTCCGTCACCAGCGCGGTTCGTGAGGCATCATCTGCACCCGATTTCTCCGTGGACAAGATCATCGGCATAGGGGTTGATACCACCGGCAGCACGCCCATCCCGGTTGACGCAAAGGGTGTGCCGCTTGCCTTCAGCGATGAGTTCAAGGACAACCCGAACGCCTTCGCCTGGCTCTGGAAGGACCATACCAGCCACCAGGAGGCCGAGATCATCACCCAGAAGGCGCATGAGTGGACCACCGACTACACCAAGTATTCCGGCGGCATCTACTCATCCGAATGGTTCCTTGCCAAGGTCTTCCACCTCGCCAACGTTGATCCGGCGGTCTACAACGCGGCGGCTTCGTTCGTGGAGCATTGCGACTGGATGCCAGCTCTGTTGTGCGGGAACACGAACCCGAAGACCATACTCCGCAGCCGATGCGCGTCCGGCCACAAGGCGATGTGGAACGCGGAGTGGGGCGGTTTGCCCTCGCAGGAGTTCCTCTCCTCCGTCAGCCCGAAGCTTGACGGACTGAGCGCCAAGCTCTACACGGATACCTACACCTCCGACACGAAGGTCGGCGGCCTGTGCGCGGAGTGGGCCGCGAAACTTGGACTCCCTGAGGGAACCGCCGTCGCGGTCGGTGCGTTCGATGCGCACTTCGGGGCGGTGGGCGCGGGGATCAAGCCCGGCTCGCTCGTCAAGATCATGGGCACATCCACCTGCGATATGATGGTCGCGCCCGAACTGCACGCGCAAATCAAGGGCATCTGCGGTCAGGTGGACGGCAGCATCGTCCCCGGCATGATCGGCCTGGAGGCGGGTCAGTCGGCGGTGGGTGATATCTTCGCGTGGTACCGCGACCAGGTCCGCTGGGGAGTGGATAATCTCTTGCAGTCTGATCTGTCTGATCGGACCGATCTTTCCGAACGAGCGAAGGCAAATGCTCTGCCTCTGCTCACGGAGCGTGCCTCCTCCCTAAAGCCCGGCCAGAGCGGGCTGCTTGCGCTGGACTGGTGGAACGGCAACCGCACCGTGCTGGTGGATGTGAACCTGACCGGCATGATTCTGGGCCTGACCCTTGGCACAAAGCCTGAGGAGATATTCATGGCGTTGGTCGAGGCCACGGCTTACGGTGGGCGTGTCATCATGGAGCGCATCGAGGAGTACGGAGTGGAGGTCAACGAGGTCGTTACTTGCGGTGGACTGGCCGAGAAGAACCCGTTCCTGATGCAGATCTACGCCGATGTCACCGGTCGCCCGATGAAGGTCTCGCGGTCGGCCCAGACATGCGCGCTCGGCTCAGCGATGTTCGGCGCGGTCGTCGGCGGCGCGTATGCGAAAGTTGAAGAGGCTCAGGAGAAGATGGGCGGGCTGAAGGACGTGGTCTACACCCCGAAGCCTGAGAACGTGAAGGTCTACAACCGGCTCTTCGCGCTCTACCGCAAGCTCCACGATTCCTTCGGCACGAAGGATTACGCAGAGAACCTGTACCCGGTAATGAAGGAGCTTCTGGATCTCAAGAGGAAAAGCCTTAGTAACTAATCCCTGAAAAGGTAGATCGCATGGCAAAGACCAAGAAGATCCGTACGGCGATTCCCGCGGACATTGAGCGGCAGGTGAAGGTTGAGGCTGGATTCAAGTGCAGCATGCCCAGGTGTGGCAACACATCAGGGCTGGAAGTCCATCATATTGATGGTAATCCCTCGAACCATGACCCTGCTAACCTCCTAGTGCTGTGTGCTATTTGTCATGCGCGCACTACGAAGGCCGAGATTGACCGTAAGTCCTGTATGATGATTAAGCAGGTGGTTTCATTGCGGGATGCCTCACCCGAAGAATTGCATGCGGTGAAGGATGAACTGATTGCTGAGATGCGTGTGCTGGTCGGTCGGCAGGAACCGCCGACGGCTCTGAAGGAGGAGGACTGGGGAGCGCGAGAACCTGATCTGGGTGTAGATGCTGCGGTAGGGCAGGCAGTCATTCTGGGGGGTGCCTGTATCGATGTGCCAGCCGATCTCTTGCGCGCCATAATGTATGCTGAGTACCAGTCGGGCGAACTTGATCGAGCCTTGGTCATACAGCGTATGGTGGTAGACGGGGAGGATGCGAGGGACACCGACTACTATAACTACGGTGTGTTGTTAGGAAGACTAGGTATGCTGGAAGATGCCGAACAGGCGTATCGCAAGTCTGTCGATTCCGCGCTCGTGTCAGCCTATGCCTGGTCGAACCTAGGTATTATCCTCGATCAAAGTGGGCGAAAAGAGGAGGCCGAACAGGCATACCGCAAGGCCGTAAGGATAGATACAGGCTACACATTGGGGTGGTACAACCTTGCGGTTCTGCTGCTAGACACGAATCGGATAGCTGAGGCCAAGAGGGCCTACCGCAAATCAATAGACGGCAATCCCGGGTTTGCGGCTGCTTGGTGTGGGCTAGGGGAGAGTCTGCGGCGGATGGGAAGGAAACGGGCGGCTGAGGAAGCGTTGCGTAAAGCCATCGCAATAGATCCGCAATATTTCCAGGCATGGTTCAACCTGGGAGTTCTCTTGCAGAAATCCAACAGAACCGATGATGCGGAAGCAGCATATCAAAAGGCCGTGGCTATTGATCCAAACAATGCTGCTTCTTGGTCTAATCTTGGGGTCCTACTAAGTGATGTGGGGCGAACCAGTGAGGCTGAGCAAATCTACCAGAAGGCAGTTAGCTTGGATCTGATGTCTGCAGTATCGTGGAGCAACTACGCAAAAGTCTTGTGGGATCTCCATCGCGAATCTGAGGCTGATCGAGCTCATACGAGAGCCATTTCTGCCGATGCAACCAATGCTGACATTTGGTATAACTATGGTGTGTTTCTGGAAGGCACCAATAGGAAAACGGATGCTGAGAAGACATATCATGAGGTAGTCATACTGGACACGTCCCATGCAAAGGCATGGTACAATCTTGGTTACTGCCAATATGAGAGCGATCGGAAGAGGGAGGCTGAGGAGTCGTTTCGCAAGGTAGTCGAGATTGTCCCCGAACACACGAAAGCATGGTACAACCTGGGCAGAGTTCTGCAGGCGACCAAGCAGTATGGTGAGGCTGAGACTGCTTATCGAATGGCCGTGGAAACAGATCCGAATAGTGTTGAGGCACGTTCTGCGCTGGGCGATCTTCTTGCAGAAACGGGCCGAAGCGGAGAACATGGTGTAGATGAGTACCGAAAGGCCGTAGAAGCTGATCTAACTGACGTCCACATGCGGAATGAGTATGCCTACTTACTATGGCAGAACGGGCAAATGGTGGAAGCAGAAGAGCAGATACTTGACGCACTTAGGATAAATCCGAACCACAGCTACGCCAATGCCACAAATGGATTGTTGCAGTTTGAGAAAAACAACATAGACGCCGGACGCGAGGGCTACTCGCGAGCAATAGAGCTTGCTCCACATGATAGGCCGCTGCAGCAGAAGTACCACTTCGAGTATGGACGGTCGCTGGCCCGGAACGGGCGTGAGGATGATGCTCGTCGGGAATTTCATGCGGCGTTGAAGGTCGATTCAACATTCGTGCCCCCGGAGCGAATCGAAGCGGAACTCGCGACCCTGGATGGCGATTAGCCCTGGGCGTCCGCGCTGCCTCTGTCCACCCCACCTCCCAGCGCATCGTTTCATGAAGGAACTTCTGCACGTCAAGCGGAACTCAGCCAAGTGAGATAGGGACATTATCAGCACTGTGGCCTTGGGTCATTATCGTAGAAAAGGAAATTGTGAATGGCGAAGAGTAAGACAAAGAAGAAGATCGTCCGTACCCCGGTTCCGGCGGACGTTGAGAAGATCGTGATGGCGGAGGCGGGGGCGCGGTGCAGCATGCCCGGTTGCGAGAGCACGGCGGACCTGGTGATTCATCATATTGACGGCAACCCCAGCAAGCACGAGCCAGCGAACCTGCTGGTGATGTGCTCGGCTTGCCATGCGCTCACCAATACCGGTGAGATTGACCGCAAGTCGTGCAAGGCGGTGAAGCGCGACCTGGCGCTGCGGAGTTCATCGGCGGACGACCTGGAGCGCATGAAAGAGGACGTGACGAACGAGATATTCGCGCTGGTTGGCAACCAGGACGATCCGACGCAGCTGGACGTGGATGACAAGGGTTCGCGGATGCTCGATCTGCGTCTGGAGTCTGCCGCGAACCAGGCGCTGACATTCGACAAGGCGAAGTGTAGTCTGCCGGAGGGTATCGTCCGCGCGCTCGTCACCGAGTTGCACAAAGCAGGTGCGAGCGAATCTGCGCTGGCGGTTCAGGAAACGATCATGATCGGTGAGGATATCTCGCCGGTTGAGCATTTTAACCTCGGCATTCTCCTCGACCAGGCGGGTAGGGGAGACGAGGCGAAGTCGGCCTTCCACGCGGCGATGGATTCGGTCGCAGGCAATGCAGAGGCGCTCTCCAGCCTGGCAGGCTACCTGCATGACGCGGAGCGGCCTGAAGCCGAGGACGCTTACCGCATGGCGGTGGAGGCGGACCCGAAGGACGCGCAGTATCACAACAGCCTGGCGTACTATCTGTGGGAGTGTGACCGGGCAGAGGAATCCGAGGCTGAGGTGCGCAAGGCCCTGGAGATTGACGCGAACGACGCCTATGCCAACGCCACGCTCGGCTTGCTGCTTTTGGACAAGGACGATCTGGAGGGCGGACGCAAGGGCTATGAACTAGCCGTGAAGATGAACCCGGACGACCTGCCGCTGCTTCAGCGCTACCACTTCGAATACGGTCGGGCGCTCGGCAGAAACGGACGCATGGAAGATGCTCGTCAGGAGCTTCTCGCCGCGTACAAGGTTGATTCCAAATACATCCCCAAGGAGCGAATAGAGTCCGAACTCGCGAATCTGGCCGATTAGACGGGTACAATGAACCTATAGAGTGAGTTTTGCAAAGGCTACTCCTCACCCCAATCCTATCGCATCCGCCTCGGTGGATGCTGTCGGGCGCGGATCAACTGGTCCGGCGGCACGTGGAAATGGTTGCACGCAAAGGGACCATGAGAGAATGGCTCGTGGTTGATGGCTGATGAGGGAAGTACGCCTAAGATCGAACGGTGAATGTGCAAGAATTAGTCATTTCCACACAACTCGCGCACGGAGGGATTGTCTCATGAAGACTATTTTGGCTGTCATATTGCTCGTGGCGTTGAGCGTTGCTTCGTGGAGCTTTACAGGCAAGGTCGTAGACGGCAGAGGCCGTCCGGTCGCCAAAGCTACCGTATCGCTCTGGATGTTCTGGACAGGCCCCCGCACTTTCCACGCGGACAAATACGGCGAGTTACTCTACTCCCGCAACACGGCTTCGGACGGCACGGTGTACATTACCATCTGTAAGATAGTTGGCCCGGACGGCAAGCCCGTTCCCGATGCAACCGTCACACTCCCATGGTATAACAATAGCCCGATCAGGTTCCTAACCGATGCCAAAGGGAAGTTCAGTTTCCAGCCGTTGGGGTATTGGGATGGTATCAATCGCGTTACGGACAGAACAGGCGCACCGGTTCCGCACGCGCATATCATCAGAACCGAGGCGGGCCAGGACTGGAAGAACGAGAACGAGACCGATGACAAGGGAGAGTATCGTGTGCCGGAGTGGCAGCCGGAGACTGGGCAGAAGCGGGAGTTCGGGGTAAACGTCATCGCGGACGGCTACACGTACGCTAGCGTGAGCGTGGACGCTGACAAAACCCAGCAGGCCGTCATCAAGCTATCGCCGGAGCGGATATTCAGCGCAAGGATTGTGGATGAAGCCGGTGCGCCAGTGCGGGGAGCGAGGGTTGTGCTGGACGACGCGAACGGAAAGATGAAGGACGGCAGGGGTTTCAGCCCTCCAGGATTCGACATACCGGCGGTCAGGGTCATAAGCGGAAAAGACGGCAAGTTCGAGCTTCGGCATCTGCCGGACGACAACATAATGAAATCCGCTGACATAACGCTTACGGTGGGCGCTCCGGGCAGGGCGCAGATCGTGAGAAGAAGCTATCGGATGGCTGATCTGCGAAAATCCGGCGTGATCATGCTGCCGCGCTCTGCCACCGTGCAGGGAGTTGTGCGTCCACCTGCTGGCGGGAAGCTGGTGAATGACCTCATTCTACAGATGCGGCTGAAGGAGGACGGCGCTCCGTCAGTGGACTCAGACCGAAGTGCGACCGTCGGCGCGGACGGCAGATACCGCTTCGACAACCTCCCTCCAGGTGAAGCCGAAATAGTTCTTTGGACCACCCACAGACGGACGCTTGGCTGGACGCTGCCTGCCGTTGAGCATCTGCGAATCACAGCCGGTGAGGTGAAAGACTTGGATATGGTCGGGTCAACTGGCGCGGTCATAAGCGGGACCGTTCGCGACAAGGCTACCGGCAAACCCATGTCGAGTACGGCGCTGACGATAGAAGATGCAAGCAACCCCAAAGGCAACTGGTGGCTGACCGAACGTGATGGTACATACTCACTCCGCGTCGCCCCAGGAAAGGTGAGAGTCTACGTGAGCTTCGTGTTCGTGGGTGATAAGCAGGTGTATCTGGATCCCAAAGACGGAGTTTCAGCGGAAGTCGCGGACGGGGACAACAAGACCGGGATGGACTTGACGGCAAGCATTCCATCCCCGTAGCTGTACAGAATGCGGAAATGGTTCCCCAACGCTTGCTCGCCATGCAGTTGACGAACCCTTATGCCCGTGTAGTTGTTTTCGCTCGCCTCGACAGGACAGCCATCAGACCATCCAGCCATACCCTGCGGTCACCCTTTGATTCCGCTGAGCTTGATGCCCTCGACAAAGTACCGCTGGTTGAAGAGGAAGAGCAGCAGCACGGGAATGAGCGCGATCATTGACCCGGCCATGAGCTGAGTGTAATTCGTCGCGTGCTGGCCGACGAAGTATTTCAGCCCAATCGGCAGCGTGCGGAGCGGCTCCGTGATGGTGACAATCAGCGGCCACATGTAACTCCCCCAGAAGCCCATGAAGGTGAACGTGCTTAGGGTCGCCAGCGCGGGTTTGCTGAGCGGGAGAATCACCTTCGTCCAGATGCCGATGTACCCGGAGCCGTCTATCTTCGCCGCGTCCTCCAGGTCGGCTGGCAGCCCCATGAAGAACTGCCGCAGCATGAAGGTGCCGTATGCGCTGAACAGGCCGGGGATGATGAGTGCCTGGTATGAGTTGATCCATCCCAGGTTCTTCATGATGACGAATACCGGGATCATGGTGACGGAGCCGGGGATCATCATGGTCGCGAGGTAGGCAAAGAACAGCTTGTCGCGTCCGGGGAATGTGAGGCGCGCGAATGCGTAGGCGGCCATTGCGCTGGTGAACACCTGGCCGAACGTGCCGACGACCGCGATGAAGATGCTGTTCAGGTATAGGCGGAAGAAACTGATCTCCTTCCAAGCGTCCGGGTAGTTTCCCCACCACGCGCGGATGTTCTCGCCGCCAATCACGCCGTCGCGCCAGAGCATATGAGCGGGCAGCAGATTGATTCCACCGCCGCTCGTAAAAACCTCGTTCGGCTGCTTCAGGGACGTGGAGAGCATCCACAAGAACGGCACGACCATGCTGACCGCGCCCAGGCTCAGGACGGCGTACAGCGCGACTTTGGTTCCGGTCTTCAGCCTATTCATAGACGACCACCTTTCCGCCGAGCCGCCAGGTCATGAGCGTGAGAATGAGAATCACGGCGAACAGGAACCACGCGATGGCGGATGCGTATCCCATGTTGAACTTCTCGAAAGCGGTCTGGTACAGGTAGTACTCCACTGTGGTGGTGCTGCCCGCCGGTCCGCCCGCGGTCATGATGTTTGCGGTCATGAACCCACCCTGGAACCCGCCGATGATGCTCATGACCAGGATGAAGAATGTCGTCGGGCTGATCATGGGCCAGGTGACGGTCCAGAACTTGGTCCACGGTCCTGCGCCGTCCATCTCGGCGGCCTCGTAGTAGGAGGTCGGGACGCCCTGAAGCGCGGCGAGGTAGAGAATCATGTTGTATCCGCCCAGCCCGCCCCAAAGGCCCATGAGCATGAGCGACGGTTTGGCCCACGCGACTGTGCCCAGCCAGTCGGGCGGGGTTGCGTAGAATGCACTGAGTCCCGCGTAGAAGCTGCGTCCGTACACGCCGGTGATGAGGAAGATGGCGGCTCCGGCGACTATGGTCAGGAAGTGGAACAGCTTGTCAGGCCAGGGTATGCGCGCCTTGTCGCTGAGGTATTGGAAGAGAGACAATACCGCCATAACGACGCCGAGCGCGACTGCACCGAAGAACAAGGCGCACAACACGGTGAATGGAATGGCGATCAGCGGCGAGCTGTAGATGCGTTCACCAGCGATCTCGATCAGCTTGTTGATGAGGCCGATGTCCGCGTTGTACAGGTATTTCCACAGGATGAGCATGGCGACGCCGGAGCAGACCGACGGCAGGAAGTACAGAGCGCGGAAGATGACGATGCCCTTAATCTTCTGGTTCATCATCAGCGCGACGATGAGGCTGCCTGCCATGCCGATGGGTATCCCCGCCATCAGGTAGACGGTGTTGTAGATGTACTGCCAGAAGAACGGGTCGTTGGCCACGGTGCGCCCACCCTCGCGGTGGAACCACAGCAGGCTGCGGAAGTTCTCCAGTCCCACGAACACAGGTTGCTTGAAGATGTTCCAGTGGGTGAACGCCATGCCGAGTGAAAGCACCACGGGTATGCTGGTGAACAGCAGGAACCCCAGGAAGTTCGGCGCCAGGAACGCGTATGCCGCGATGGCCTCGCGTTTCTTGTAAGTCATATGTCGCATAAGTCGTATAAGTCCTATAGGGCGCATATCCTAATCGAGAAAATTCGGGTTCGCCAGGTTGCGGTGAATTATCGCATTGACCTGCTCAGCTATGTTGTCGCATGTCTGGTCGGGCGTCTGCTGCTGCAACCACATTTTGTCGAGTTCCATGCTCATGATCGCGCTGACATCGAGATTGTTGATGTAGGGCGAAAACTCCTGCACGCGCGCGTACTTCATCTCATCCACGTGCAGCTTGTTGTTCTTCTCATTCGGGTACGCCGGGTTGTACATGAACGCCTTCACGATGGCAGGATCGTTCAGCGTGGGCATTCCGTCGCCGTAGTTCGCGACCAGCATCTGGTTGTCCTTACTCAGCAGGTGCTTCATGAAGGTTAGCGCGGCATTCTTGTTCCGGCACTTCGCCGGTATCGAGTAGCACTTACTCGCCAGAAGGGTCACGCGGTTTGGACCGTGGGGGACGCTCACCACATCCCAGTCCAAATCCTTCTGCTCGCGGTACTGGATGGAGAGCCACCGACCGGAGACATTCATAGCAATCCTGGATTCGCGGAAGAGCAGCGCATCGCCGCCCCACGCGCCCGTTGGAGCCATGCTTGACGCCTCGCTGGTTGTGGGCATTACGTGGTGTTTCAGCTTCAGGTCGGCCCAGAAACGGATGCCTTTCTTCACGGCCTCGGTG
>JANYKG010000169.1 GCA_025358205.1 Armatimonadota bacterium
CGAGCCTGGGGTCAATGAGTCCGGCAGACTTTGAGAAGCAGTGGATTCAGCAGCGTCAAGCTGCATAGCTAGGGTGTCCACAAAATCGGGGGAGGATCAATGCTACTTGGTTTCTAACATCTCAACCATAGGTGCGTTTCATCCGTACTCACAATAGATTCAGCCGTTCTGAGTCAGCGTACGGAGGCAAACAGATGGAGCAGCAAGTTCAGAAATCACGACAAGAGCCTGGTCATGTGGGCGCCTTCACAAAGGTGTCTATCTCGATTGCCTGCCTGGTATATGCTGTTGTGGGCGCTCTGCATGTGCCGTACGTAGCCTCTGCGCTGGTGGGAGATTACTCAAGAACCCCATTATCGGGATGGTTAGCCGGATACACGGCATTAAGGGATCTCGATGTAGCCGTGCCGATGTTCATGCTATGGGGTGCACTCTGGACACTGTTTGCATGGAGTATAGGTGCTCGACTGCTAACAGTGACGCTTGCGTTACTGAGCTTTGTCTGGCTTTGGATTATGCACTACCATGCAAGCTGGCATATGGCCAATGCTCTGGTCATCGCCATCTCAGTGACTTCGGCATGGGTAGGATACGTGTTTGCCTCCGCAATGGCCAGGGCTTCTCGTGATGCAGTTCCATCCGCAGTAGGTGGACTGGTTGCCGTTGGAGCAACGTTGATCGTAAGTGTGACGTGCCTGGGATGTATAGGGCCCAGGACAAATCCTTCGACCGATTTCAGTTTTCTCGTCTGTGCATGGATGCTCTGTCTCGTGTTTTTGCTTGGCCCTGCTTTTGTGATAGGATACCAGTATCTGAGGGCGTGGTCAGGCAGTCGTGGGCGGCGTTCTCCAGTGCTGTTTGTTGTGGCGCTGATGCCTCTTATCGGTTCAGTACATGCCTTCTCACTCAATGACAGTGCAGTCCAAGCGAATGGCAGTAGATTTAGGAACGACACCGCGCCGAGGATCATTGCGTACATTGACAAGAAGATTGCCCTATTCCCGATGCCTCCACGCCGACCACTTGAGATTCGCCAGACTGCAGACCTTGACATCTTCTGCGATGACGCATATGAGGACAAGATTACCCGGGGCATGCACGGATCCTTTCCTTTGGATTGGACAGAGAGAACCGGGTTCAACGAACCGGTGGACCTGCTCTGGATCGAATACGCCATGCGGTTTATTGCTACATCAAGAGAGGATTACTTACGGGTGCATGCGCTGCCGGACAGAGCGACCTTGAACAAGATGCTTGGCAGGCTGAAGGTGAGGCCGGAGATCAAGAACGCTGATTGGAAACCTGCCCCCCAGGCTTTGTGGCAAAACCCGCAGACACATCAGTTCGATCCGCAGTATCGCGTATGGGTGGCTGAGTACGACCTTGATGGAGCCCCGCTGGTTCTCCGCGCAGAAGCAGGATGGAAACTGAAGATAGAGCCGAGGCAGAGCTATGAGAGTCGCTTGGATCACATGGGGTATCCCCAGGAAGAGAATGGCAGAAGGTGAGCGACCTGATCACCGCCGTATACGTTCACATTCCCTTCTGCGTGCGCAAGTGCCTGTACTGCGATTTCACGTCGTACGCGGGCAAGGAAGAACTGCTCCAGCCCTACGTCATGGCGGTGCGGGCGGAGATACGCCGGGCGGCAGCGCGGTATCCTGGCACGACCCTATCCACCATCTACTTCGGCGGCGGCACCCCGAACCTGCTCTCTGCCAGGCAACTCGCCGGTATCCTCGACGAGATCAGGCGCGGGTTCAAGGTTGATGACGATGCGGAGATTTCGACCGAAGCGAATCCGGGCGGGTTCAGTCATCAGTTATCAGTGAGCAGTGAGCAGTCCGAGACTCCCATACCCCCACACTCCCATACTCCCATACATCTGCACGAAGTGGGCTTCACCCGCTTGAGTATTGGCGTGCAGTCGTTCCAGGATGACGAGCTTCAGCTTCTCGGGCGCATACACTCCGCGGACGAGGCTGTCTACGAGATTGACGCCGCGCGGCTGGCGGGATTCGACAACCTGAACATTGATCTCATGTACGCGATTCCAGGCCAGACCCGCGACTCCTGGCAGGATACCCTCGCGAAGACGATTGACCACGGCCCGGAACATGTCTCGCTCTACTCGCTCACGGTGGAGGAAGGGACGCCGTTCCACGCCATGCAGGCAGACAAAAAGCTGGTTCTGCCGTCGAGTGATATCGAGGCGGACATGTACGAGGACGCCATCCGCATGCTTACGGACGCCGGGTTCGTCCACTACGAGATATCCAACTTCGCCCGGCCAGGACGCGAGTGCCGGCACAACCAAACCTATTGGCGCAATGAGCCGTACTTCGGCTTCGGCGCAGGGGCAACATCATATCTCCCCCCTCTACCGTTATCGGGAGAGGGGCCGGGGGTGAGGGCAACGAATACCCGCTCCCCCGAGGACTACATCCGCCGCATCAATGCCGATGAAAGCCCGGTCGAATCCCAGGAACGGCTGGTTGACCGCGCCGCAATGGGCGAGACCATGTTCCTCGGCCTCCGCATGCTGGACGGCGTGGACGTGCCCGCGTTCATGCGCAGGTACGGCGTCCTTCCGCAGGATGTCTTCGCCTCGCAGATCGCCGACCTCACCGCGCGCGGCCTCATCACCGCCACACTCCTCAGGATTCGCCTCACCGAGACCGGCCTTTTCCTCGGCAACGACGTTTTCGCCGAGTTTGTGTGACCGGCGTTTGGAAGGAAAGCCACCCGATACGTTGAACAGTAAGTAAATCAGCAAGGAGTACATTCATGGAACATTCGATACATTTTCTGATCATAACCGTCCTCGTCGTCGGGCTGGCGCTGGCCGTGCCCTCGGAGGCTGCGGGTAAGGACATACAGCGCGGCTTCGTCGCCAAGACCATCGAGATGGGCGAAAAGGATATCAAGTACGTCGTCTACGTGCCTGAGAGTTACGACGCCAAGAAACCGATGCCGACCATCATCTTCCTGAACGGCTACGGCGAGTGCGGCACGGACGGCTGGCGGCAGTGCTACCACTTCGGCGGCGCTATCATGCTGAAGGCCGCGGACTGGCCGTTCCTGGTGATCTTCCCCCAGAAGCAGTACAACAAGCCGAGTGCGAGTGAGGAGCCAACGCCCTGGGTTGACCAGGACGAGATGGTGATGGCGATCCTCAAGAAATCCGAAAAGGAATACAGGATAGACAAGACCCGCCTGTACCTGACCGGCTTGTCGCAGGGCGGGTTTGGCACGTGGGCGCTGGGAGCCAAGCACACGGACCTGTTCGCGGCCATCGCGCCGTGCTGCGGTTGGGGCAGCAAGCAGACCGCCGAGACGCTGGCAAAAGCGAAGATGCCGATCTGGACGTTCCACGGTGATGCAGATCAGGCGGTGAATGTGGAGTGCTCAAAGGAGATGACCACGTGGGTGACCGACGCGGGCGGTGAGTGCAAGCTGACGATCTACCCCGGCGTGGGTCACAACTCGTGGGACAAGGCCTACCGCGAGGAGAAGCTCGGCGAGTGGTTCCTGCAACATCACAAATAGGTGTTCGGTGGCAGGTGGTAGGTGTTAGGCCAGGGCGCGAACTTCGAACATCCAACGCTCAACGTCCAACGGGGAGAGACCATGTGTCCTATCACTCGTCACTCATCACAGAATCAAGGAACGAGAATCAAGTATCCCGCCTAACACCAACCACCAACCACCTACCACCTCTCCCTGGCACCCGGAACCTGCCCTCACAGGTATCTGATCTTGGATACCGCGCTGCTTGTGGACACAACAACCGCCACCCAGAAATACGGGTCAATCAAGAGCGGGATCACCGTGGAAAGCGCGATGCGTCCGTGTACGCCTATGCTGTAGGCGGCGATAAGCGAGAACACCAGTCGCGGAAACACCGCACCCAGCACCATGCACACGCCGGTCAGAACTTCCAGCTTCACTCCGCGCTTCATGCCCGAAGCCCGCAAGACCATGCTGCCTGCGAAATACCCGTAAGGCGCTGACACGAAAAACACAAAGAACCCCGTTATTGGACCGAGTACCCCCGCGAGCGCTCCGGCTAGCGCCGCCACCATACATGCAAGCGCCAGCCTATGCGGAGGCACTTTGTATAAAGGTGAATTTCGGTCAAGCCCGCATGTCGGGCACTTCATGCCGACAGGTGTAACCACCATGCACTTCGGGCAGATGGGCGTTCCGCACGATGCGCACGAAAGGCCGGTCTCCACCTTGGGATGCCGCGCGCAATAAACAATCTCGGGCGTGGTTGTGTTGGTTGGTGTCTCCAATGATGTCCTCGGCATCAGCATATCGCCTAACCACTATGCTAGTCAAGAGCAGCGTTGCGCTTATTGTCCGATGTGGTCACTGGCCGGGGCTGGACATAGTGATCGGGTTGAACACCCCGATGGCGGCGATCTTGTCGCCTTTGTCCATCAGGATCGTCACATCGAACGAGCCGCGTTCGGCCGATACGGTCCAGATCACCTTCTTCAGCCCGTACTTCATCCTCTCGGCGCTCTTAAACTCCAGACCTCTGACGGCCCCGTACTTCCTTTTCGCGGCGTACCCACTCTGGGCGATGGTCTCGTTGAGCGACTTCAGGGCCACAACCTGCGTCTGGATGCTGTTGCAGTTCCGAGCGTACAGGGCATCAATCACCTGCCGAGCGAAGGCCTTGTCCTCCACCTTCGATTTTCCCCTGCATCCGGAGACGACGATTACCATCACTGCGGCAAGGGACAAAAGACTACGAATACGCACGTTAGCCATTCCTCATCACCCTTCGTATGTCGCCTTCACGTCGAAGAGCGCCCGGTGTTCGCCCTCCCCCTCATACGCAGGAACGGGAACATCAGCATTCGGAGCGTATGTAATCCGCCGTTCGTCCTTCTGTTCAACGGTTTTCGCTTTCATCTCAAGCACGACATATACGTCTCTGTGCTCGTCTATTCCCTGGACCTCCGCCTCGACAAAAAAGCTGCCTTCACGCACTGCATCGTTCACGGCTCGATTCTCGAACCCATCCAACAGGCATCCGTCGTCCGGCGCGATAACGTCAATCCAGGAATCATGCCGTTCCATGCCATCGCTCGGGAGCACCAGCACGCAACGCACAGAACCGAGCCGCTCCTTCAGTTCCGCCCGAAAAGCTTTTCGGAATTTCATCCATTTGCGCCGAACGGCCTCCCGCTGAGCGACCCCGGGATTCTCGGCGGGTGCGGCCATCACGTCCACTTCCTCACCCATCCACGACGGCGGAATGAGGGTGATCGCGCGCTCCTCGTCCTCGGTGGCATAAGTGGTTCCACCAGCCCAGGTTGTTGGGCGCATCGGCGGCAGTTCGTAAATCGTTGATTCGGTGATGAACTCCAATCCCTCGCGGCTCATTGGGAGCGGCCAGCCGAATAGCTCGCAGAACTTGGCAATCTCCCCTCGACCGATGGGCGTCCCCTTCTTCAGTTTCTTGATGGCCTCCGAGTCCTCGAAACCATAGGGAGTCGGCGTCTGGAAGAAGTTGACGTCCGCCGCTCTGGCTGACGATGCGATGTGCCGCTCGTGGGCATCCGATGTGTATGCCCCGACGAAATAGTGCCATGGGTCCGCCTCGTAGACCACATCTAGTGCGTCGAACCCGCACAGCTTGGCGGTGGCGCTGACGCTGGGCATTGGGTTCGGATACCCGTTGGTGAGGATGCAGTAGGCGCCGTTCCGCCCTTTGAGGAACAGATACTTCAGTGGAAGAGTGGCGACGAACGGTCTCAGGCTGTTGATGGCGTCTAGCGGGTTGGCAAACTCATGCCTGGTGTAGCTGATCTCCTGGTCAGGCCACGTCTTCCGCATGATCTCCATCTCATGCTCCATGATGGTTTCCGGCTCCACGCGCGCAGCCAGCCCGAAATGATCGAGTAGGGCTATCGGCCTGATCTTGCGGGGACTCTTCGGAGTTCCCGTGTCCGGTTGTTGATCGGTCACTTCCGGCCTGGCCTCGGAACGGGGTCTGTTCTCAACGGGTGTCTGAGCGATGAGAGTCCGGTGGAGGCACCAGACATCACTCCACCACGCATCTACAACCCTTCTAATGAATCGAAACGGCATTCAGCACCTCGGTGAGGGAATGGGTGGTGGTTCATGGCAAACTTGCCCAATTGACAATCAGCCACAGACCATTCTCTTCCCGACTATCTCGCGGCAGAGTCCTTCTAGGAGCCGCAGCCAACTGCTCATCGCCCGAGCGCAGTCTGCGAACGTTCATGCCGTGCTCCGTTGACAAGTCCGCTGGAACAGCCTAGAATCTAAGCGTAGAAGCTATATTCGAGATAGCGCCGGGCAGAACCTTCCGGCAAAGACCCACGAGGAACAAGATGGCAAAGAGACTATGCGTCGCGCTTCTGATGATCGCGGCTGTTATGATGATGGCAGTATCGCTCCAGGCAGCGCCGGTGAAGGATGGCGCGGCGCTCACCTATAACTGCCGGTTCGCCCGCAATGCGTGGAAGGCGGACGACTGGATAATGGTTAAGAGTCCCAGATGGGCTTACTTCGGCAAGTGGGTGCAGAACGCCGACCACATTGTGAACGCCACGCCGGAGGGGACCACAGAGGACTACACCAGCATGGTGCTCAAGCCCAAGGTCGGCGGCAATGTCGCGGTCACCTGCACGATGAGCTTCGATGACAAGTTCGCGCCGCTGATCGTGCTGGCAGATACCCTGGGGGCGGACGACAAGGCTAACCCGGAATACCGGAACCACACGGAGATTGTGGCGTATAACGGCGGGATCAACATCTGGCAGCACTACTACCGGGACGGTAAACCATCGTATGTCAAGCTGGCGTGGAGCGATTTCGAACTGAAGCCCAAGACGAAGTACGAGATGAAGGTGACCGTCAACGGCAAGCAGATTCAGGTCAGCGTCGGCGGACATACGATTGGCTGCACCGATTCGGACCTACCTGACCTCTTCCAAGTCGGCATCACCGGCTGCGAGGGCAAGAACCGGTTTTATGATTTCAGTGTGGAAGCGAAGTAGAAAATGTGAGAATGGCTATGCATAGGAATCGTCCTGCTTCCGTAGTAGACTCAAACAGAACAAAGCGTGTATTATCCTGTCAGCTACCCCCTTGCCGAAGGCCTCGCTAGGCATGACTCTGTGGCATATATCGTTCCTCAGGTTCCATCCACGCTGATCGGTAAGCAGCACCCGAAGGTAGGCGGCGAAACCATCACCGAGTACTTCTCTCACACCCTTGTCTCTCAGCAACTCGTCAAGGGTCTTGAGATGAAACCCCCCGTTTCTGACTCGTTTGAGGACAGCACGCCCCAACGCCTCAGCCAGTTCTCGAATGGCATCCTCTATCTGAGGTATGAGCAAGTGAACGGACGTGATGTAGTCTTCTTCGACGTACGATGTGAGTCCGATGCTGAGAATGGTCCGCTTGTCGGCGACGAAGATTGGTGATCGGCTGATGAGATCACACAGTACGTCTGGAGTGAGCCCATAGGTGTCAATCAGCAGCGCTATGACAGGGTCGAGGAATGTGGACGAAAAGGACATGTCTTGAGCCATCTGGCGAGCAACATGTCCCTCCATGTCGTCTTCAAGAGACCCTATCACCGCAACTACTCGTCCACGGTAGTCAGTGATATGTCTGGACCCGAGGAACTGGAGCGGGTAGCTCTGAAACAACTCCCTCACGCGCGTCTCGACTTCATCTTGCCTCGGTATGTATCGGGCTGCAATGCGCTGAATGGCATTCTCCATTCCCCCCGCTATCATCCCTTGGATGTAGGCCTCGAACTCCTCCGCCGGGATATCAACCGAGTGCGAGATCTCTCTCAAGTCGTTGTTTATCCACTGTCCCATTTCGCGAATCCTCGTCGAGATAGTCGCCGCTTCGTCGTGCAGGTCAAAACGCTCATACATGGAATGCAGATTCTCGATCAATTTGTAACCCATTAGTGGGGATGCCTTCGCCACGACATCCTCGCATGCCAGCTGCAGATACCCTAGAACCCTGCGCACGTCCTCCCTCTTGTTCCGAGCATGGTAGTAGGTCGCCAGCCTACTAGCTGCATGTTCGCTGGTCCACGGGTCAGGTGGAGCATCGTCTGAGCCACTGCTGAGCCTGACCAATCTTGCTTCAAGCTCGCTGATAATCCTCTCTTCCTCGGACTTGGACAGTGGCACCTTCTTATTGGATAATAGCAGATCGAACGAAAATCCCCAGAGGCCTGCCTTTCTATCAACGGCGACACGCTGCTCAAAATCTAGAAGCGCATCTGCGCACTCGCGCACCAACTCGTCGGCATTGAGTGAGAGCGCGACACTCAACGCCCTTCCCAGCTTTCTCTTCATCTCCACCGAGCTTTTGTGGAGTCCTAGTCTTGATATGAGGAGCAGATCGGCGACATACTCTCTCGCCAACTCATGGGAGGGCGGGGTTGCTGTAATCTTCTCGGCAAAATCCCATACCAGACCCTTGTATCGCGCTCTCGCCACCGGATGACGGCAAATCCTAGCCCGATCAGACCAATAGGCCAGCTGTCAAGTCTCACCACGTTGTGAACAGAGTGTTCC
>JANYKG010000180.1 GCA_025358205.1 Armatimonadota bacterium
ACAACACACTAACGTATGATACTGTGGGAATGCAGTCGTCGTCGTCATGCCGCACGGTGAGACCACTTCATTCCGTCAGTATCACGGTTTGAGATCAGTGGCCGCCCCGTAGGGCGGCCACGTTTAGTTGGCTTTCGTCAAGCCTGACGCTTAACCCAGCAGCTTCAAGAGCGACTGAGGTGCGCTGTTCGCCTGAGCGAGCATGGAGATGCCGGCCTGCTCAAGGATCTGATTCCTCGTGAAGTTGACCATCTCTGCTGCCATGTCGGTGTCTCTGATAGCGCTCTCTGAGGCCGCAATGTTCTCCTTGGCTACGCCGAGGGAGTTCACGTTGGACTGCAGGGAGAGCATCTTCGCGCCGAGTTCGGCTCTCATTGTCGAGACGCGGGTGATAGCGGCATCCAGCGTCGTGAGGGCGCCGGCTGCATCGGTTGCAACGTTGACGTCATCAACATTCTTCAGCGCGGCCTCGCCAGCCGTTGTGCCGCTCATTGTGAAGGCTGCTGCCAGGTCCTCTACAACCGCAGTGCCGGCCAGTACGATCTGGTCGCCAGCTGCGTCTGCGAGTGTAAGGCCATAACCCTTGTCGAACGTCACTTCCGGGCCGGATGCGCCGACAACATGTGCCTGGGCATTGGTGCCATAGGTTATGTAGTTGTTCGCTGCGCCACCGTTGATGACGTCCGCAGTCTCACTGTACGCGATTGCCTGGTTGCTGCCCTTTGCGTCCTGTGTTAGCACGACCTTATTGGCTGCGAATGTGGCAACAACATTGTTGGCTGTGTCGGCATTGATGGCATCAATGACGTTCTGGACAGTGTCTGTTCCAGCAACTGCGAGTGAGCGGCCGTTGATGGTAATGGTGCCTGCGTTACGGACTGTTGCGGCCGCATTCGCGTAGGCTGCGCCGCCACCACTATGTGTGGCCAGCGCGCCTATTGACGTTACGTGCAGCGCCTGGACCACGCCGGTAGCGCTGGTACTAAGAGAAGTAGATGCTCCCAGAATTACGCCGGTGAGCTTGGCATTCAGTCCGGCAGCTACCGGTCCACTGACGTCAATAGCATCTGTCTTCATGCTCTTGATGTCTACCGATATGGTCTGGCCTGCATTGGCGCCGATCTGGAAGATCATGCCTGTAGCCGTGCCGTCCAGCAACTTCTTGTTACCAAACGCGGTGTTGTTCGCGATGTTCGTCAGGGTAGCCAGAGTCTCAGCGACCTGAGCCTGGTCTGCAGCCCGAGCCGAAGAATCGTTTGTACCGGTCTGAGCAGCGTGAACAGCAAGATCGCGCATGGTGCGGAGCAGGGAGTGAATCTCTGCCATCGCTCCTTCAGCGGTCTTTATCATGTTGACTGCATCGTTCGAGTTCGAGATCGCCTGGCCGAGGCCGCTAACCTGCGAACGCAGATTTTCGGAAATAGCCAGACCAGAAGGGCTATCTGCCGCTCTGTTGATCTTGAAACCGGACGACAATTTCTCAATTGACGATCCGAGGGCGTTGTCTGTGCCCTGCAACTGTCTGTGGGCGTTCAGCGCCGCCACGTTCATGTTAATTCGAAGTGCCATTGTTTCTCGTTCCTCCTTGGATGAGTGTGAGCAGTTCTTGCTCACCGGGCATCATGCCCATTTGTTTTGATTGCACCGGACTGCTTACCGTTCCTACGCTCTCGGACTCCAGTGCTTACGTTGCCACCGAGAGCGAAACTTCGGCGCTGGTTTTGCATTCCTTGCATCATCAGCCGCCTCCCGAGCATTACTCCGTTCTACGAAATAGCTCGGCCAAACTTTCATCACGGCACGTGATTTCACGCACCCTATGGCATATTACCACGCTCCTTCCACTGTGACCGTGATATTTCGCGCCTTACCCGCCTTGCGCGTTGAAGCCAAGGCTTTTGGCGCAAACTTTATCCGCTCTTTGCGCGCAGGATTTTCGACAGGTCTTCAGCCGCATCTTGTGCGGTACTGGCCGCCTGGGCGTTTTCCGCGGCTATCTGTTCCAGCAGTTCTTTTCTGTGAACCGCTATGCTTCGCGGAGCAGTTATGCCCAGTCTTACCTGATCGCCCCTTACTTCCACAACCGTGAGTTCGACATCGTCGCCAATCACGATCTTTTGTCCTACTTTTCTGGCCAGGATCAGCATCTTAATTACCTTCCTTGGCTGCGGAGACCATCCTTGGTTATGCCGCTTTCGCGACCGCATGAGCGGCCGGTACGGCACCCGCATTTTTACCGATCAAGTGTTTTGTTCCATATCTTTCGTCTTGAACCACAATTTGTTTTGCATCAAGTGTCAAAGAGTTTATGACGATTGGTCCCAGGAGGTTTGTAGTGACCTCACAGCCATTGGCGTCAACGGTAACGGTGGTGAGCACCACGGCATGATCCGGCGATTCCAGCCCCAGCATATCCGCATCCTCATCCGGTATATCAAAGTCGTAGTTATCCACAAACTCCAGTGGATTTACGACGATGAACGCCAGGCTCGGTTCGTCCAATGACTGCAGCCATTTCAGCGGCGTGTCCGGCTTATCTTCCAACAGGACGTACCTTTTGTAATCTCCGAAGCCCACCATGCCCTCCGGCATGTTTACTACAGACTTCTCGGATACGGTAATCTCTCCGAATCTAGTGGTTTGCACTTTGACCATTTCCTTTCTCTCCTTCGAAAATGCAGAGCATTTTCGTTACCATCGTGGTAATTCTTTCCCGCACTACTTGAAGTAGTCCGCTAATGACATATTGAGTATCTTGCTTGCCGTGGATACGGAAGCCTGATACATGTTCTCTCGGGTCTGCAGATCCATAATTGTCTGCGCCATGTCTGCATCCTCGGTCTTGGAGAGCAGACTGGACAATGATGTCTTCGAATCCAGTAGTGAGTCTGATGCGCTTTCCAGGGTGGCTATGCGGCCGCCAACTTCGGAACGCATGGCCGTCGCATTCATGCGATTAGCGTCTATGTCCGTCAAACTGGTAGACACCGCAGTGTGATCGCCATCCAGAATATTCTGCTTCAACGATGCGATGACGGCGAATATATCCGGCGCTGCGGGCGCTGCAGAGCCGTTCAGATTGAACAGCTTCCGTCCCGCGACATTCGAGCCGGTACTCGTCCAGGGTGACACCTGCACCTTCATCATAGTGTCGTTGCCGGCGAACAGGTAGGGCGGGTTGCAAGCCGCATTTGGGACAATTGCCGGTTGGTTTGTCAAGCTGCCGGAGAACAGGTATTTGCCCGAGTATTGGGAGTTACCGGCTGCTACCAGTGACGTGGTGATTTCGTCCAGCTCGGCGATCAAGGCCGCCCCGCCTTCAGCGCCGGTTGTGGAGTTTGCCGCTTCCACAGCAATGTTGCGCACCCTCTGGATCTTATCCACCACAGTGTCCATGGCGCTGGTGGAGACCTCCAGTTGCGTCTTAACGGCATCGTTGTTCGTCAGGTACTGCTCTATGCCGGTGAGCGTAGACCTGAGACTCATGGCGCGTCCTGTTCCACTGACATCGTCAGATGGTTTCAGGATTCTCTTGCCGGAAGCCGAGCGTGCTTGGAGATCCAGCAGCGCCGCGGCGTTGCTGTTGATGCTATCAAGAACTCTGCGGGACATCATATTGAACGTTACTCTCATGATAAAACCTCTTCTCGATCTCTAGCCTGCATTATGCGCATCCCGCATAATGCAGGGCCTTCTGAGCATTATTCACGTTCTTCGTGAATAATGCGGGCTAGTCATCTTGACTAGACGGCGCTGATTAGCGTCTTGAGCATGTCATCCATCACCGTGAATATGCGTGCGGCGGCGTTGTACGCCTGTTGATACCGCACCATGTTCGACATTTCTTCATCTATGGATACACCCGCCACTGAGTCTCTCTGCGTCAGCCGCTGGTTCAGGCTGTACACATGAGCATCGGCGTGCACAGTGGCTTCTTTGGCATCTGCGCCGATCTGAGTAACCAACGCGGTGTACGTTTCGCCGATGGTGCGTTGGTCAATCAGTTTGTCCCCCGCAACTTTGGCGATATCGTCAGCGGTCGTGTTGTTCCCGGCGATCCCGATCTGTTTTGATGCGGCAACGCGCGACGGGTCGGCTAGTATACTGGCATCCACGCTGAAATTTGCACCGGTTGTACCGGCGGTGAAGAAGTCACCGCATGCATTGCCCTTAGCGTCGAATCCCTGCGAGTGGAGTCCGTTCACTCTGCTGCGCATGATGCTGACCATGTTGTCAATTGAGGCCAGGTAGCCGTCCAGGGTGTCATCTCTAGCGGTCATAAGTCCGCCTATCTCTCCGCCATTCAGTTCAACGCTCGTGCCGTCATCGGACCACTTCAGTTGGGCTCGGTCATTCGCATCAGGCATGATGGTGATCTTAGAAGACCAGTTGCCCTGCACTAGCGCGTGGCCCCCGACGCTGATTATGAGGTTGGCGCCGGCAGATCCATGCACTTCTATCTTCAGCAGTTTGGATAACTTTTCAATCAGTAGATCGCGTTTGTCTATCAGGTCGTTAGGCTGGAACTGGCCGTTCGCTCCCCTGACAGTCTGATTGTTGATATCCGCCAGTTCCTGAATGATGCCGTTGACCTCATTGGTTTTGTCCGTAATCTGGGTGTTCAAGTCAGTCTGTAGAGAGTGGATGTTTTGATAGACCGTCTGTACTTGGTTAGTGAGCGCGGTACCTGTCGAGACTACTGTTGTTCGGGCGGATATGCTCTCCGGGTCCGCGGACAGATTTGACCATGCTCCCCAGAACCGGTTCATCATGGCGGATAGGCCGGTGTCGCCTGGTTCGTTGAGCACCGGCTCTACTTGCTTCAGTGTGTCATCTTTGGCCGACCACATTCCGACCAAGGAGTTCTCGAATCTCACCTGGGCGTCCATGAAGTCAGTCTGGGTTCGCCGCACTTCCGACATAATGACGCCGGTGCCCATCTGGCTGATGGTAGTGGCCGATCCGCCGATGTTGCTGGAATACGGCGTGTTGGCGGTCATTACCGCTTCCTGCCGGCGATACCCTTCGGTATTGGCGTTGGCGATATTGTGGCCGGTGATGTCCATCGCGGACTGGTTAGCCCGCAGCGCTGTTAATGCTACGTTTAGACCAAAAAAGCTAGACATTGGAACCCTCCGTTGTCTGCCTGCATTATGCATGTGCCGCATAATGCAGGGCCTTCTGAGCATTATTCACTTTTTTCGTGAATAATGCGGGTCAGGCCCGTGAGTCAATCATTAGCGCGGGATTGTTTCCTGCGCTGGTTGCATGTGTGTCCGTTGCTGTTCGGAATATCATGCCCAAGGTGAAGTTCACAAACTCCATCTGTCTGATCATAAGCTGTTTGTTCGTAGTAGTGACCGCATAGAGTTTGTCGGCTTGCGCTGCAATCGCAACTCTCAATCGTGATTCAAATGGATTGTCACTCTGATAAGTATCAGGCAACTGCGCGCGTAGTGTCTCCTCGCGCTTCTCCACCTGCTTGATCTCCACCAGTAGAGGGTCATGCGCGGCCAGATTGCCTGCCAGATCATCATGTCTGCTTGTCATGAGAATGTCCCTTTGCTGTTCGGCCAGTTTGACCAGCGCGGCAATGCAGTCAAGCCTCTTGCTCATCGTCGCCGCTATTTCATTCTCTATTGCTCGTTCCATAGCGTCTCCCGGCCTGCGCGTTACTGCAGGCTAATTACGTGCCACTCCGGCTATGATCGCTGATGCCGTGTCAAAATCGGACGGCTGATAGTTACCCTTGCTGATCTGCTGCTGCAGCGGGCGGATTGCCTCATTCCTGATATCCGGTAGCATTGAGATATGGCTCTTGATCGCCTGTATCTCGTTTGCACGCCCAGAGAGTGTGAGCTTATCCGGCCTGCTCAACGCGTCTGTGGGACGAAACTGAGCGCTGTACACTTTGTGCAGGTGCAGTTCGAAAACCTTATTAACTTGCGCGTTTGCGATATGCATTCTTGTCCCCTCTGCCTATCTAATATTTCTGTCAAGTGTGCTGATCGGCGCCTTGTCTGTATTCGGTGTCTTCTCGGCGATAGAAAGCTGCTTGTACAGCAACTCGGCAACTTTCAGCGAGCCGGACTTAGAAAGTTGAACCGATGTCTCCTGATCAAGCATTCCCTGGAACATATCTTCCTTTTCACGGTCGCCGAACAGGTCGGACTTTGACACTGTCTGGCGCATGGCCGTGAGCATCTGCTGGATGAGTACCGACTCGAAGTCCTGACAGGCCTTCTTGAGTTTGGCGTCCTGCTTTGTCGCAGGGGTAGCGCTCACCAGCGATGTTGACTCGATGTTCATCAGATAATCTCCAACTCCGCGTGCAGCGCCCCTGCCTGTTTCAGCGCCTGCAGAATGGCGATGATATCTCTGGGTGTGACCTTCAGCTCATTCAGTCCGCGCACCAGTTCTTCCAAAGTGTTGCCGGTGTTAAGCGTCATGAGCTTGTTGGAGTCCTCAGTGGCCGTGACGTTCTTCTGCTGTACCACGGCTGTCTGTCCTGTGGATACAGGAGCCGGCTGCGAGACCTGGGTTTGAGTGGTTATTTCCACGCTCAGGTTGCCATGTGCAAGCGCCACTGGAGAAAGCTTCACACCACCGCCGATTATGACAGTGCCCGTGCGCTCATTGACTATCACCTTGGCAACAGTTGACTGAGTCACGCTCAGTTCGCCGATGTCAGCGATCAGACTTACCAGATTTGCAGGGTCGCTCACTGCGACCTTGACCGTGCCCGCGTCAATTGCGGAGGCTGATCCGGCACCCACCTTGGCGTTGATGGCCTGTGCCACACTGGCGGCTGTGGCGTAGTCCGGGTTGCTCAACAGGACGTTCAGCGATTTGCCGTCGGTCAACGTTGTCGGGACCTCTCGCTCAACAATGGCGCCTTCAGGTATACGTCCAGCGGTAGGATGGTTCTTGGTCACTGATCCGCCGCCGCCGCCTGCTGCAAACCCGCCGATGGAAAGGTTACCCTGCGATACTGCATACACATTTCCGTCAGCCGCCTGAAGCGGAGTCTGCAGGAGTGTGCCGCCCTGAAGTGTTTTCGCGTCGCCTAGTGACGAAACCATCACATCTATCTTGCTGCCGGGTCTGACAAAAGGCGGAAGGTTGGCCGTAACCATAACTGCTGCCACGTTTTTGACTTTCATCTTGGCAACTGGAACTGCTACACCAAACTTTTGCAGCATGTTAGCCACGGATTGCACAGTGAATGCCGCCTGCTGAGTGTCGCCGCTGCCGTCAAGCCCAACCACCAGTCCGTATCCCACGAGTTGGTTGCCTCTCTCGCCCTCTATCGTCGCGACGTCCTTTAGTCTTACTGTTTGTGCGGCTGCCATAGTGGCGCCAAGGATGCAGGTTGCGATTGTCAGAATGAGTGCGCGTTTCATGTAAAATCTCCTTGGTTCGCATTATTCACCGACGCAGTGAATGATGCTTAGAAAGCCAATCTAGAACAGGAACTTGAGAAGCTTGCTGATGATGCCTTCCTTCTGGCGATCACCGATCGGACCCTTGCCGGAGTTATCAATCTGCGCATCTGCCAGGTATGTGGAAAGCACGGTGTTGTCCGGCGCTATGTCCTGCTGACGAACAGTGCCTGTCAGCTTGATTTGCTGCTTTTCGCTGTTCGAGCTGATTCCTCTCGTGGCCTCAATCACCAGGTTGCCGTTGGGTAAAACCTTTATGACCGTGGCGGTTATCTTTGCGCTGAAGTTGCTGGTTCTGGAGGTGCTTCCTGATGCCCCACCTTTTTGAGCGGACGTGAAGTCGAACGGCGGGATTTTGCTTATCAGGCTGCCGATGCCTGCATCGCTCTTGTGATCCAGCTTCTTGTCATAGTCCGTACTGGCCTTCTGAGTAGTGGAAGAGGACTCAACGATGAGTACAGTCACTACATCGCCAACCTGTCGCGCCTTGATGTCCGTGAAGAGTCCGGTGGAGGATGTCGGTTTCCACAGGGATTCGGCGAACAAGGATGTTGCTGCTATGAGAACGAGTAGGATGCATATTCCGGTTTTCATTAGTTGCTTCTCCTGCCTAGTGAAATCGTTACAATTCCAGGCTCTGAGACCGTCGCGCGAATCTCGCGAGCGTCTCCGCCCATTCTTACTCTAATGCGGTCGCCCGGTCGGCCATCCTGCGCTGCGGTGCCTTTGTCGGTCACCTTCATGCCTTGAGATTCTACTATCACAAGGACTGAGTCGCCGGACTTTACTGCGGGCGGAGCGCACACCCACTGCTTTCGGATCACTGCGCCCTGAGCAAACGGTGAAGATGCGGTCATGTCGGCAGCCGGGGCCTCCGTCAGCGCGTCATCCGGCAAACGGGTGATGTCTCTCTCTTCAACTGCTGTGTTGTCGGCGGTGAGCGCTTCTCCGCGAGTGATCGCTTTGGTGGCGATCAGTATCGGCGCGATGATCCGCACGTTTATGGATACCTGCACCAATCGGTAGACCTTGCCGTCCAGGACGATCTCCACAGGCACGCTGCACTGGCCTTTGCGGATGCCCTGGCAGCCGGCTCGCACCCGGAGTTCCAGCTCTCCAACTGGAACCGGCTGATCCATGGGCAGTCTCAGTGACTCAATCGCTACAGTGCCGGACCATGTTGCCGATGACTGCGCAAATCCCTTCGCAGTGTCGAAAAGCATCTGGCCGCTGACTGTTCGTTGATCGCGCATAATGCTTACCTGAGCCGGACACAGCAGATCGTATGTACCATCCGCGATGCCGCCTCGTCGAAGCGCGATCACTATCTGCTCTCTCGTGATCTTCCTGGACTTGCCGGGAAGAGGGGAGGAGCATATCGTGACTGAGTTGATTCTCTGCGCTGCGCCTGCGTCGGCCTGCACGTTCGCGATTTCGGCGAGTACGCAGCTTGTTCCGATGACGGTGTTCTCAGGCCGAACCGCTATTGCGGTCTGCTGAGCGCCCATCGCCCGAAGGGATACTATGGCCAGCATTATGCAGAGAATGGTTTTCATAACTTAACGCCTCAGGTTGTTAGCCGTGCTCAGCATTTCGTCGGCTGTCTGAATCGCCTTGGAGTTGACTTCATAGGCGCGCTGAGCGGTGATCATGTTGACCATCTCTTCAACGACCTTCACGTTGGACATTTCCACCACGCCCTGGCGGATGGTGCCCAGGCCGTTCAGTCCCGGTGTGTCTATCAGCGGCTCGCCGGATGATGCGGACTGGCTGAAGAGGTTGCGGCCCTGGTTCATCAAGCCCGCCGGGTTTGCGAACTTCACAAGCTGCAGATTGCCCACAGCCTGAGGGTTGGTCTGGCCGGGAAGTGATACTTCCACCGTGCCGTCAACGCCTATGGAGACGCTGGTGGCTTCAGCCGGAATGGTGATCTCAGGGTCCATAGGGTTGCCGTCTGAGGTGACCAGTCTGCCCTGTCCGTCAAGCTTGAATGATCCGTCCCGCGTGTATGCGGTACCGCCGTTTGGCATCAGAACCTGGAAAAACCCATCTCCTTCAATTACGAGGTCCAACGGGTTGTCCGTCTGCTGGAATTCGCCCTGCGAGAAGATCTTCTGAACCGCTGCCGGGCGAACGCCGTGTCCTACCTGTATGCCGGTGGGCACCTGTACTCCCTGCGCCTCGCTTACACCGGCGGATCTCAGGGTCTGGTACATCAGATCCTGGAAGTCCACTCTAGATTTCTTGAACCCAGCGGTATTCACGTTCGCCAGGTTGTTTGAAATGATATCAATGTTCAGTTGCTGTGCCGCCATTCCGGTAGCGGCTGTCCACAAAGCTCGAATCATACTTAGCCCCCTCTGAAAATGCAGCGCATTTTCACTCTCTTCGCGGTGAGACTGACAGCGCCGCTTTTTGCGGTGCGAGAAGTCTCACTCGCGACCCTATGCTACTTTGCCGACCTGGTTGATAAGTTTATCCAGCGTCTGGTCAAGGTTCTGGATGCTCTTCTGACAGGCTTCGTAAGAACGAAGCGCGGTAATCATGCCAACCATCTCATCCACCGTATTCACATTTGAGGATTCCAGGTAGCCCTGCATGATTGTGGTGGGTTTCGCTGGGTCGGTGGATCCGTTGGCGATCTTGATCTTGTCTACAATCGCGCCGGCGGAAGTCACGTTGCCATCCTTGTCAACGTTCCAGTCCGCGCCGGTGATCTGGATTGGACCTTTCTCTCCCATGACCGTGAAGCCTTCGTGGTTGACGATCTCACCCTTTGCGCTCAGGGTGAAGCTGCCGCCGCGTGTCAGTTGGTCGCCGTTTGGCGTGCTGATCACGAAGCTGCCGGGACCGTCAATGGCGAAGCTGGTCTTAGAGTCGGTCGCTTGAAGTC
>JANYKG010000194.1 GCA_025358205.1 Armatimonadota bacterium
CGGGCGATCCGGCGGCGATGGCGCGTATATACTCTCAGCTTGCGTATCTGTACCAGTGGCTGCAATCGCCGAGCATGTTCTCGTCCAAGAAGGAAGAAACAGCGAAATATCAGGCCGAGGAGAAGAAGGCGCTGGACGATGCGCTGACTTACACGGAATCGAACGACCTGAGAAACATGATGGTTGCAATCAACATAAAGGAAGGCGCATATGACAAGGCGCTGGAGAACTTGACCTTTGTGTCTGACAATGCGATGGATGATCCCACTGTCCACAGCCAGCTTATGGCTAAGTACAAGGAGTTGAAGAAGCATTTACCGGCCAAGGTGGCCCCGCTAATCGCGGCGGAGGAGAAGTGGCTGGCGGACTACAACAAGCAGCAAGAAGCGGCGAAGAAACAGCAGGAGGCCTTGAAGAAGCAGCAGGGCGGTATGGTGACACAACCGCAGGCACAACCAAAGGGCGGCACGACGACACAGCAGCCGGGCGTCATGGTGACAAAGCCGGTCAAGGTGACGACCGGAGCGGTGAAGAAGACTCGGTAGGAGAATCCGTATAATCGGTTGAATATGCAAGGGTCGGAGTTCATTGCGAATTCCGGCCCTTTTTCGGGAGAGGGTACTGAATTCCAGTCGCCAGGTTTCGGGTTTGACTCACTACCCGGCACTTGTCCACTGAATGACTACGTCAAATCCCGTACTGTCGGCGTCCAGTCCATCTTCTTGAGTACGTCCAGGTAGTCCTGCGGCGACATGTCCTCTGGGCGTCTGCCCGCGAGTGCTATGCAGATGCCCTCCAGTACGTTTGTCGCGAATGTGCGGCCGTCGAACTCGCGGGTCGAGGTGATGAGGGTCTTCACTCCGCGTGCTTTGAGGTTCTCTACATCCTCGCTGGTGAGCGTATTTGTGATAACCGTCTTTCCGGCCAGCGCGCCCGATTCCGGCGGCGGCATAAACCGCCCGATGTACTTGTAGTCGCCCGCTATCACATCAGCCCAGCGAAAGGTTCCCTCAAACTTGGGCGTGATCCTCTCCTGCTTTTCCCCGGTTGGGTAGACCCACTGGAAGGGTAGGGCACAGACCAGGGGAAGCAGTGTTCGGGCCACCGTGTTGAGTGTGGAGTATGAGCGCACTGGAATGGGAATGCCGAGACTGAACATCAAGTCGCCGAATACCACGGACTTGGCGTGGCTGGCGATGGCTTCGGCCATCCCGAATCTGTCTACCCCGCATACCACCAGCACATTCTTGTTTGGGAAGTCTACTATCTTCTCGCGGTGCAGCCACTCCACCGTCTCACGTTCAAGCGTGTTCTTGATTCCGCTGCCGTCTACCACTGGTGTGATTTTCGCGTTTTTCGCCAGTTTCGCAGCGTCGCGAATCGTGTAACGCCTTCCACCGGCCGCGTACAGGTACAGGTCAATCCCTCCGAGGCAGATGGCATCGATTTTGCCGTCAAGCTCTCGCACAAGCTCGGCAAACTTCGCCATGTCGCCGTTGGTACCCACACGGGATATCTCGAACTCCTCGCCCATTAGAGTGGCGGTTACTTTCTTGTCACCTTTTGGCGATCCAAGGCTGACGCTGACTACTTTTTTCATATGGATATCCTCATCCTTTAATCTGTGGTTCCCCAGTCGGATACTTCTGATAGATCCTCGGGTTTGATTACTAGAATATGCTTTCCATCCGAATCTATCAGCCCTTCCGCCTCGAACCTGGTGAGCAGTCGGGAGAGTGTCTCGCTGCTCATAGCCAGTTGCGCGGCGAGAGTCTGTTTCGGAATGGATAAGTGTACTTCCAGCTTCCCCGCGGGTGACGTTGTCGCATGGCCCATCAGGTATCCTGCCAGCCGAGAACTCGCGTCCTTCAGCGCCAGAAGCTCTAGCTTGGCCACCAGCTTGTGCGTCCACTCGGCAAGCGACCCGAGTATCTGAAACGTTAGCTCGGGTTCCTGTCCGAGTATGTCCAGCAGAAGGCGTTTGGGGACGAACGCCACTTCGGTCTTGCGCACCGTTCCCGCGTATGCCGGGTAGCCCTTGCCGTCCAGGAATATCGCCGCCTCGCCAAACGCGTCTCCCGGCTCAGCCACGTGGAGCACGTGTTCGCGGCCGTCGGGACCGATCTTGTATATCTTCACCGCGCCCGATGCCACTATGTACATGCCCTCGCACGGAGTTCCTTCGGCGAAGATGAGATTTCCTTTGTCATAGTTCTCCGCCTTGGATATGCGGACTATCTTTCTCAGGAGGTCGTCCGATACCGTGCCGAAGAATCCTGATCCCCTGAGCGTCTTAGCCAAATCCTGTGTATGTTCGGTCATTCCGGCTTCTCCGCGAAGTAGACGGGACTGCTTTTCTTGAACTCGGCCGTTGTGTAAAGCAGTTTGTATTCCGTGATGCCGTTCTGCTCTGATATCCGGCGAGCAACTTCTTCGCACTCCGCTCTGGTCTTGCCGTGGATCATAGTGTACAGGTTGTAACGGAAATCGGCGAACCGGGGGCGTTGGTAGCAGTGGCTCACCTGCGGCAAGGCAGATGCCTCAGCGCCGAATGACTCCACTTGGTCGTCAGGCACGTTCCACACGCCCATCGCGTTCGTGGAGTACCCTGCGTCGTGGTGTCGAAGTATCGCTCCGAGTCTGCGAATAGTCCCGTCAGCTTTCCACTGGCCTATCTGCTCCAGAAGCTCCTCTTCCGTGATTCCGATACCTGCTGCAACCTCTTTGTAAGGTTCCAGTGAGATCGGCAACCCGGCTTGCAGCGCCCTGATTATCCGTTTCTGCTGTTCATTCATCAAAACTCGAATCTCACCTTGACCTTAAACATTCGTTCTGATGGAAGCGTATGCGTTTCGATACCGCCGGCCTGCTCAGTGATTCGGTTCAGCACTCGTACTATCTCATCCTTGTCCCTGCATATCAGCGTAAACCACAAATTGAACTCATGATCGCGCCCGTAATTGTGCGTTACCTGTGGGAACTTGCTGACAATGTCGGCGACGGTCTGAAGCCTTTCCGCCGGCGCCTTTGCGGCGACGAGTATGCTGACGTGGCCAAGCTTGTGGCTATCGAACGAAGGGCCGATGCGCCTTATGATGCCGGATTCGGCCAACCGCCGAACTCTATCAAGGGCTTCATCTTCGGATATCTCCAGCTTCTTCGCAAGTGACTGGTAGGGCCGTGCCGAGACGGGGAACTCGCTTTGAATGATGTTAAGTAGTTGTGCGTCTAGCTTTTCCATAGTCGAGTTTGATCCATTTTCAGGAGCGTGGAGGCCGCAGTCTCGCCTGCAAAGTATAGCACCGAGGAGCAGTTGGGTCAAATTAGGTAGTATTACTGGGTCGAATGGCACGGGTCTTGCGTGTATGGTTCATGAGGCCGTCGGGCTGGATGTACAGAGCAGAAAGGTAAGGGCACGGGACGGTGGTCCGAAGCTCCCAGGTGGTATCAGTGAGTTTGAGCATCAGCAGAGAGAGTTTGATAATGTTTCTGGTATGCCTTGCGGACACCGTACTCACAATTATGTTCATCTCCGCCGGCAGGGCAACCGAGGCGAATCCGCTGATGGCTATGTGCCTAGCCCGAGGATATGGGTTCTTCTTCGTTGTCAAAATGGCGGCTACCAGTGTTGCCATAGTCGCCGCCGAGTCTTATCGCAAACACAACCCTTTATTTATCAGGCGGCTGCTGCAGACCGCAATCACCGCCTACGTGGGCATCTATATCACAGTGTTTTTAGCCGTTAACGCGGCTTAGTATGGCCCGCGTCATTCA
>JANYKG010000060.1 GCA_025358205.1 Armatimonadota bacterium
GAAGCGGGTGAGGACACCCGCGCTCCCAGTGAAACGGCATCACACCCTTCACTTCTGTGGCATAGGTCTGTATAATACCGGAGTCTGGAAGGCCGATCACCGGTCAATCAATCACAGGAGAAACCCCATGGATACAGCCGCCAAGCCGCTTGTCGAGTTCATCGCGGGCGGCCAACCGCTCATAGAAGTCTTTGCCGCCGAAAAGCGCAGCACACCCGTTTCGCGACGGCTGTACGGACAGTTCGCCGAGCACCTGTTCGACAACGTCTACTTCGGTATGTGGGCGCAACTCCTCCGCAACCCCGGTTTCGAGCCGGCGCACTACTTCGGCAACAAGGGCGAGGATGATCTAAACGCGCGGCTTCGATGGCGCGAGAAGGTCTACGGCGTGCCCGATCAACTCGACAGCTTCAGGGCCGGTGTCGCCTACTACTGGAGTCGCTTCGGCAAAGGCGATGTCACCTACTCGCCGTCCGATGACAGGATCAACTCCGACCTGTCGCAGAAGATCGAGATCGCCTCGCTGGAGTCCCCGGAAGTCGGCATCCAACAGCCGATCTACCTGCCGACGCACAGAACCGACAAGTACGAGGCGAGCATCTGGGTCAATGGAGCGTGCAAGTCGCTTCACCTCGCAGTTCGGACGACCGACGGCAAGAAGATCGGCAGTGCGGTGATCGCCAACGTAACGGCGGAATGGAACCAGCACAAGGTGTCGTTCACCATTGACCGCAACGGAATCGAGACCGGCCAGGCGCTGCTCTTCACCGTCACTGCTAATGAGCCGGGGACCGTCTACCTCGACCAGTGCGTGCTCTTCCCGGCGGACAACGTGAAGGGCTTCGACCCGGATATCATCCGCATGCTCAAGGACGCCAAGCTCCCGCTGCTCAGGTTCCCCGGCGGCAATTTCGTCTCGGGCTACCGCTGGCAGGAAGGCATCGGCCCGATTGACGAGCGGCCCATGCGCAACAACTGCGCGTGGAATCACGAGGAGTACAACCACGTCGGCACGGATGAATGGCTGACCTTCTGCGAATTGGTCGGTTGCGAACCGATGATCTGCGTCAACGCCGGTGACGGCGCCCCCGAGGAAGCCGCGGAGTGGGTGGAGTACTGCAACGGCGATGTTACCACCGAGTACGGCGCGCTTCGTGCGAAGAACGGCCATCCCGAACCCTACGGAATCAAGATTTGGGAGGTCGGCAACGAGCTTTGGGGCGACTGGCAGATCGGCCACTGCACGCCCGAGCAGTACGCCGACCGCTACAAGGCGTTCCACGATGCAATGCTGGCGCGCGACCCGAGCATCGTGCTCATCGCCAACGGGCAGGACCCGAAGTTCAACGCGCCGGTGATCGCGAGGCATCCGGGCATCATTCGCTCGCTCTCCGTCCACTATCTCATTGGGCATGAGGTACCGGCTGACACTTGTCCCGAGACGGTGTATAACGCTCTGGTCGCCTTCCCGGTCTTTGCTGAGCAGGACATCCTGGCGATGACCAAGGCAATGGCGGACGGAGGAGTTGCGGACCCCAAGATCGCGATCACGGAGCTGATGCTCTTCACGCAGAAACGCGAACTGCCCGACTGCCACTCGCTGGCGGAGGTCCCCTTCTACGCCGGGATTCTGAACATGGCGATTCGGCTCGACGGCATGGTGGAACTGATCACTCGGTCGGCGCTGGTCAACCACGGCGCGGGCCTTCGTAAGCACCGGGAGTGCGTGTTTGCTAATCCGGTCTTCTACGCGAACAAGCTCTACGCAACTCAGTCCGGGCGCTGGCCGGTCCGCATCAGCCTGACCAGCCCGTGGTATGACAGCGAGAACCTGCCCTCACTGTCCGAAGTGAAAGATGTTCCGGCACTGGATGCCGTCGCGCTTCTGGACGACGCGGGCGAGGAACTGAATCTGCTGGTGACGAACCGGAGCGCGAAGGACTCCCTGACAGCGCAGATCGTGCTCACGGGATTCTCTGCTCGACCCGAAGTGAAGGTTCAGTCCATCTCTGGCGATACGTTCATGTCGCACAATACGTTCGAGAATCCGGAAGAGATCACCATCAAGGAATCACTGGTGAAGACCGAGGCCGACGGGACGGCGTTCACCTTCCCTCCAAGCTCACTCACGTGCTTGACGTTCAGAAGACAATAGCGGTTCCGAGAGCAGTTATATGGAGTGCAAAGGCTCGACTTTGCTTTCCCCCGCGATGGCTTGACATCGCGGCGCTGGCGAGCACAACCACAACAATTATCGCAGGACCGAACGGCGTCGAGCCGCCTAGTCGAAAGCGGTGTCAAGACCACACGCACTCCATACAGGTCGTGCATCGCAAGGCTAAATTGCGCCACAGCCCTTACCGCCGCCTGTATCGAATACTGCTATTCTTTAGGAGAAGGAAGCTTGAAGCGCCAGATTGGGCGGTCGGTCTTGGCGCCGAGGTGGGTTTGGAGGGCGCGGAAGAGCGACTCCCAGCCGGCGCCTTCGCAGAGGGACGCCGGGACGAAGGGATTGGCTGCGAAGTAAATCGCCTTGCCCTTGCCGTAGTTCGCAACCGTCAGCGCTGGTGACCCGTCCTCGAATTTCGCCAACACCTGAACGCCCTTGCGCGCCGTCTTCACAGCCACGCCGTTGTCCGCATACCAGCCGCCTCTGTCCGTCGGCTTGTAGACCGGGAGCGTCTGGCCTGCAGTCTTTCCGGTCCAGTCCGACTTGCTAACGACCATTCTCTCGCGGGACTTCGCGCCGACCACCTTAATGCCAAAGATTTCCCGCCTCTTCTTAGACAGCTCGCTGCCGTCCGGGGCGAACGAGAAGACCTCTGGATCGCCGCTAATGACCGTGCCGCCTTCTTTCACATACTTCTCCAGCATCGTCACGATGGACTGCCGCTCGTACTTGCCGTAGGGGATGTAGACCGCCTTGTACTTCGCCAGGCTCTTCGTGCCGCGCGCCAGCGAGTCATCGTCCACGAAATCGAACCACGAGCCGACGCGCTCGCCCAGGTACGAGTAGGCGGTATACAGCTCATTTGCCTTCGCCGAGCCGCCGTCCGCGCGGTTCGAATCCGAGGAGTAGAGTATCGCCACTTCTGGGTCGGTTGGGAGCTTGATCGCATTCATCTCCGTGACCAGCTTGGAGATGTACAACATCATCTTCCAACGATCGGGATCGGTGTACTTGGGGTTGTCCATCTGGTAGTAGGAGATGTGCTGTGCGCCGGCCCGCAGGCTCTGGCTCACCCACTCCAGCAAGTCATCGGGCGTCATCTCGTAACCCGCGTAGTCGAACGCCTGAACCACCGAACGCACCGGCCTACCGCTGATATCACCCAAAAACTTCGGCCCGAAACCGTGATTGTAGAGTCCCCTGCCCAACTGCTTCTCGCCCGAACTCGCGTAGGGATCGCACTCCACGATGTCGCTGTATTCGCCCATCCGCGCGAAATCGTACGGCGTGAACCCCGACATGAACCAGAAATCGCAGACGTTATACTTGGCTGCAGGATCAACGGACTTCAGCGCCTCACGCATCACCTTCTTGGAGTCGGCATACTTCTGCGCCATCCAGCGGTTGAACGCAATCCACCTGAACGGCTCGTTTGCGGTGTCCTTCACAAAAGCAGGATCATCGGGCGCGGGCATCGCGTATTTGCCGTAGCCAAAGTCGTTCAGAACCTCTTTGGCGCACTGCTTGCCAAACGGTCCCCAGGTCGAGACCGGGCCTTCGGGTATCGCGACGCTCGGCTCGTCCTTGCCCTGGAACATGAAGACGTACGGCTGCCCCTTGAACTCAGTCCCCAGTTTGACTATCACGTCCTTGGCCGCCTGCACATAAGCCGGGTCCACCAGCGATACCTTCTTGTCGGTCGCCGTGGTGGAACTGGCGATTGGGTTCAGAACCTCAGCACCCAGTTTGATGGCAGCGGCGGGAACAGCGCTAGTCTCACAGCTAACGTCAAACTTTATCCCGTAAGTCTTATACAAACCTGCTGCGTCATCACGGTGACCCGGCAGCCAGTAAAGGTACATGTGCGACGCACCGGCATCCTCAAACGAGCCGGTCATTTCGGCCTTCCACTGCTCATCTGTATACCTTGCCGCCATATCCGTAGGAAGGTTGGCCTTGTTAAGATTGTGAGTCCATTCGATCACCGTATGCCCACCTGGCTGGTCGGACAAGAGATCAGAAAACAGCGGGGCCTTCGTTCGAATCGTCGGCAGGTAACTAAGGTCGGTTGACGCGATGTCGGCGACAGCTTTAGTATCGTCGGGCAGTTCCGTCAGCACGACCTCCGCGAATCGCATCTCGCCAAGTCCATCGGCGCTCAGTATCAACTTCCCGGCAACCGTGTCACCAGGGGACTTGAGTATCCCGTGAAAAACCGACCATCCCTGGGATGACGCGGTCTTTCCGTGTGGGAAGAGCGTCGTCGTCACGCCTGCGTTGGCGTTCGGCCCCTTCACCTTGTTGTAGAAGAAGACCAGGCGCCCCGTCACTGTCGGCGAAGACTGCTTGAACTTGAAGGTTAGGTCGTACAGCCGGTGAGGGTTCAGCAGAACGCCCTGCGATATGCTCGCATGACCGGTAGGCACTACAGCGCAGTTCTTGCCGCCCGGGCCTTCCTTGTCGCCCATCTTGATCAACGCCTTGTCGTTGCCGTACAACTCCCAACCGCTCAACCCGTTGGCGAAATCCGGGTTAATCTCTACCAAGTTAGCCTCTGCAGGCATAAGCACCGAAACCAGCAACAAGCATAACACCGTAAGCCTAATCTTCATCATCATAGCCTCCCCAATCTACCACGACATTGTAACAGATAGAGTCTCACCTGCACGAACCACTACCGTATCCTTCAACTTCACGGCTAGACGGGACTTGGCATAGTCCGCTGCCGCGCTCAGCCGCACCACGCCCTTCTTCACGACTATGCTCTTCGGACGTACAGCCTGCTTCGTCGTCAGAGCAATCTGCTTCAGGGCCACCTTGCCGAACTTCACCGCAAGCGTGTCCGTCTGAGTGCTCTTATCACGTTTTTGGGCGAATGTCCCCCACCCCTCAGCGGCGCTGAAGAACGATCGATGGTTGTCCGGCTGGACCTTCGGGTCGAATCCGATGATACCCTTCGGCCCGCAGTACGTCATGCCCTGAGCGGCAAGGAGGATGCTCCAACTGCTCATGGCTCGTGCATAGTGATCGCCACATTCGATCTCATTCCATGGGCTTCTCATTATTGGGCCGCGACGCACACCGTTGTACCTGTCCTCCACAGCCTTGATGATCTTGTATCCGTCCAGGGTCTTGCCCTCTTGAATGAGCAGACCGGCCACTTCATAGTCTATGCCCGTCCAGTCTTCATCCGCATAAAGGATCGAGTTGTTCGGGCGACCACCCTTCGGCCATGTGCAGATCAGCAGGCCCTTGTCGCCCTCACCTGCGAATGCCCGCTGCTGAGGCACCTCACCAAAATCCCACCGCCAGTCGTACTTCATGATGGAATCCAGCGACTTGTCCACCCTGGCCTGGGGAAGCAAATAACCCAAGTCCAGAATAGTCGCCCACCACTGGCCGAGCAACTGATCTGCGTGACAGCCGCTGCCGTACGGACGGTTTGCGCCTGGGTCCAGGGTCTCCTTCGGCCAATCATTGAGAAGCCATTTCGCGGGACTTTTCTCCGCGTCGGCATTGGTTGCTATCTGCTCGTAGTACTCGCCGTTCCAAAGTACCGAATCAAGCCGCGCTCGACCGGTTTCGTAAACGTCGCGGTAGACTCGGGCTGTTGCAGCATCGCCCTGGACCTTCGCCATCTCTTCCGCCGCCCTCAGCGCGCCCAAGTAGAGCGTACCGATGAAGGTGTTCGGTCCGTACATCGCGGCATCGTAGGTATTCCACTGCTCGTTCAGCAGCACCCCGTCGGCATCCTTGTCCCATTCGCGCAGCACGAAGTTCATGGCTGACTTGATCCTCGGCCACATCTTCTTCAGCCACGCGCCGTCCGCCGAGCGCTGGTACTCACGATAGGATTTCAGTATCGTGCCCAGGTGACCGTCCACAAACGGGCCGGTAGCTCTTGGCGCAGACAACGGAAGGACCGTGCGGTGCCTGATCGCGCCCGAAGGCTCCTGCTGAACGGTGAGATCGGTATTCCGCATACTCCGCTCCAGATCGGGGAACAGGGCGGATAGGGTCATCTCGTAGTTCCAGACGTGCGTGCAGTTCATCGGGCAGCATCCGCATCCTTCAAACGCGTTAAATGAGCCGTCTTCGATCCACAGGCATGTCTGACTGGTGAGCGTGCTGATCGGCGCGGAGACCCGGTTCGTGAACCAGTACGGGAGATTGCTGTCGAAAAGGGTGTCCCGGAAGAGGTGAGTCTCCTTCGAGAGCTTCGGGTAGTTCGCAGCCATGTAGGATGCGGCACGACATGCGCACGCAAACCACTGGCTGTACATCCTTCCGATGCGTCCCTTCGCGAGGTTCGCGTCGTACTCCGCATAGAAATTCGGGAAGTGCCATGTGATGAAGAAGACGACCTGCTTCTCCTCGCCTGGCTTGAGATGTACAATGTTGGACATCGCTCCGTTCCATGTACTCCCTTTCGGACTCACGGCATAGTGTGCCTCCGTGCCGATGAATCCATCGTCCGTAAAATCTTTCCAGAGTTCCGGGATATCGTCATAACATTCGCGGACCGACCCCGTCTTTGGTAGAGTCGCCAGAGCCATCGTGCCGTTCTGATGCGCATCCACCGGCAAGGACGGGTTGTCCATGTCCAGAATTGTCGCACTCGGATCTGCAAGCGGTCTATTCTGATTTCCGCCATAGCCTTCGAACTTCACACCGTCAATCTTCGACGTGCCATCGTAGTTCACCGCGTTCTGAAGGGAAGCGAGGAGCGAGACGGTGACTGCCTCCTTCGTAGGGTTCTTCACCTTGAAGACGAAGAAGATGCCGGGAACGCCCGAGTCCTTTGAGTCCATTGGGATGAACGGCGAGAACGCCTCCATGCTCACCTGCACGGGCAGCGCTGAGTCTTTGTATCTGACCTCGGCAATCGGGAACTCGCCGATGAACTCGGTGTCCTGGACTGCGGGTATGCCGGAAATGGATGTTTTCTGCAGAAGTCGGGCGACGGACTTACCGGAAGCGGTTTTGGCAAACACACCGAAGAACTGGCCGGGGACCACGCACCCGGTGTTCACCTTGTTGAAGATTTGCCACTGCCTTAGCGCGCCGTCACCGCAGATGCCGATGTTCCCCGCGCCTATGCCCCCGATAGGCATCACAAGATCATCAAGCGACTTCCCGGTATAGACGGTTCGCGTCGTCGGAGCTGACAGACCGGCTACCCACGGTTCGCGAGTTGCAACCTTCGCATCGCGCTCTTTCGCCAATGCGGTTGACTCGGCAACCGAAAGCTCTCGGATGTCGTCCACATTCACATGACCCCACCCGCCGGTCTCGCGGTCAACAACTTCGAGGTAAACCCTCTTGCCCTTGTACGCGGACACGTCCCAGGTCTTGCGCTGCATCCGCTCGCTGTTCGCGCCGGTCTCGCGCTTGATGATCGAGCCGTTCGCTGCGTTCTTCAGAGCAACGTATTCGCCATCAGGAGAATACCCACCGCCGACCAACAAGCTCAGGTATCCGGTAGTCAACACGAACTCCGGCGACCGCAGCGTCACCACAGCCTCATCCTTCATGTTCTCGTAGGTGCCGATGAAGTAGCGCCCCTGCTTGCTGAAGTTCCCGCCATAGCGGTCGTCGTTATTCGAGACCGGCTGCTTCCCGGCATCACCGGAAATAACGCGCCAGCCCTGAAGCGTGCCGTCCTCAAAGTCATATTTCACAAGCTCCGCGCATGACGCTGAAACAACCAGTAGCAAGCACAGCAGTATACCCATCCATATTCTCGACATTCCTTTGCCTCCCACAGCAGCGCTCACGCATAAACCGGAGCTTACCGATCATCATGATACCGTAATACTCTAGCCCTTTCGCCTCAACCCACCCATTCTCCTACTTCATTGCCCGCTGAGATCGCATCTGATATAATCACAACCATGCATATAAGTGTACGCGGAATAGTAGCAGTGATAGCGACCCTTCTTGTCCTCTCCGCCTTCGGCACGGCTTTCGGAGCGAAGATCAACCTCGTCGTCAAGGGCAAATCCAGCTACACTATCGTACTATCGAAGGAGGCTTCGGCATCGGAGAAACACGCCGCCGAGGAGCTGCAGCGCTTCCTTCTGCAGATATCGGGGGCCAGGCTGCCAATCGCGGTCGAAGGAACCGGCACGCCACGACACATGATACTCCTGGGAGATAGCAAAACCTTAAGGTCTCAGAAGTCACCTGTCAAGTCTCACCACGTTGTGAACAGAGTGTTCCGCAGGTGAGCAGGCTCTTTGATAAATAGTTCAGGGCATTTCTTGTGCCATTCGCAGACAGCCTGATAGGGCGTCTTACGACCG